>NZ_JAVKGR010000013.1:0-65361 GCF_031470965.1 Nesterenkonia aerolata | reverse complement strand
AGTAGTCCTCTGCGCCATCATCGCCTGCCTACGCACATAGGAGACACGCCCTAGAGCCGCCGTCGTGTGCGCCGCTGCTGTGATCCTTCCGCCCCACCGTACCGGACTTTGCGAACGCAAACTACCCCTCGTGTGGAGGAAAGTTGCCACGGATGAGGCAACGGCCCTGCTCTGCGGCCGCGGTGGGCACGGGTGAGGACTCCGCGGGGGACTGCGGCGGGCAGGGTACGATTCCCAGGGTGTCGGCCCTGCTCAGGGGGTCGGCACGGATCACGACCATCGGCGAGAACCCCCATCCTCCACCACTGCAGAGAAAGTCACCGGCATGAGCACAGGACCCACCGACCGGGCATCCGGCGACGGCGCAGCCGCCGCGCGCCCCGATGCTGGAGGCTCTGCGGCCACCGGCCCTGAGGCGGAGCACCACGCACCGGACCGGAGGTTCGAGCGCACCTGGATGGTCTCCCTCTTCGGCACCGCCGTGGGTGCGGGCATCCTCTTCCTGCCGATCAACGCCGGTGCCGGAGGGCTGTGGCCGCTGGTGGTCGCCACCGTGCTGATCGGCCCGATGACCTACCTCGCCCACCGCGGGCTCTCCCGGTTCGTCTCCGCCTCCGACCACCCCGGCTCGGACATCACCGTCGTCGCCCGCGACCTCTTCGGCGAAGCTGCCGGGCAGGTCATCACAGTGCTGTACCTGCTCTCCATCCTGCCGATCGTAATGATCTACGGCATCGCGATCACCAACACTGTCGATGACCTGCTCACCGTGCAGCTGGGCCTGGCCTCTCCGTCGCGCTGGCTGCTCTCCGGGGTCCTCGTCGCGGTGCTGATGCTGGTGATGATCCTGGGGCAGCGCATCATGCTGGTAGCGATGCAGTGGCTGGTCTACCCGCTGATCGCCATCCTGCTGGGTATCAGCGTGTTCCTCATCCCGCACTGGGACTTCGGGGTGTTCCTCAGTGCGGAGCAGTCACCGGCGCGGATGATCAGCGCCCTGATCCTGGTGATCCCCGTGCTGATCTTCGCTTTCTATTTCGCCGCGGCGGTCTCCCAGTTCACTCTGGCCATGCAGCGCCGGTATCAGGGTGAGGCCGATGCGCGGGCCACTGTCGTGCTGCGGCGCACCACTGCGCTGCTGGTGATCTTCACCATGGGTTTCGTGTGGTCCTGTGTGCTGGCCCTGGGCGTGGACGGGCTGCGTGAGGCCCGGGATGCGAACCTGCCGGTGCTCTCCTATCTGGCGCAGACCCTGGACAGCCCGATCATCGCCTATCTCGGCCCGGCCGTGGCGATCGCGGCGATCAGCTCGTCCTTCTTCGGCCACTATCTCGGAGCCGCTGAAGGCACGGCGGGGCTGGTGCGCTCCGGGGTGAAGGCGATGGGCCGCACCCCCTCGGAGAAGGCGGTGCGCGGATCAGTGGCGGTGTTCATCTTCCTGCTGACCTGGGGCGCGGCCGTGGCGGACCTGGGTGTGCTGGACATGATCGAGACGCTCGTCGGGCCGGTGATGGCCCTGGTGCTTTATCTGATGCCGATGTACGCGATCCACCGGTTCGAGGCGCTGCGCCGGTTCCGCGGGCTGGGCTCGAACGTCTTCGTCACGGTGGCTGGGTTCTTCGCGGTGGGCTGCATCGTCTACCGGGTTGTCGTCGTCGGGTTCTGAGCTGGGGCCGGCGGGTCAGCCGAGCCCGATGACCTGGTCCAGCAGCAGCACCCCGAGCACGGAGTAGGCGATGCCGATCCACAGGGCGTGGGTCATGGCGAGCCAGAAGCGGCCGGTGGCGATGAGCAGGCCGATCGCCCAGGGGATGCAGGCGAGGACATAACCGACGACGACCATCCACAGCCCGAGCAGTTCGGCGTTGGCGAGCATCCATAACCCGACGCCGAGCATCCACACCATAGTGGCCTCCAGCAGCAGGGCGGCGATGAGCAGCGCGGCGACAGTGGCCCACAGGTAGCGCGCGATGCGCCAGCGGTCCTGCGGCGTGTGGGTGCTGCGCCTGCGCCCGATATCGCCCCGCCTCGTCGTCTGCGCACGCTTCGTCCCCTTCCCGGGGGTCTGCCCACGTTGGCCACCCTTCCCCGCGGCCTGTTTCTTCTTCGCACTCATCGCGGCTCAGGATATCCCCCACCCACCCACGTTTGTCCGAACTCCCTGCGGAATCCGAATGCTATTGGGCACGGATCTCTGAAGCATTTCGGATAAACGTGTCTGGTGGTCGTTGTTCTGAGGGGCTCGGCGTGTGTAACCTCATCCTCACCGCTGCAGAAGTGGCGTGGATCACGCATCGGAAGGATGACCGCCATGAGCACAGGCTCAGCTGCTGACCACCACCGGCAGAACCCTCCTGCCGGACGCCCGACCATCTTCGGCACCGCCTCCACCATGGGCGACGACGAACAGCTCACCACCACCCGGCTCTTCGCCGACGCGGCCCGCAGCTTCGCCTCCCAAGAGATCGTCTACCGCAACCAGGACGGCCAGTGGCACACCACGACCTACGCCGAGACCTGGCGGCGCATCCGCCGCGTCGCCGCTGGACTGCGCGAATACGGGGTCGAGCCGGGAACCCGCGTCGGTCTGCTGATGTGGAACGACATCCGTCACTTCGAGTCCTACTTCGCCGTGCCCGCCCTGGGCGCCACGATGGTCCAGCTGAACCTGCGGCTCTCGCCGAAGGACATCGCCTACGTCGTCGAGCAGTCCCAGGTCACCCACATCATCGTCGACGAATCGCTCGCCCAGCTCGCCGGTGAAGTGGAGAAGCACCTCAGCGGATCGGTCTCCCGCTGGTTCATCGCCACCGATCATCCGCTCTCGGCCGCGCAGAGCCGGCTGCACAACGTTCACTCCTATGACTCCGTCTCCACGCATAATCCGCCGTTGGAGGAGCTGCCCAACGTCGACGAGCGCTCAGCCTCCGGAGCCTGCTTCACCACAGGAACCACCGGCCGACCCAAGGGTGTGTTCTACTCACACCGCTCCACCTGGCTGCATGCCGACGCCATCGCCACCAACCTGTGCATGCGCCTGGACGACACGGTCATGCTGCTGACCCCGATGTTCCACGTCCAATGCTGGGGCCTGCCGTTCGCCGCGGTGAAGACCGGCGCGCGCATCGTGCTTCCCGGCCGGTTCACCATGCAGGACACCCCGATGCTGGTCGATGCCATGGCTGAGTACGAGGTGACCGTGGCACCGGCGGCCCCGGCGATTCTGAACCCGGTCCTGCACCGGTTCCGCCAGATGGAGCAGGCACCGGACCTCAGCCGTGCCCGATTCGTCTGCGGCGCCTCGGAGCCGCCGATCTCGCTGATGCGCGGCATCTATGAGCTCACCGGCGCAGAAGTCATCCACGCCTACGGGGCCACGGAGACCTCCCCGATCGCGACTGTCAACCGCATCCTGCCGACGCTGGCGGCCTCGATGGATGAGGAACAGCGGTGGGACCTGCGCCGCTCCCAGGGGCTGGCGGTCATCGGTGTGGATGTGAAGATCGCTGATCCGCTGGGCGAACCGCTGCCCTTCGACGGCAAGTCCGTCGGAGAGATCTGCCTGCGCGGCCCGTGGATCACGAAGTCCTATTTCGAGAACCCGGAGGCCAATGAGAGTGCCTTCGACGAGGAGGGATACTGGCGCTCCGGTGACGCCGGCACCGTCGACGCCGACGGGTACCTGAAGGTGACCGACCGGCTGAAGGACGTCATCAAGTCCGGTGGGGAGTGGATCTCCTCCATCGATATGGAGAACACATTGGCCGGGCATGGTGATGTGGCCGACGTCGCCGTCGTCGGTGTGCCACACCCGAAGTGGGGTGAGCGCCCGCTGGTGCTGGTGGTGCCGGTTGAAGGCGCGCAGGTGACCACGGAGCTGGTGCACCAGGTGCTGCGCAAGGATTTCGCGGACTGGCAGCTGCCTGAGCGGGTGGAGATCGTCGAGGAGATCGCCCGCACCTCCGTGGGCAAGATCAATAAGCGCAGTCTGCGTGAGATCTATGCCGAGGCCTACGGCGGCTCCGAGTAACCCGCCCCACCCATCTCACCCACGTTTATCCGAACCCTCTGCAGTATCCGTGCCTTATAGAGACCGGATCACGCAGAGGATTCGGATAAACATGGGTGGTTAGTGGAGGGTGCCGCCCGGGATGGCGGTGTCCGGGCCGGCGTGCAGGCTTTCGGCGATCAGCAGGTCCACTGCGTGCACCGCCTGTTGGAGGCTCACCGAGGTCTGCTCCGCGTGCAGATCGGGGACGTGCACGAAGCCTCCGCGCGTGTCTGCACCGGTGCGTGAGAGGTGGTCCATCAGCGTGTAGAGCACGTCATTGCAGACGAAGGTCCCTGCGCTCAGTGACAGCCGGACGGGGATCCCCGCAGCGGCGATGCGCGCGTGCGCCGCCTTCAGACGCAGAGTGGCAAAGCGGGCACCATCCCCGTCGGCCCGGACCGGCTCATCCACCGGTTGCGATCCCGCATTGTCCGGGATGCGTGCATCGCGCAGGTTGATGCCCACACGTTCCAGCGCGACGGCATCGGTCCCACCGGCCAGGCCCAGGGCGACGACGACCTCCGGCATCTCACCTGCTCTGGTCAGCTCCTCCAGACGTGTGCACAGGAGGGCCCCTGCCGTCTCGAACTCGACCGGTAGAAGCATGGTCTGCAGCTCCAGAGCCGCGCCCGAGGACTCCGCCTCGGACTGGGCCACCAGCTCGCCCGCCGCCGCCCGGGTGGCCAGCTGTTCGGCGAGATCCCAGGAGGGGTTGCGGTCTGCCCCATCGAAGGGCGCGAACCCGGTGATCAGAACGCGGCGGGGTGCGGATGCGGAGGCGGGCTCGTGCGGAGTCTGGGTGGGCATGTCGGGAGTGTATCGGCCTCAGGCGGTCCACGCGGTGAGGGCTACGAGCCAGGTATCAGGGGGTTCCCCGTGGCTCTGCTATAGATGTGCGTCGGGCTGTCTCTATATCGCAGCCCGACGCACATTCGTAGCTGAAGCTGCCGCTTCGGCCCGGATACTACCGGGTCAGCTGCTCCGCCAGCTCGATGATGTGCTGGTATTCCTGGCCGGTGGCCCGGGACATCCCGATCTCACAGGTCCGGTTCGAAGAGGCATAGGCTGTGGTCGCGCAGCCTTGCACCTCAGCGGCCTCCTGCGCGGTGGCCGAGGCGGTGAGCTCCGGGTGCAGCAGGCCTCGATCCCCAGCGAATCCGCAGCAGCCCCAGGCGGCCGGGACGATCACGTCCTGAGCCAGCAGCTCACCCAGAGCGGTGAGATGGGCATTGGTCCCAGACCGGGTGGAGGCGCAGGTCGGGTGCAGGGTCAGCGAAGGAATCCGTTCCGCCACCGGCAGCGACGGCATCACCTTTTCGGTCACGAACTGCACGGCATCGACGATGCGCAGCTCCGCGTACTCCGAATGTTCGGCCACAGCAGTCGAGAGCATGTGATGCAGCCCCTCGGAGCAGGAGGAGGCGTCGCAGACCACCGGCAGCCGCCCGTGGTCTGAAGCCCGCCACAGGGCCGGCAGCACCTTCTCGCGCATCTGAGCGAACCCGGATTTCATCCCTTTGGAGCTCCACGGCGTGGAACAGCACATCGAGTCGATGCCGACAGGCACGCTCAGCCGTACCCCGGCACGCTCACACAGCGTGCGGAACGCCGCAGTGGAGCCTTCGCCCGAGCCGGAGGGGCCGAACATCGCCGACGTGCAGGCTGCGAAGAACACGGCATCGGCATTTGAGGAGTCGGTCCATATGTCCTCAGTCCGGCGGCGCTTCGCACCTCCGGCCGGGAGATCACCGGAGTACAGCGGCACCTGATCGGTGCCCACAGCGCGACGGGCCAGCTCCGTGGCGCCGCGGACCACAGGAGTCGGAAGCCGCCTGGCGGTGCTCAGCGCCGACCCGGCACCCCGGGAGGCGACCTCCCAATGCTCGGCGGCCTGCCGCCACATCGCCTGCTCGGCACGTCCGCCGTTCTCGGCGCGCAGGCGTTTCACCAGGTCACCGGTGTTGATTTCAACAGGGCAGGCGGTCTGGCACATGCCGTCGGCCGCGCAGGTCTGCAGCGAGTCATACTCCTCGGCCTCACGCAGCTCGGCCAGCAGGGTGTGGTCGCCCTCCCGCTCCGCGGTGACCATCGCCCGGCGCAGCACGATCCGCTGCCGCGGCGTCGTGGTCAGCCCACGGCTGGGGCATACCGATTCGCAGAACCCGCATTCCACGCACCGGTCCACCTCCTCCTCCACCGGAGGGTTCGTCTTCAGCCCGGTGAGGTGGAACGACGGATCTTCGGAGAGGATGATCCCCGGATTGAGGATGCCCTGCGGGTCGATCAGCTGCTTGAGCTCCACCATGACGTCGAAGAGCTCATCGCCGTACTGGCGGCGGACGAACGGCGCCATGTTCCGGCCGGTGCCGTGCTCGGCCTTCAGCGAGCCGTCGTGGCCCAGCACCATGGATACCAGATCCTCGGTGAACCGTTCATGGCGGGCCACCCCAGCCTCAGTATCAAAGGTCTCAGTGAGCATGAAGTGCAGGTTGCCGTCTCGGGCGTGGCCGAAGATGCAGGCATCGGAGCCGTAGTCGTGCTCGGCGAACAGCCGGGTGAGGTCCTGGCAGGTCTCCAGCAGCTTCGGCGCGGGGACGACGATGTCCTCCAGCAGCGCGGCGGTACCCTGCGGGCGGGCTGCTGCCACAGTGGCGTAGAGCCCTTTGCGTACTGTCCATAGGGCGGCACGTTCGGCCCGATCCCGGCTCAGCGAAGGGTCGGCGGAGAGGGAGAATCCGTCGAAGGCGTCGGCGGCACGGGCCAGAGTGGAGGCCAGCGCATCGTCGTCGGAGGCCTGGTATTCGATGAGCAGGCAGGCATGTTCGGCGACGTCGAAGCGGTTGAGCTGGTCGACCTGCGCCCCGGAGTTCTGGGCGATCTTCAGGCTGGTGGCGTCCATCAGTTCGATGGCGACCGGCTCAGTCCGGTTGACCTCGCGCAGGGCGGCGCTGGCCTCGTCGAGGGTGTCGAAGAACAGCAGTCCGGTGGCGGCCAGCGGCTGCGTGGGGACCGTACGGAAGACTGCCTCGGCAACGAAGGCCAGTGTGCCCTCCCCGCCGATCACCAGGTGCAGCAGGATTTGGACCGGATCGTCGTAGTCGAGGAAGGCGTTGAGCCCGTAGCCCAGTGTGTTCTTCATGGAGAACAGGTGTTCCAGCCGCTCGACGGATGTGGAGTTGCTGCGGATGCGGTCACGTAGCCGCAGCAGGCCGTCGTAGATGCGGGGCTCGGAGGTGCGCAGCGTGTGGTCGGCGGCAGGATCGGCGGTGTCGATCACGGTGCCGGAGGGCAACACCAGCACGGCGGATTCGAGCATGTGGTAGGTGTTCAGGGCGGTGCCGCAGGCCATGCCGGAGGAGTTGTTGGAGATGACTCCGCCCATGGTCGCCGCTGAGGACGATGCCGGGTCCGGGCCCAGATGGTGGCGGTGCCGACGCAGGTGGTTGTTGACCTGATTGACCGTCAGGCCGGGGCCGACGCGGACGCGGGCGCCGTCATCGAGGACCTCGATCTGCTGGAAATGCTTGCGGGTGTCGGCGAGGATCGCGTCGGTCTGCGCCTGACCGGCCAGGCTGGATCCGCCGGAGCGGAAGGTCACCGGCCGGCCCTGGCCCTCTGCGGCGCGCAGCAGCTCGGCAACCTCAGTGATACTGCGCGGCGTGGCGATGATCTCCGGGGTGAACAGATAGTGGGAGGCATCGGGTGCATAGCGGATGCGGTCTGCGGATCGACGGGTCGCCACCGGGCCGCCCGCCCGTTGCGGGTCCATCAGATCCTCCAGGCCGGAGGTGGTCAAAGCGGCGGGTGCGGCGAGCTGAGGCATGACGTCTCCCGTGACTGGGTGCAGGTCCGGTGGCCCAGGGTGCGACCTGAGTGTGTCGAGAGTAACAGTCGGCAGGTGGCGGTGAGTGAATACGTCGAACCTGACTCAGGACACCGTCATCTCTCCCATGGCATCCCATCCGTCACCGTCGATCTGCCGGGAGATGATCTTCGGCGTCGCGGCCAAGGCACGGTGCATGGGTCCATCATCGGCGGTGGCCGCGCGGAAATGCGCGGAGTTCACGTGTGGCTCGGCGCCTTCGTCATCGAAGGCCTCGACGAGTACGTATTCGTTCGGGTCCTCGAGGCTGCGGGACCATTCGAACCATTTATTGCCGGGTTCGGCGCGTGTGGCCTCGGTGAAGCTCCGGGTGATCTCCGGCCATTCTTCGGCGTACTCGGGCTTCACGGGAAACTTGACGACGATGAAGATCATGGCTGCTCCTTGAGGTCTGAGATGAGCTTTGAGGTGTGAGACCGGCTTGATACGTGAGGCAGGTGTGCCGGTGCTGCGGGAGGGATGAGCTGGTCTCGCACCAGCGTCGCCTACCAGGACGCGCAGATGAACCGCGCTTCTCGTGTCACGAGAATCGTCAGCTGAGCGGCATGCCTCCCGAGCGCAGGTATCGCGAGCATCGTCCGGCATAGTCCCGCAGCGTGGATTCGATGCTGCGACGACGGCCTGCGGCCTGCTCCGCCGGCATGCTGATCGCCACTGCGCCGACGCCGAGTCCGCGACTGTCGTAGACCGGTACCGCCGCGCAGGTCTGATGTGCCAGGAACTCCTCATGTTCCCAGGCGATTCCTCGCAGGGAGACCTCGCAGAGGTGTTCGTCGAGAACGGCGGGATCGGTGGTGGTGTGTGCGGTCAGCCGTGGCATGCCTCGTGCTGTGAGGTATGAGCTCCGGTGCTCTGGTTCCATCCCGGCCAGCAAGATCTTCCCGAAGGCTGTGGCGTGGGCGGCCTCGTGGAATCCGAAGCGCAGAGGCTGGAGCCGGGGGTGGCGTTCGCAGTCGGAGAGGTGGATCAGGATGATGTCGGAGCCCCGGTAGACGGCGAAATAGGCGGCTGCTTCGATGCGTTGGTGAAGTTCGTCGACGGCTCGTCGAATAGCTGTGGGGGCGGTGACCTGGTCGCGGAATGCCAGGCCCAGATCGAAGCACTTGGGCCCCAGTTCATAGACGCCGTTGCCGCGTAGATGGACGACGTAGTTGTTCGCCACCAGGTCTCCCAGCAGTCGGTAGACCGACGGCAGGGGGATCTCCAGTCGTTCTGCGATTTCGCGTGCTGTGGCCGTGCCCGAGGCGGCGACGACCTCCAGCACACCGAAGGTGCGCCTGACCACGGCAATGCTCGACATCGATGGGCCTCATTCCTCTCATAACGGGACCTCAGTGAGCTGGGTGTTCTCGTATCACGAGAATCAGCCTAGTTCAGAGTGTCAGAGATCACATAACGTCGTGGATGCGACCTCCGCGCCGGACCTGCGAGCCGGAGCTACGAGTCTGTGATGCAGCCTGATCTGAGGAGCCTGACGATGGTTTTTCCCGCGAAATATCCCTCATTGAATGCCGTCGAGATGACCGATGAGGCGCGTCAGACTCTGCTGCGGGTGCTGCGCGTCGCCTTCCCTCATGACTGCGTACCGGATGGACCTTACGAACGCACAGCGGACAGGATTCTGGAAGAGGCTGAGAGTGAGACCTGGTTCCGTGTGGCGCTGACCCAGGGGCTGCTGTCTCTGAACCAGCTCGCCGACGGAGACTTTCGCTCCCTTGATGACAAGGCCGCCCTGCGGGTGCTGCGGCGCGTGGAGGGGACCGAGTTCTTCGGTTTCGTCCGCCGGACCACCGTACTCAATCTCTATGACGACCACGAAGTGTGGGCAGCCCTGGGATATGAAGGGCCCTCCTTCGATCAGGGCGGTTACATCACCCGTGGATTCGATGACCTCGACTGGCTGCCCGACCCGCGTATTGAGTACCCGGATGAGCCGCTTCCCGAGATGGGACCCGGCGGCGGGGGCGCCCCGCCGGTGCCTGCAGCCTCGACCGACTCGACCAACCAGCCCGGGGCCACCAGCGCCGATATGGAAGAGGTGAAGAAGTGATGCCCAGGTCATCTGAGAATCACACTCCCGGTGGCAGCATCACCGGTTTCTCCGTGGATCAGGCCGAGGAGGCCGTGGTCATCATCGGCTCCGGTGCCGGGGGAGGAACGCTGGCCTATGAGCTCACAGCTGCCGGTATTCCCGTAGTCGTCTTAGAGGCCGGCCCGTATCTGACAGGCGATGACTACGTCAATGATGAATGGGAGGCCTTCAATCAGATGGCCTGGCTGGATCCGCGCACCACTTCCGGTTCCTGGCGGATCACTCGTGACTTCCCGAATCTCCCGGCCTGGATCGTCAAGGCGGTAGGAGGGACGACGACCCACTGGTCCGGGGCCACCCCGCGGTTCAAAGCGCACGAGTTCAAGGCGCGCAGCGCCTACGGACGGATCGAAGGCGCGAATCTCATCGACTGGCCGATCTCGTTGGAGGACATCGCCCCGTTCTACGATCGTGCCGAAAAAGCGATGGGGTCGACCCATGTCCACGGGCGCCCACCGCTGCCGGCGAACAACAACTATAAGGTCTTCGCTAACGGTGCCGAACGGGTGGGCTACCGCTTCTATGCCACCGGGCCCTACGCGACCAATGCTGAGGAGTATGACGGCCGGCCCGCCTCCATACAGGACGGGTTCAACTTCCAGGGAGACAAGAACGGCTCCAAGTGGTCCACGTTGGTCCGTGAGATCCCTCGGGCAGAGGAGACCGGGCTGCTGGACCTGCGTGTGGAGTCGCAGGCCGTGCAGATCACCCACGATGCCTCCGGGAAGGTCGATGCCGTCCTCTACCTGGACAAAGACGGGAATCTCCATCGACAGGCGGCGAAGATCGTCTGTGTGGCAGGAAACGCCATTGAGACGGCACGGCTGCTGCTGCTCTCCGGAACTCCGACATTCCCCGAGGGCCTGGCGAATTCCTCCGGCCACGTCGGACGAAACTATATGCGGCACCTGACCGGCACCGTCTGGGGCTATTTTGACCAGCCGGTGCGGATGTACCGCGGGGAGACGATGGCTGGAGTCATCGCTGATGAGTCAGTACATGACCCGGACCGCGGTTTCGCCGGTGGCTACTACATGGAGACCATTGCGTTGGGCCCCGCGTTCATGGCGGCATTCGGCGAGCCCGGTTCCTGGGGTCCGGAGTTCACCAAGATGATTGACCAGTATCTGCACACCGCCGGGATGTGGATCGTCGGTGAAGATATGCCGCAGGAGTCCAACCGTGTCGCATTGAACACCACAGTCAAGGATCAGAACGGGCTGCCGGTTCCCAACGTGCACTATGACGACCACCCCAATGACATCGCTATGCGCGAGCACGGCTACCAGGCGGGGGAGAAGGTCTACGAGGCGGTCGGTGCCACAGGCACCCACCGCACTCCGCCGTACCCGTCCACGCACAACCTGGGGACTGCTCGGATGAGTGAACGGGCGGAGGACGGTGTCGTCGATCGTTGGGGCCGTGCTCATGATGTGCCCAACCTGTTCATCTCTGACGGCTCTGTCTTCACCACCGGGGCGGCGGCCAATCCGACGCTGACCATCGTCGCACTGGCTATCCGCCAGGCCGAGTACATCATCGAGGAACTGCGGACACAGCGTCTCTGAGTGTGCAGACCGGGCTGCCGCGGCGTCATACGGCGTGTGTCGCGCAGACCCGTGCCCTGATCTTGCTACTGTGCTATCCAGCTGAGGGAGAGGGGCGCGATGGACAGCACAGTGCTGCGGGGTGCCGCGGTCGTCGACGGCACCGGCAGGCCTGCCGAACCCGCCGATGTGCTGATCTCCGGGGACCGGATCGCCGCGATCGCCGGGCCGGGGTCCATCCCCACAGACGGGGTCTCCCGGGTGCTCGATCTCAGCGGCCTGACGGTGATGCCGGGGTTCATCGACTCTCATGCCCACTCGGACAATGCCGCGCTGCTGGACTACACGGACGCCTCCAAGACCGCACAGGGCGTGACCACCGAGATCAACGGCAACTGCGGCTTCACCCTGGCCCCTCGCGCCGCCGAGAACATCGAGGGTTTCCAGTCGCTGGTCCGGCGGATTTTTCCGGAGCACGACTGGTGCTGGTCCACGTATCCGCAGTTCCTCGAGCACATCGCTGAGGCTGGGCTTCCCACGAATTTCGCCAGTCTGATCGGCCACAACACGCTGCGCATTGCCGCGATGGGCTTAGAAGAACGTCCGCCCTCATTACAGGAACGCCACATCATGCGACGAGAGCTCGACGAGGCGCTCGCCGCCGGCGCCGTCGGCCTGTCCACCGGGCTGGTCTACCCGCCCGGGGTGTACAGCCGGACGCAGGAGATCGTGGAATTGGCCTCTGCGCTGCCGGCCACTGCGGTCTACGCGAGTCATATGCGCAATGAAGGCCAGCACCTCAGGCGCAGCATCGACGAGACGCTCAGCGTCGCCGAGCAGGCAGGCGTTCGGTGCCACCTGTCCCATCTGAAGGTGGCGGACCGTCGTCAGTGGGGTGCGATGGCCGAGGTCGTCGAGGGCCTGCACCACCACCGTGCTGCCGGTGTGCACATCACCCAGGACGTCTACCCCTACACGGCGGCGAGCACGATGCTCACCGCGCTGCTGCCTCCGTGGATGCATGCCGGGGGTACCCGGCCTCTGCTGGAGCGTCTGCGCTCGGCCGGCTGCCGGGAGCAGATCCGGGCGCAGATCGCTGACCCCACCGCCGACTTCGAGAATTACGCGTTGGCCGCCGGCTGGGAGAACATCGTGGTCTCCAGTTCCGGCACTCAACGCTACGACGGCGCCTCGCTGGCGCAGATCGCGCACCTGCGTGGGCAGGATCCCGTCGATGCGCTGGCGGACCTGCTGATCGAGGAGGAACTGCGGGCCACGATGATCATGCACATCATGGCCGAAGAGGACCTGCAGCGGGCGCTGGCCGACCCGCAGACGATGATCGGCAGCGACGGCCTGCCACAGGGCACCGGCGGACGCCCCCATCCGCGGGCCTTCGGCTCCTTCACCAGGGTCCTCGATGTCTATGTGCGCCAGCGGGGGCTGCTCGAGCTGGAGGAGGCAGTGCGTCGGATGACCTCGCTGGTCGCGGACACCTTCTGCCTGCCGGGCCGGGGTCGCGTCAGAGAGGGCCACTTCGCCGATCTCGTCGCTGTGGACCTTGAGGGGCTGGAAGACCGTGCCACCTACGCGGAGCCCCAGGCACCGCCGCGGGGCATCGAACATGTATGGCTCAACGGAGAACCAGTGGTCGACTCCGGTCGACCGACTCGACGGCGAGCAGGACGTGTGCTCCGCGCTAGGCACTGACACCACGGAGAGGATCATGATGAGCAGACCAGAGACCATGAGCAGTAGGCGGTGGTCAGAGGAGTCGGAAGACTTCGAACATGACCCCCGGTACCGAGTCTCCCTGAGGGAGACATGGATATGCATCGGCTATTGGGCGGCGTTCACCGGGATCGCCATCGCCATCGCCTGGGGTCTCGGCTCCGGGGTCGACGGGGCTGAACAGGACTTCGTCATGGGATTCCCGGCGTGGTTCTTCTACAGCGGCATCGCCTTCGTCGGAGTGGCCAGCTTCATCGCCCCGTACCTGATGGTGCGTTTCCTCTTCCGCGATATCAGCCTCGAGCCTGAGGACGACGGACTCGCGGGTCACTCAGCCCAGCAGAGGGGTGAGCGTTGATGCGGTGGGACATCGCACTGCCGATCATCATCCTGCTGGCTCTGATGATCCCCATTGCGCTCTATTCGCTCCGACGGACGAAGCAGCAGGCCTCAGCCTCGGGCGGGTATTACATCGGCGGCCGCTCGCTGGGGCCGATCATCCTGATCTTCACCGTCATCGCCTCCGCGGCCAGTTCGGGGACGTTCCTCGGGGCGCCCGGCCTGGCCTTCGCGGAAGGATACGGCTGGATCTGGGGTGCGCTGATGCAGGTCCCGGCGGCGATCCTCGCCCTGGGGCTGGTGGGCAAGAAGTTCGCCATCGTCGGGCGGAAGCTGAACCTGATCACCTTCACCGACTTCTTCAAGGAACGCTATGAGTCTCGGGCGGTCACCCTGGTGACTGCGATCTGCATGGTGGTCTTCCTGGTCGCCTATATGGTGGCTCAGTTCGTCGGCGGTGCCCGGGTGCTGGAGGCGATCACCGGTATCCCGTTCTGGATTCTGGTGATCGTCTTCGCGCTCATCGTCGCGCTCTACACCTCGATCGGCGGGTTCCTCGCCGCAGCCTTCACCGACGCGGCACAGGGCATCATCATGCTGCTGGGCGGAGTGGCGCTGTGGATCCTCGTGCTGACCACTGTCGGCGGGTTCGCCGGGATGGAGCGGGAGAGCCGGACAGTGGACCCGGAGCTGCTCGTGCTGCCCGGCGCCAGCGGCTTCGACCTGCCGATGATGTTCTCCTACGCCGTCATGTTCGGCTTCCTGCTGGCCTGCCTACCGCATATCGTCGTCCGGGCGATGTCGTACCGGGATTCGAAGAGCCTGCACCGGGCGCTGTACATCGGTCCGGCGATCTTCATGCTCTTCACCATCGGCTTCGGCGCGATGGGCGTGGTCGGCAAGGCGCTGTACCCGGAGGCGCCGGTGGCGGATCTGGTGATTCCGCACATGATCATCGAGCATCTGCCCGGGCCGCTGGCCGGAGCGGTGCTGGCTGCACCCCTGGCGGCGGTGATGTCCACCGTGGACTCCATGATCCTCGTGGTCTCCGGAGCGATCGTCCGGGATCTGTGGAAGGAGTTCATCAAACCGGAGATGACGGACAGGCAGGAGTACCGGGCCGGGACCTTCGTCAGCCTCGGCATCGGCATCATCGTGCTGCTGCTGTCCCTGCAGCCGCCGGACTTCCTGCAGTTCATCATCAACTTCGCCATCGGTGGTCTGGAGGCCGGGCTCTTCGTCCCGCTCATCCTGGGGCTGTATTGGAAGCGCGGCAATGCGCTGGGTGCTCTGCTCTCCATCTCCGGCGGGATGGTCTACTACCTGCTGGCATCGGAGTTCTTCGATGTCCTGGCCTTCGGGATGATGCCGGTGCTGCCGGCGGCGATCTTCGCGCTGGGGATGTATCTGCTGGGCAGTTATTTCGGTCCGGCGCCGAGCCGTCAGGTGTTGGTGAAGTTCTGGGGGACGCAGCGCGCCATCGAACGTGAGATCGGCTACGGGCTGGGGGATCAGCGCACGCCGACGGCGTGAGCACAGCGGCGAGTGCCGCCGCGAGTGTCGCCGTGAAGCGGCCGGGATGATCTCATCACCTGAGTTCCTCGGACATCCGAGCTTCTCAGGTGATGAGACGTTTCCGCTGAACTGTGGACTCTCTCCGGCGGATCCCGCAGAGTAGGGTCTCATCGGTCCGAACACCCCCTGGGCCCCTGCGACGATGCGGCATCCGACGATCTCGGTCTGCGCGCAGCGTGCGGATCCGTCCGCGTGACACCGGCAATGACGCCGACGACACTTCACAGGAGCTGCAACAGATGAACATCGAAAACCCCCATGCCCCGATCACCGACGACGAGGTCTTCCGCGAACACGAGGGCGGCAAGCTCTCGGTGGAGAGTACGCGGCCGCTGAACTCTCAGCGGGACCTGTCCATCGCCTACACCCCCGGTGTGGCGAAGGTCTCCCGGGCCATCGCGGATGACCCCGGGCTTCACTCCAGCCACACCTGGGCGGACCGGCTGGTCGTCGTCCTCTCCGACGGTTCCGCCGTGCTCGGCCTCGGTGATATCGGCCCGGCGGCCTCTCTGCCCGTGATGGAGGGCAAGTCCGTGCTCTTCCGTGAGTTCGGCGGCCTGAACTCGATCCCGCTGGTGATCAACACCCGGGACATCGACGAGATCGTGGAGACCATGGTCCGACTGCGGCCCTCCTTCGGTGCGGTGAACCTCGAAGACGTCGGTGCGCCGCGCTGCTTCGAGCTGGAGGCCAAGCTCAAGGAAGCCCTCGACTGCCCGGTCATGCATGACGACCAGCACGGCACCGCCGTCGTGGTGTTGGCCGCGCTGATCAATGCTGCCCGGCTGACCGGCCGGGAGCTGGCAGGGCTGCGCGTGGTGATCGCCGGCGCCGGAGCTGCCGGCATCGCGGTGACCGAGATCCTGGAGCAGTCCGGGGTGAGTGACATCGTCATCACTGACTCCAAGGGCGTCATCCACACCGGCCGGGAGGACCTGACCGGCGTGAAGGCTGAGGTGGCCCCGCGGACCAATCCGCGCGGGGTGACCGGCGGCATCGAGGACGCTCTGGAAGGAGCTGACGTCTTCGTGGGGGTCTCCTCCTCGAAGGTGCCGGAGGAGGCGATCTCGCGCATGGCTGAGAACGCGATCATCTTCGCCCTGTCCAACCCGGACCCGGAGGTCATGCCCGACGTCGCCGGACGCCATGCCGCCGTGGTTGCCACCGGCCGCTCTGACTTTCCGAACCAGATCAACAACGTGCTGGCCTTCCCCGGCATCTTCCGCGGTGCGCTGGATGCCGGCGCCCGGGAGATCACCGCTCAGATGAAGGTGGCCGCGGCTGAGGCCATCGCCGAAGTGGTGGGCACTGCGGCGGAGGCTGACTACATCGTGCCCTCGGCGCTGGACCCGCGAGTCGCCGAGGCAGTGGCCGACGCGGTGCGGCGCACCGCCCAGGAGCAGGAGGTCTGAGGGGCGGGGCTGATGCCGGCCTGACTGGCACCGACCAAGCGCTGCTCATCCACTGATCAGCTGCCCGACGGGGGCGGCGGCTCGAGAGGCCGCCGCCCCTTTCAGTGCGTTGGTGTACCTAGAAGTGGGCGCCTTGTATTGCATGACCGGCGTCACATCTGTAGATTATGGTCGTCAAGCGAACATGCATTCGCTGAGCGAACGTTCTAGATGGAGAGATTCCGAGGCCGCGATGTCAGGACCACAGACCTATCCCCGGTGGTTACGCCGCAGGGTGGGCTACCGCGTGCCGCAGACCGTCGCTGCCTCCGCTGCAGCCGCCGTGCTCCTGACCGCATGTGTAGACGGCGGTGATCCCCAGAGCGAGGGTACGAATCAGATCAACCTCGTCGTCCCCTTCGCCCCCGGCGGTTCGGCCGACGGCACTGCACGGCAACTTGCCACCGAGGCCGAGCAGACCTGCGGCAAGGACGTCGTTGTGCGAAACGAGACCGGCGGTTCCGGCACCGTCGGTTTCCAGTCCGTCGCCTCAGCACCGGCAGACGGGACGACCATCGGCGTCGCCGCCATCGAGCTCTCCATCCTGCCCCACCTCGGTGTCTCACCCATCGAACCGGCAGATGTGCGGGGCATCATGCAGTACAGCGAACAGCCTGTGGCCTTCGGAGTGCCGGAAGACTCCGACATCGAAAACGTCGACGAATTGTTGACCACTGATGAGGACATCACCGTGGCCAGCTCGGGCACCGGTTCGATCTACCACATCGGGTTCGCCGGGGCCGCTCAGGCCGCCGAACAGCCGAACCTGCGCAACGTGCCCTACTCCGGTGCGGCGACGGCCGTGCAGGCAACCCTCGGTGAGGAGACCGATATGGTGACTGTAGGTGCCGCTGAGATGGCCCCCTACGTCGAGGACGGACAGCTGCGCCCGCTTGCCGTCGCAGGTGACGAGCAGGTCGACATCCTTCCCGAGACCCCTACGCTCGAGGAAGTCGGGCTGGACTGGACGAGCTACGCGATTCTGGGGCTCTTCGCTCCTCAAAACACCCCTGACGATGTCATCGGCGAGCTGAATGAATGTCTTGACGAGGCGCGTCGCTCCGACTCGTTCTCCAGCTACATGGACACGCTGGGCTTCACCCAGGAGTACAAGGACGCCGAGGAGTTCGATGCCTTCCTCCAGGAGGAGTATGAGCGCTACGGTGACGTCGTCGAGCAGGCAGGATTGGGAGAGCAGTGAAGAGCGGAGATACCGAACGGACCTCGGCGGCGTCGCTGCTGAGTGATCGGATCATCGCCGCCGTGATGGTGGTGCTGGGTGTAGTCCTGCTGATTCTCGCCTTCGGCTTTCCGGAGCCGGGTCAGCCTGAGGACCCAGGGACGGGGGCTCTGCCACAGCTGATCGGATTCGCTCTGGTCGTCCTCGGGGTGATGCTGCTCTTCAACGCCGAACGCCATGTGATCGCCCCTGAGCCCGGATCCCGCCTACGGACTGCACTCATGGTTCTGGCGGGTCTTGGTTACACCCTCCTGCTGGGACCGTTAGGTTTCGTCCTCGCCACAGTGCTTTTCATGGTCGTGGGAATGCTGATCATGGGAATCGGCAGAGTGGTCCGCCTCATCGCGGTGCCCATCGTCGTCGCTCTGGCTGTCTACTACCTGTTCACCGCTGCGCTGGGGGTCTACCTGCCCCCTGGCCTCATCGAGGGAGTCCTGCCATGACCGAATGGATGGACGGTCTGAACGCCGTCGCTGATGTGCAGGTGCTGCTCATGCTCGTGTTGGGCGTGCTCGTCGGCATCGTCGTCGGTGCCCTGCCCGGCATCTCTGCCACTGTTGGTGTGGCCCTGCTGCTGCCCTTCACCTTTGCCTTAGAACCGCTGGCAGGGATGGTTCTGCTGCTGGGTATCTACGGTGGTGCCGTCTATGCGGGCTCCATCCCGGCGATCCTGATCCGCGCACCCGGTACCCCTGCCTCGGCGGCGACGGTCGCCGACGGCCACGCGATGACCCAGCAGGGAAAGGGTGTCCAAGCGCTGAAGATCTCCGTACTGGCCTCCTGTATCGGTGGTCTGGTCGGCGTGGTGCTTCTGGCGTTCTTCTCCCCGTTCATCGCCGAATTCGCCCTCGGGTTCGGATCGGCCGCCAACTTCATGCTTGCGCTGTTCGCCCTGACGATCATCGCCTCAGTCTCTGAGGGCCGCATGGTGAAGGGGCTCATTTCCGGTTTTCTCGGGCTGGGGCTGGCAATGATCGGACTGGACACGATTCAAGGCTTCCCTCGGCTGACCTTTGACAGTGCAGACCTGCTCTCCGGAGTCTCGTTCATCCCGCTTATGATCGGTCTGTTCGCCGTCTCCGAGGCGTTCCTGCAGGTCGAACGGGTCGCGAAACTCGATCTGAAGATGCGTCCGGAGAAGTTCCGGGCGACACCGGCCTGGCTGCGGCGGATGACACCCTCGGGAACGCTCGGCTCTGGGATCGGCTTCGTGATCGGTGTGATCCCCGGCGTCGGCGGTGACATCAGCTCTTTCGTCGCCTACAACGAGTCAAAGCGGCTCACGAAAGACTCTTCGAAGTACGGGACGGGCGATCCGCGCGGCATCGCTGCGGCCGAATCGGCGAAGAACGCCGGCACGGCAGGTGCGATGGTGCCCACGCTGACCCTCGGCATTCCCGGTGACGTCACCTCTGCCGTGCTGATCGGAGCCTTGACTGTGCACGGACTCCAGCCGGGACCGAGTCTCTTCACCGGCAGCCCAGACCTCATCTACGGTGTGTTCATCGGCTTTGCCCTGGTCTACGTGGTGCTGTTCGTTCTGGGATGGTTCGGTACGACGTTCTGGGTCCGCCTAATCGAAGGGGTACCTGCTCGGATCCTCTGGCCAGCGGTGATCGTACTTGCTGTCGTCGGTTCCTACGCCGTGCGTTCCAGCGTCTTCGACGTGTTTGTGATGTTCGCCGCGGCCATCCTCGGCTACGTCATGACCAAAGGCGGCTACCCCCTGGCTCCGCTGATCATCGGAGTGATACTGGGCCCCATCGCCGAGAGCGGTTTCCGCCGTGCCATGATCATCCATGATGGGAGTCTGGTTTGGCTCCTTGAGCCGATCCCGCTGGTCCTGGGTGTGCTGACCCTGGCATCGATCGGTTTCGCGATCTGGCGTGCCCGCCGTCAGCCACCTCTGCTGGCGCAGACGGAGGAAGAGAAGATGCACGAACCTTCCAGGGAGGATGTTCGATGAATCCCTGCACCGGGATCGCTACCGTCTGCCTATCCGGCACTCTGCCGGATAAGCTGGCGGCGGCCGCCCATGCCGGATTCGACGGTGTCGAGCTTTTTGAGCCGGATCTTCTGGGCTCGCCTCTGAGTCCGATGCAGATCCGGGGACTTTGTGCCGAGCTCGGACTTACCATTGACCTGTACCAGCCGTTCCGGGACGTCGAAGGTGCCCCTGAGGGCCGGTTCGAGGCGACGCAGCGACGGGCCCGCCGGGTGTTCGCCACAATGGAGGAGCTGGGATGCGATCTGGTGCTCATCTGCTCCTCGGTGGCTGAGGACACCATCGACGACGACGAGCTCGCCGCGGCGCAGTTGCGCCAGCTGGCAGAGATCGCCGCTGACTACGGGGTGCGCATCGCCTATGAGGCACTGGCTTGGGGAGCCGCAGTCAACACATGGCAGCATTCCTGGGAGATCGTGCGCCGCGCCGACCATCCCAGCCTGGGGCTGTGCCTGGACAGTTTCCATGTGCTGTCCCGGTCCGATGATCTAGATGGCCTTGCGGAGGTGCCCGCGGAGAAGCTTTTCTTTCTGCAGCTCGCAGACGCCCCGCATCTTAACATGGACGTGCTGCAGTGGAGCCGCCATCATCGTCTGTTTCCCGGGCAGGGAGCGTTCGATCTGGTCACGTTCACCGGTGCGGTGTTGGCGGCAGGTTATAAGGGACCGCTGTCCCTGGAGGTGTTCAACGATGTCTTCCGGCAATCGCCTCCAGCGCTCACTGCCGTCGATGCCCATCGATCGCTGAGGGATCTCACTGCACGTATAGCACAGGATCCCTCTGGGGACGATACGGGAGAGAACCGACTCCCCGCAGCCCCGAGCCCTGCCGACTGCGCCTTCGTGGAGATCGAAGCCACTCCCAGCTCAGCACTGGGTCTGCGCACAGTGCTGCGGGCTTTAGGTTTCGTCCATCGTTCCGATCACCGCTCCAAACCGGTAGAGCTGTGGGACCAGGGAAGTGCCTGTCTGCTCATCAATGTCACCACCTGCAGCGACAGATCACACCCCTTCACGCGGGTGGCCGCCCTC
Organism: Nesterenkonia aerolata; assembly: GCF_031470965.1. NCBI lineage: Bacteria > Bacillati > Actinomycetota > Actinomycetes > Micrococcales > Micrococcaceae > Nesterenkonia > Nesterenkonia aerolata. The sequence continues at coordinate 44,416 of NZ_JAVKGR010000013.1, read as the reverse complement.
GGGTTGCACACTGAGAATCCCCAGGCGGCCGACGCCCGTGCCCGGGCGCTCAGCCTGGATCCGCTGCCGCGTGTGATCGGAGACGATGAGGCGGCAATGCCGGCCTATGCGATCCCCGACGGCACCGGACTGTTCCTGTGTCCTAGCGCAGAGGGCATGAGGAGCTGGACTGAGGACTTCGCCGCGCGTGATGAGATCGAGAAACCGCAGACCAACGTGGGGCTTACCCGGATAGACCATGTCAGCCTCACCCAGCCTTTCGACCGTTTCGACGAGTCGATCCTGCTGATGCGTTCCTTCCTCGGTGTGGCCAACGCGCAAGCGGTTGAGCATGCTGGCCCCTTCGGCCTGGTGCGGTCCCAGGAGCTGACCGTCTCCGGCGAGACTCTCGGTGTGGTGCTCAACGCCTCGGTGCTGCGGCGTGGCACCTGGTCACCCGGTGTCGTCTCTCCCCAGCACATCGCACTGCACACTGATGACGCCTTCGCGGCGGCGGAGGCACTGGCCCGATCCGGAGCACCGGTATTGGACATCCCGGCTAACCACTACGCGGATCTGCAGGCGCGCCTGGGGCTTGACGATGACTTCGTCGCCGCGCTCTCGGCTCGGAGCCTGCTCTATGAACGTGATGTCCAGGGTGGAGAATGCTTCCACCTGTTCACCCAGGTCGTCGGCTCGCAGGTGTACTTCGAGATCATCGAACGTCGCGGCGGCTACAAAGGTTACCCCACCGCCGACACCACGATCCGTATGGCCGCCCACGCGGCACAGCGGGCGTCCCTGCTCAGGACCTGACGGGCCGGTTCTCCCAGTCCCCAGACCTCACCTCCGAGACCCCCAGTCCAGAGATCCCACCATCCCCTCCAGGAGCCACGATGCGAGCGGCAGTGCTCACCGCCCCCGAAACCGTCGAGCTGACTACCGTGCCTGACCCTGTCCCCGACGTCGGTGAGGTGCTGGTCAGAATGCGCGCGGTGGGGCTCTGCGGTTCCGACCTGGGAGTCTGGTCCGGTGCGCGGGCGGTCCCTGAGATGCCGTGGATTATGGGGCACGAAGGAGGAGGTGAGGTGGTCGCCGTCGGTGTCGGCGTTGATCCTGGCCGGGTGGGCGAGCAGGTGGTCATCGAGCCGAACTATCCCTGTCTGGAGTGTGAGGCCTGCGCCTCCGGGACCACCTCGGTGTGTCCCCGTCGGGGGATCCTCGGAATGAATATGCCGGGACTGCTCGCTGAACTCGTAGCCGTCCCGGAGCAGTTCGTGCATTCGGTGACCGGAGTCGCGGCCTCTACAGAGGCCCTCGCGGTGATCGAGCCGACAGCAGTGGCGCGGGCCGCAACTGCGGTGTCCGAGGTGCCGTCAGGGGCAGATGTGCTGGTGACCGGGGCTGGTTCTCAAGGCCTGCTGGTGATTCAGCTGCTCGTTGCCGCCGGTGCGAAGCCATGGGTGATGGAGCTCGATATCGGAAGGCGGGCCCTGGCTCGGGAGCTTGGTGCCGTCGGCGTCGAGGACGCCTCGGCCCCTGCCAAGTTCAGCCATGTGATCGATGCCGTCGGCACCTCGGGATTGTGGCAGGTGATGCTGCCGAAGGTGGCCGCACCGGTGACCGTCACCGTGATCGGGATGAGTGAGGATCCTCTGCCGCTGACGACGAAGCAGATCACTCGTGGGCGGATGACCCTTCGTGGCACGATCATCTACGATCATCCGCACGACTTCGAGCAGGCAGTGGCCGCCGTAGGATCCGGCGAGATCGACCCCCAGGCGATCCTCACCGAGGCGACGCCCTTCTCGGAAGCCGGTGAGGCCTTTGCCTCGGCGTCCTCTGCGCGGGGAAAGACCTGGATCCGATTCGACTGATGCCTGCGTCGTTCCCTGACCTGCAAGAAGCCGGCTGCGTCTCAGATGGCCTCGCGCATGATCGCTGGGATGAAGCCCAGCTCCTCCAGCTGGGCGATCACAGCCAGCGCCATGGGCCCGGTGTCTAGCCTCAGTCGGTATGACCGGGGAGATTCGGGCAGTCGAGCGAGGAGGTTCCGGTCCACGAGTCGACGGATCAGTTGGCTGCGTGATGAGGCGGACCCTGGAAACGCCTCGGCGAGGTCACGGGCCTTGACGATGCCGTGCTTCACCACGGCACGCAGAGCTGCAGCCTCTGGTTCACTGAGCTGAGTGGAACAGACGATCGATGGTCGGCAGCAGCAGGAGGGATCGGACGAAGTTCGCCTGTCCCAGTGACTTGACACGGGCGAGGTCATCACGGAGTGCTCAGCAGCACGTACTCACATCATTGCACCAAGTCGTTGTCCTCTTGAGTGTTCGCTGCGGCCAGATGCGCATAGTAGCGGTTGTGGTCTGTTCCGAACACAGACGTCGGATTCAGCGCACGGAAGCTGGTCGTCTGAGCGAATCCCTGCTGGATCAGCACGACATAGGTGAGCAGCCGGGCCACCCGGCCGTTACCGTTCCCGAAAGGATGGATCCAGAGAAACCGGTGATGGGAGACAGCGGCCGCCACGAGGTTCAGGTTCCTGGGCCGTTCCGCATTGATGAAGTCTGCGAGGTCCCCCATAAGTGACGGAACCAGGTCCGGTCCGGGAGGAACATGTGTCGTGCCTGCCATCGTCACCGGCAGCGTGTGGTAGGTACCGGGTGTGCGGTCGCCGTCGGCATCGAGACCTTCGACGGCGATGCGATGAAGCTCCCGTATGAACATCTGAGTAAGCTGTGTACCAGGCTCCACGTGTTCGCCGATGAATGTCGAAGCCTTCTCTAGGTTGATGATCTCTTGCACAGCGTCCGAATGTTGGAGTCCGTCCGGCCGCTGCTTCTCTGCGACGACATCCAGGACGGTGGTGCGGTTGCCTTCGATGCGGGCGCTGGTCATGCTCATGACCAGTTGTAGCACCGGGTGGATCTGTCCGAGGATCTCGGGATCTGTATCCAGCATGGCTAGGTCGCCCCGAAGTCGTTCCAGTTCGAAGACTGCCACTGTCAGGAGAGAGTCGAACGGGAACCCGGGGATACGCAGCGTCATGTGCCTGAACTTTACTAATGACTCCAGCACTATTTAAGGTCGCTGGCCTCTGATCCTTTTGTTCTCAGTTTTTCGGGACACCCGGTGGAGTCCTGAGAATTGAGTGTGGCTCGCGGTGGAATTTAACCCAGTGGCGCATCGGCGCTGCGACGAAGATGTCGCCGCGCGTCGTCACATCCTGGCTCGTCACATCCCGGAGATCTGCCCGGTGCTCTGCTCCCACGCCACCACGGACCCGACGGCAGCTTCTGCGCATCGGCGCAGCGGGACCAGCACCCGCTCCAATGTGCCCTCGGCGGACTCCAGCCCCGCGGAGACCGAAACATTCATCGCCGCGATGATCCCACGTTCCGGGTGGTGCACCGGCACCGAGACTGAGCGCAGCCCGGCCTCCAGCTCCTGGTCGACCATCGCGTAGCCGGTCTTCTGGACTTCGGCGATCACTGCGCACAGCTCCTCGACGCCGGTGACGGTGGCCGGCGTCATGCGAGGGCGTTCGGAGCTCTCCAGCAGATTCCGCAGCGTCGGCTCCTCCATGTCGCTGAGCAGCACCCGCCCCATAGAGGTGGCGAAGGCGGGAAGCCGGGTGCCGACATCGAGATCCATGCGCATGATGCGGCGGGTGTGGGCGCGAGCGATATAGACGATCTCAGTGCCGACCAGCACCGAGGCCGAGCAGGATTCGTTGAGCTCGGCGGCCAGGGTGCGCAGGTGCGGCTGCAGAAGGTCCTTCAGTCCGTTGCCGGACCAGAAGCCCAGTCCCAAGCTCAGCACCTTCGGGGTGAGCGTGAATTCACGACCATCGGTGGTGGCATAGCCGAGATGGACCAGAGTGTGCAGCATCCGGCGGGCCGCGGCACGGGAGAGTCCGGTGCGGCGGGCGACCTCGGACAGGGTCATGCTGGCCTCGCCGGCGGCGAAAGCTTCCAGGACCTTCAGCCCGTTGGCCAGTGACCTGACAAAGTCCTCCTTGCCAGGTGTTGTCTCAGTCTCGACTCTCTGCTCATCCACACCCATGACACTACTCGTCTGCTGGGGGATCGTTTGCTCGGGTAGGGTACTCAGCCAGCGGATGCAGTGGCATCGACGACCTCGACCTCTAGCCGTTCGGCGATCTCCGCCGGGCTCAGTCCGTAGGCCTCGCGCAGGGTGACCACGGCGGCGCCGTCGTCGTCGGTGGAGAGCAGGAAGATACCGTGGTCGGTGTAGACCCGGGTCACACACCCCAGGCCGGTGGCCGGATAGGTCAGAGCGGGGACGATCTTCGGGCTGCCGTCCTTGGCGAACAGTGACATCATCACAAAGACATCCCTGGCACCGGTGGCCAGGTCCATGGCCCCGCCGACCGCCGGGATCGCATCGGGGGCGCCGGTGGACCAGTTGGCCAGATCCCCGGCGGCTGAGACCTGGAAGGCACCGAGCACGCACACGTCCAGGTGCCCGCCGCGCATCATGGCGAAGGAATCGGCGTGATGGAAATAGCTCGTCCCAGCGGTCTCGGTGACCGGGATCTTGCCGGCGTTGATGAGGTCGGCGTCGACGTCGTCGCCGTGGGCCTCGGGTCCCATCCCCAGCATCCCGTTCTCCGTGTGCAGGGTGACGCCTTGCTCCGGGTCCAGGTAGTCGGAGACCTTGGTCGGCTGACCGATCCCCAGATTCACGTATGCGCCCGGTGCGATATCGGCCGCGACCTTCTGGGCCAGCTGCTCCCGACCGAGAGTAGCGGTCTGCGCGGTGGTCTCAGTGCTCATCGGATACTCCTTCAGGCGTCTCGGCCGGCCGTCGGTTGGGGCAACACGGTGATCGTGTCCACATAGATGCCCGGAGTGATCACATGCTCGGGGTCCAGCTGACCGGCCTCGACCAGCTCCTCAACCTGCACCACAGTGGTCTGTGCCGCAGCGGCCATGACCGGGCCGAAGTTCCGCGCGGTCTTCCGGTAGACGAGGTTACCCACCGTATCGGCACGCAGCGCCTTGATCAGGGCGATATCACCGCGCAGCGGGTACTCGAGCACATAGTGCCGCCCGTCGATCTCCCTGGTCTCCTTGCCTTCGGCCAGCTGGGTGCCATATCCGGTGGGCGTGAAGAATGCGCCGATGCCGGCACCGGCGGCGCGCATCCGCTCAGCCAGATTGCCCTGCGGGACCAGTTCGAGCTCGATCTCACCGGCGCGGTAGGCCTCGTCGAAGTGCCAGGAATCCGACTGGCGGGGAAAGGAGCAAATGATCTTGCGCACCCGGCGCTCCTTGATCAACAGTGCCAGACCGGCGTCACCCTGACCGGCGTTGTTGTTGACGACGGTCAGATCCGTCGCCCCGGCGTCGAGCAGGGCGTCGATCAGCTCCATCGGCTGGCCCGCGTTGCCGAAGCCGCCCATCAGAACGGTGGCGCCGTCCCTGACGGAGGCCACGGCCTCGGCGGCGTTGTCTGCGATCTCAGTCATCAGTGCCTCTCTCCTCACAAGGGGATTCGTCGGCGGGATCCCTCCACAGGATCCCTCAGTGGATCAGCCGGTGGTGGTGTTCTCCAGGACGACGGCTAATCCCTGCCCGACGCCGATGCACAGCGCAGCCACACCCCAGCGGTGCCCGGAGGCACGCAGTCGGGCGGCCAGTGTGCCGATCAGCCGAGTGCCGGAGGCCCCGAGCGGATGGCCCAGTGCGACCGCGCCGCCCCAGGCGTTGACGATCTCCGCATCCACACCCCAGGCATCAGTGCAGGCCAGAGCTTGGGCGGAGAACGCCTCGTTGAGTTCGACCGCCTCGATGTCGTCCCAGGTGATGCCGGCCTTCGCGAGAGCCCGATCGGCGGCCTCCACCGGTGCGAAGCCGAAGTCCTGCGGGGAATTGGCCGCAGCACCCCAGCCGGCGAGACGTGCCAGAGGGTCCCGTCCGATGCGCTGCGCAGCGGCAGCTGAACCCAGCAGGGCGGCTGAGGCGCCGTCGTTCATGGAGGAGGCATTGCCGGCGGTGACAGTGCCGTTCTCGTGACGGAACACAGTGCGCAGTCCGGAGAGCTTCTCGGCGGTGACGCCGTCGCGGATGGTCTCATCGCGTGGCAGCTCAGCCCCCGGGATCTGGGTGATGAGCTCGTCGTAGCGCCCGTCCTCCCAGGCGGTGATGGCCAGTGCGTGGGAGCGTGCGGCGAAGGCGTCTTGGCGCTCGCGGGTGATGCCGTGCTTCTCGCGCAGCTGTTCAGTCGCCTCGCCCAGGGAGACCGTCCACTCAGCTGGCATGTGCTCGTTGATCAGCCGCCAACCCAGTGTGGTGTTGACCAGTTCCAGGTTCTGCATGGGGAAGGGGCGTTCCGTCTTGGGCAGCACCCACGGGGCGCGGGACATCGACTCCACCCCGCCGATGAGCATGACGTCGGCGTCGCCGACGGCGATCTGCCGGGCTCCCATGATCGTGGCATCCAGGGAGGAGCCGCAGAGGCGGTTGACCGTCGTCGCGGGGACGCTGACCGGATGGCCGCCGAGCAGCCAGGCCATACGGGCGACGTTGCGATTCTCCTCGCCTGCGCCGTTGGCATTGCCGAGGATGACCTCGTCCACAGTGGCGGGGTCGAGTCCGGGGGAGCGTTCCAGGGAGGCGGAGAGGACCTGGGCAGCCAGATCGTCGGGACGTACCCCGGAGAGTCCGCCGCCGACCTTGCCGAAAGGGGTGCGGACGGCGTCGTAGAGGTAGGTCTGTTCCACGGGCACCTCTCATGCTGTGTTCGCTATACGAACTGATGTTCGCTTGAAGTACACTGTACGTGACGTGTCCTGACGAGTGAAGCTCGTCACGCGCGTTCATCACACGGATTGATGAGTCATGCTCACCGGAGAGCACTGAAGTGGTGCCAGATCAAGCTGGTGTATGGCATAGAGCACGCCGGCGGGGTCTGGAGGCAGAGAGCGGAGGAGGGTCAGTGATGACCGAGGAGTTTGATGTCGTCGTGGTGGGTTCAGGGGCCGGGGGACTGTCTGCGGCTGTCGCAGCTGCTCACCGCGGGGCATCGGTGCTCGTCGCCGAGAAGGCGCACAGCTGCGGTGGGGCGACCGCGTGGTCCGGCGGATGGATGTGGACGCCGCGGCATCGTTTCGCCCGTGCCGCGGGTGTGGTCGAGGACATCGAGAAACCGCGTACTTACCTCCGTCATCGGCTCGGTGAGCAGTTCGACGAGGAGCAGGTCACGGCCTTCCTCGAAGGAGCTCCGGAGATGGTCGACTTTTTCGAGGAAGAGACTGCGCTGCAGTTCGTGCCTGGAGCCGGGATTGCTGACATCCACGGTGGAACTCCTGGGGCGGCTGAGGGGCACCGCCAGGTTGCGCCAAAGCCCGTACGGCTGACGAGTTTGGGCCGAGACGTCGCGCGGCTGCTACGTCGTCAGATGTATGAGACGAGCTTCTTGGGAATGGGCATCATGGCTGGTGAGGACCTCCAGGCATTCCTGCATTCCACACGTTCACCACGGGCCTTTCTGCACTGTGCGCGGCGCGTCAGCAGACACATCCTCGACCTCGCCATCCATCGGCGGGGGCAATTCCTGGTCAACGGTACGGCGCTGATCGGCCGTCTGCTGCGCTCGGCGCTTGACCTCGGGGTGGAGATCCGAGTCAACACTGCCGCAGTGGCGCTGGTCCAGGAGCGGGGAAGGGTCACTGGAATCCGACTTCAAGGGCCGGAGGACACTTCTGTCGTCACAGCTCGGCAGGCAGTTGTGCTGGCTTCCGGAGGTTTCGCCCATGATGCTGACATACGGCGCGAGACCTTCCACCGGAGCCCCGAACCCGGAGAACACCATCCCCTGCCGCCGGCGGGAAGCGCCTCCGGTGACGGCCTGCGTATGGCTACACATGCCGGTGCTGGACTCGATCAGGCGGTGGCCTCCGCCGCCGCCTACTGCCCGGTCTCCCTCATTTCCCTCCCCGGAGGACGGACCGGGGTGTTCCCCCACATCTTGGATCGGGGCAAGCCGGGTGTCATCGCCGTCTTGGCCGATGGCCGACGTTTCGTTAATGAAGCCGACGGCTACCACGACTACACCCTCGGCATGATCGAGGCGGTCCCGGAGGGCAGAGAGGTAGCCTCCTGGCTGATCGCTGACGCACAGTACATGAAGTACTACCCCCTGGGCATGGCCAAACCTGCTCCGGTGCCGAGCTGGCCGTACCTCCGCTCAGGCTACTTACGCCGTGGTGACACCCTCACCGAGCTGGCCGATGAGATCGGCGTTGATGCCGCCGGTCTGGAGGAGACTGTCGCTGAGTTCAACGCCGGAGCGGAGCGTGGGGTCGATGAATGGTTCGGCCGGGGGTCCACTCTCTTCAACCGGAACTCCGGAGATCTGGATAACCCCTGGCCGAACCCCACACTCGCGCCGCTGACCAAGGGGCCCTTCTACGCGGTCAAGGTCGTCCCCGGCAGCTTCGGCACGTTCGCCGGCATCACTTCCGATGCCCAGTCCCGCGTAGTGGGCGCGGATGAGACTCCCGTCGCCGGACTCTACGCCGTTGGGGCAGATCGCTCCTCGATCATGGGCGGGCACTATCCGTCCGGCGGCATCAACATCGGACCGGCTATGACGTTCGGATATCTGGTGGGCAAGCGGCTCGGCGAGGCTGCGGTGCAGAGCCGATGAGCCGGGTGACGTTGGGCCTCGCCGCACTGACGGTCCTGGACTGTGATCCGCTGGCCCAGATCGATCTCGCCGAACACCACGGATTCGACGCCATCGGTGTCCGGCTGACTCCGGCTTCACCCGGCACACCGGCTTACCCGCTCCATGAAGAGCGCGCCCGGTTGGATGCGGTGCGGCATCGGCTGGAGGACAGTCCTATTGAGGTCCTCGATGTAGAGATCCTTCGGCTCACACCGGATTTCAATCTCACCTCTGTGCGGACCTTCTTAGAGGCGTCGCAGTTGCTGGGAGCGCGCGCGGTGCTCGTGGCCGGCAACGATGCGCACCGTACGCGGCTGACGGACAATTACGCACTGCTGGCCCAGGCTTGCGCAGAGTACGGTCTGGTGGCTGCGCTTGAGCCGATGCCCTGGACCCAAGTGAAAAACGTCAGGGAGGCGCTGGAGGTGGTAGCTCTGGCCGACGGTGCAGCGGCTATGGCGCGCTCTGTCCTCGTCGATACGCTGCACGTTGCTCGATCCGAGACCACGCTGGAGGATATCGCAGCGATTCCCGCCGAATGGATCCACTACGCCCAGCTCAGTGATGGGTCGGTCCCGGCACCACGCGATGAGGGGGAGCTCATCAGGCAGGCTCGTGAGGAGCGGCAGGTACCGGGAGAAGGCGGCATCGGTGTGGCGGGGATCTTGGCTGCGTTGCCGCTGAACACGCCGATCAGTGTGGAACTGCCCAATGAGCAGCTGCGCCGCGCAGCAGGGACGGGGCCGTGGCTGGACAGGCTTGCCGCCGCCGCTCGCTCCGTCATCGATTCATGCGGAAAAACTCCCGGAGCTTGACAGTCTCTGTACGGCTCTGAATAGTCAACGGAGAGTCAGCACACCCGGTCACACCGTCCGTGGTGCCCGCAGAGTTTCCGTGAGAGAGGCAGTTATGGCGCAGACGCATCCGATCGTCGGAAACCCGCGGATCGGAGGGGTGTCTGAAGACGAGGGGGGCTCTGTCGCGCCGTCGCACTCACCTGGCTCTGCTTCTGCTGTGCTCGCCTCCGAGCTGATGCTCTTCCCGGACGGTCCGCTGCGCCCCGGATGGGTGCGCATCGAAGGCGGTGTTCTTACCGAGGTCGCAGAGAGCGCGCCACCGGCCGAGGCTGATGCCGTCGAGGGGATACTCGCCCCCGGGTTCGTTGATGTGCACTGCCACGGCGGGGCCGGTGCCGCCTTCGACGACGGCCCTGAAGCCGCCGAGACGGCCCGGCAGGTCCATCTCGCCCACGGGACCACGACTATGCTCGCCAGCCTGGTCTCCGATGACCCGGACCGGCTCCTTAACACTGTGCAGGCCCTGGTGCCGCTGGTCCACGACGGGCGGTTCGCCGGAGTGCACTTGGAAGGCCCCTGGCTCAGCCCTCAACGTGCTGGAGCCCATGATCCTGACCTGCTCAGCGCTCCCGGGGCACGCGAGCTGGAGATGCTGCTCGCTACAGGCGTCGTGGAGATGGTCACTCTGGCGCCTGAGCTGCCCGGCGGTATCGAGGCGATCCGCAGGATCGCCGACGCCGGCGCAGTGCCTGCCGTCGGGCATACTGACGCGACCTACGAACAGACCCGTGAGGCTCTGGCCGCCGGTGCACGGGCTGCGACGCACCTGTTCAACGGGATGCGCGGGCTGCAGCACCGTGAACCAGGACCGGCGGCAGCCATGATGGAGGACGGCGAGGCGCTGCTCGAACTCATCGCCGACGGCGTCCACGTGCACCCCGCGATGCTCAGCTGGGTCCATCGCAGCGCACCCGGCCGGTGCCTGCTGATCACCGATGCGATGTCCGCCACCGGCGGCTGCGACGGTGACTACCGGCTCGGACGGCTCGATGTGCGCGTCGAGGGCGGGGTGCCGCGCCTAGTGGACACCGGTTCCATCGCCGGCTCCACGTTGACGATGGACCGTGCCGTGCGGGTGGCCGTCACCGAGGCGGGGTTCAGCCGCGAAGACGCTCTGCGCGCAGCCTCCGCGGTCCCGGCCGCACTGCTGCGCCGTCAGGATGTCGGCCAGCTGACTCGAGGAGCCCGTGCAGACCTGATCGTGCTGGATCATCAGCTGCAGGTCAACCGAGTGCTGCGCGCAGGGACCGAGGTCAGCTGACCAGGGCTCTGCTGAACAGGACTCAGCTGAGCCGAACCGCTCTCGGCCACACCGCCGCCGTCGTGATAGCGGCTGCGGGAACCGTCACTCTTCGTCGTCCTGCAGGGCCTCGACATCCGCCAGCTGCGCATGAGGTGTGTGCTCGGGGATCTCTCCGTTGAGCCGCAGCCCGGTCTGCGTGTCGAAGACATGGACGTGCTCCATCGACGGTGCGATCCGCACCACCTCCCCCTTGGCCGGAGGGCGGCGGCCGTCCACGCGGGCGATCACCGGCTGCGCGGTCTCGATGCCCCGGGGAGTGCCGAAGATATAGGCATCGGCGCCCAGCTCCTCGCTGAGTTCGACCTCCATCTGCAGGCCGCCGGTCTCGACGAGGTCGAAATCCTCGGGCCGGATCCCCAGGGTCACGCGTGGTTCCGAGGTCTTCGACAGAATCCCCTCGGGAACGGGGAGCGCGTCCTCACCGAGGTAGACGTTGGTGCCGTCCTGGGCGACGGAGAACAGATTCATCGCCGGAGAGCCGATGAACCCGGCGACGAAGACATTGGCCGGCGAGGTGTAGAGGTTCCTTGGCGTGTCCACCTGCTGCAGGATGCCTTCTTTGAGCACGCAGACCCGATCGCCCATCGTCATCGCCTCAACCTGATCATGGGTGACATAGACCGTGGTCACGCCGAGCTTGCGGGTCAATGCCGCCAGCTGGGTGCGGGTCTGGACGCGCAGCTTGGCATCGAGTTTGGAGAGCGGCTCGTCCATCAGGAAGACCTTCGGTGAGCGGACGATGGCCCGGCCCATGGCCACGCGCTGCCGCTGACCTCCGGAGAGTGCTTTCGGTTTCCGGTCGAGGTACTCCTCGAGATCCAGAAGCTTCGCTGCCTGGCGGACTTTCTCCTGACGTTCCGTCTTGGGAATACCGGCCATCTTGAGTGCGAATCCCATATTGTCAGCCACTGTCATATGCGGGTAGAGCGCATAGTTCTGGAAGACCATCGCGATATCGCGGTCCTTGGGACTCATATCTGAGACGTCCTCACCGCCGATGAGGATGCGGCCCTCATTGGTGTCCTCGAGGCCGGCGAGCATCCGCAGCGCGGTGGACTTCCCGCAGCCCGAGGGGCCCACGAGGACGAGGAACTCCCCGTCAGCGATGGTGAGGTCCAACTGGTCGATCGCCGGCCGTGCACCTTCGGTGTAGATGCGGCTGGCTGATTCATAGGTCACCGATGCCATGTGATGTCTGTCCTTTTCACGGGCAGGTACGTGCCCGACGATCCGTTGTGAAATGGGGTGGTCAACAAGCGATATAGAAGTGATATCCGCCCGCACACCGCAATAGAGTGCGGGCGGGGCGTCACCGGTGCCGAGCGATTCTTTGCCGACCCATCAGCGCCTCATCTGATCAGAAATCCTGGGCATTGCAGCGCACAGAACCCATCACAGGTGAGGTGCCTCATGGGTATCAGCTCAGACGCTTGACACCTTGAGTGTGATCCATAATACTACCAGCACTGATTGCTTGTGAGTGATCTGGCGCTAAATCACTCAAAATGCGTCATGTGCTTATCACCCGCACTCACCGCGCCGAAGGAAGAGCCATGAATCGAACCACGAAGACTGCCACTGCACTCGTGGCTGCCAGTGCCCTGGGACTTGTCGCCTGCGGTAACGATGACGGAGGAGGTGATGACGGCGATGTCCAGCTGACCATGCTCGCGGCCAGCTATTCTGACCAGACCGGAGAGCTCTGGGAAGAGGTCATCAGCGGGTTCGAAGAGGACAACCCCGGTGTGACCATCGAGCTGGAGATGCAGTCCTGGGAGAACATCAACGACGTCATCACCACGCGCATCCAGGGCAACCAGGCCCCGGACATCCTCAGCATCGACGCCTTCGCCGACTACGCCGATGACGGGCTGCTCTACTCCGCCGACGAGATCCTCTCCGACGAGACCGTCGACGACTTCCAGGAGACCTTCGTCGAGAACGCCTCGATGGACGGCGAGCAGTACGGCTTCCCGCTGCTGGCCTCGGCCCGCGCCCTCTTCGTCAACGACGACCTGCTCGAGGAGGCCGGTGTAGAGGCTCCGAGCACCTGGGACGAGCTCTACGACGCCGCCGAAGCTGTCACCGAGGAGACTGACGCCTACGGCTACGGACTGCCGCTGGGCTCCGAGGAGGCCCAGGCTGAGGCAGGGCTCTGGTTCTTCGGCGCCGGCGGCGGCTACGGCGATGAGAACGAACTCACTGTGGACTCCCCGGAGAACATCGAGGCGGCGGAGTTCATGCAGAGCCTCGCCGAAGACGGTCTGACCCAGCCCGACGCCGGGGCCACCCAGCGCACTCCGATGCTGGATCAGTTCATCCAGGGTCAGTTCGGCATGGCGATGGGCCTGCCGCAGGTCATCGGCATGATCGAAGAGCGCAACCCGGACCTGAACTACTCGATCCACGACATCCCCACCCAGGACGGCGAACAGGTCACCCTCGGTGTGGCGGACCACCTGATGGCCTTCCGCAACGACGAGGACAAGGGTGAGGAGATCGGTGCCTTCATCGATCACTTCTACCAGCCCGAGAACTACGTCGAGTTCATCGACGCCGAAGGCTTCCTGCCCTCGACCGTCTCCGGTGCCGAACAGACCGAGAACGAGGACGTCGCTCCCTTCGCTGATCTGCTGCCCGAAGCGCAGTTCTACCCCTCGGTCAACCCGGCATGGGCTGACGCGCAAGCGGCGATCCAGGCGCAGATGGGCCGCATCGCCTCCGGCGATGACCCGGCGGATGTGTTGGCCGAGATCCAGGCCGAAGCCGGCGAATGACCTCGGTACATGACCTCAGGACATGATTTCGGTACATGACCTCGGCGGATCACACCGCTGACTGAGATCGGTGGCGGGGCCGGCGAATCCGCTGGCCCCGCCACCACCCCGAGGTCGGCCCAGGATTCCACCCGGGATTCCACCTGGAGTTCTAGCCGGAGCTCCACCCAGACCACGGCGCCATACATCAGCCACATATCAGGGGAACGACGAGGACACCTATGAGCAGCAAGACCACGCGTGCCACAGGCACCACGTGGACAGACACACTGCGTGCACTGCCCTGGATCGGCCCAGCCATCCTGCTCATCGCCACGATCGTGCTCTTCCCGGCCGTGCTCATGGCGTATAACTCCACCCGGGACATCTCCCGCGTCGGAGTCGACAGCGGCAGCCTCGGCCTGGAGAACTACCAGCAGCTGCTGGAGATGCCGGTGTTCACCGGGGTTGTGCTGCGCACGGTCATCTGGGTGACCGTGGTCGTCGCGGTGACGATGGTGATCTCCCTGGCCCTGGCCAATCTGCTGAACAAGGCCTTTCCGGGACGTCAGCTGCTGCGGATGATCGTCATCATCCCGTGGGCGTCATCGGTGATCATGACCACCACGGTGATCTACTACGGCCTGGAGCCCAACTACGGCATCATCCAACGCTTCTTCGCCGACCTCGGGTTCCTCTCCCAACCGGACTTCGGCTTCACCAAGACGATGCCGTGGGCGTTCATCGTCGCCATCGCGATCGCCGTCTTCGTCTCCCTGCCCTTCACCACCTACACGCTTCTGGCCGGACTGCAGGGCGTGGGCAAAGACGTGCTGGAGGCGGCCCGGCTCGACGGCGCCTCCGGATGGAAGACCTACTTCCACGTGATCCTGCCGCAGCTGAAACCGGCCCTGGCCGTGGCCACGATCATCAACATCATCAATGTGTACAACAACTTCCCCATCCTCTCGGTGATCACCGGCGCGCTCTCCGGCTACGGCGCTGACACCACCACCACCCTGATGTTCAAGATCCTGCGGAACATGGGCGATCCGGGGCTGGCCTCGGCGTTGTCAGTGGTGAACCTGTTCATCGTCATCGCGGTGATCGCCTGCTACATCAAGATCGTGAAGCCGATGAAGGGAGTCGACGAGTGATGACTCGCCCAGAGACGCGCCAGGCTCCCGCCGTCGCGAAGCGGACCACCGGTGGTGCCCGGGTGCGCCGTCGTTCGCGGTACCACGATTCCGGCCCCGGGACCCGTTCGAACATCCCGCTGCGCCTGGTCGCCGCTGTGATCGTCGCCGCGGTGTTCCTGGTGCCCTATATCGTGATGCTCATCGGGGCCTTCAAATCCCGCTCCGAGATCCTCCGCGTGCCGCCGACCTATATCCCGGAGCAGTGGCAGCCGGAGAACTTCCTGACCATGTGGGCCACGCCGGAGACCCCGCTGGCGATGAACCTGCTCTCCACAGTGGTCATCTCCCTGGGGGCTACGGTGCTGACCCTGCTGGTGGCGCTGCCCGCGGCCTATTACACCGCCCGGGTCCGCTTCCCCGGGCGCCTGGCGTTCCTCTTCCTGGTGCTGGTGACGCAGATGCTGCAGCCGGCGGTCCTCGTCGCCGGGCTCTTCCGCCAGTTCCTCTCCTGGGGGATCGATGACACCTGGCTGGCGATGATCCTGATCAACGCGGCCTTCAACATGGCCTTCGCCACCTGGATCATGCACGCGTTCTTCGCCTCGGTGCCCTATGAGGTGGACGAGGCCGCCCAGCTCGACGGGGCGAACCGGCTGCAGGTGCTGCTGCGGATCAACCTGCCGCTGGTGTGGCCGGGTATGGTGACGGCCATCATCTTCACCTTCGTCGCCTCGTGGAACGAATACGCCGCCTCCCTGGTGATCCTCAGCTCACCGGATAAGCAGCCGCTGCCGGTGGCGCTGACCCGGTTCATCGGCCAGTACGAATCCTCCTGGCAGTACGTCTTCGGCGTGTCCCTGGTGGCCATCATCCCCGTGGTGATCGTCTTCGCGCTGATCGAGAAGCGCCTGGTCTCCGGGCTGACCGCGGGAAGCGTCAAGTAACGGTGACGAAGTCCTCAACCGTTCCCGCCGTCGTGGCCTTCGACATCGGCGGCACCAGTGTGAAGTCTTTGACGGTGACCCGTGACGCCGTGCTCGACGTCCACAGCACACCGACCCGCGCAGACCAGGGGCCCGAGGCTGCACTGGAAGCCGTACTCGATGAGATCGACACTACTCTGGCGGCTCTCGGTGATGACTATGAGGCTGTCGGCGTCGGGGTGGCCTCCCCGGGGTTGGTCGATGAGACGAAGGGGCTGTCCCGGCATTCGGAGAACCTCGGGTGGCGGGATGTCCCGCTGAAAGCCCTGGTGCAGCAGCGCACCGGGCTTCCTGTGGGATTCGGCCATGATGTCCGGGCCGGAGGACTGGCCGAACGCTATCTCGGCGCCGGCCGTGGTGCCGCTCACCAGGCCTACCTGTCCCTGGGGACCGGGATCGCCTGCGCGCTGGTGCTTCAGGGCGTCTCGATCGTCGCCGACGGCTACTGCGGCGAAGTGGGCCACGGCGGCAGCGGTGCCAGCGGGGACGGTGAACCCTGTGCCTGTGGAGGCCGCGGCTGCGCGGAGACCTACGCCTCGGCGGCGGGCATGGTTCGCCGCTACCGTCGGCTCACCGGGCGCTCACTCTCCGGCGCCCGTGATCTGGTGGCCCTCGTCGATGCCGGTGATGAGGTGGCCCGTACCGTGTGGAATGAGGCCGTCGAGGCATTAGCCGGCATCACCAGTGACATCGTGCGCGTCACCGGGGTCTCCCGCGTGGTGGTCGGCGGTGGGCTCTCATTGGCCGGTGAGCGGCTGATCCAGGGGCTCGAGGCTGGCATAGCACAGCAGCTGACGATCCATCGGAGGCCGGAGATCGTGCCCGCGGCGCTGGCCGGTGTGTCCGGCTCCTGGGGGACGGCCCTGCTCGGATGGGCCGCGGCGGGATACGATCTCGACGACATCGCCGCCGGCTATCTCGAGAAGGGCCCATCGGCCCTGATCAGGGAGGTGAACCGATGAGGAAAGACGAACGACTCACCCAGATCCTGCAGGTCGTCGCCGATCACGGTGACGTATCCATCGCCTCTCTGGTCGACACTTTGGGGGCCTCGCCGGCGACGATCCGCCGGGACCTCGAGGAGTTGGCCGGACAACACCTGGTTCTGCGGACCCGCGGGGGAGCCCGGCCTGCCGACGTCGCCTATGAGCTGCCCTTCAAGTACAAGACCGCCCGGCAGGCTGACGAGAAGCAGCGGATCGCCGCCCATGCCGCCTCGCTGGTGCGCTGCGGCGAAGTGGTCGGCATCAACGGCGGTACGACCACTTCGTTGGTCGCCGAGCATCTGAGCACCCGGGATGATCTGCAGGGCCTCCCGGAGGGGGAGCGACCGGTGGTGGTGACCAATGCGTTGAACATCGCCAACCAGCTCTCCGTGCGCCCCCAGGTGCGAACTGTGGTCTGCGGGGGCACTGCGCGGGCGCTGTCCTATGAGCTGATCGGCCCGCTGGCGGTCCAGACTCTGGAGCAGCTGACCCTGGACACTGCGATCCTCGGTGCCAACGCGGTGCACCCGGAATACGGGGCGATGGCCCATCACGAGGGGGAGGCCGAGATCAGCCGACTCATGGCGCGGCTGGCACGGCGGGTGATCGTCGTCGCGGACTCCAGCAAACTCGGCCGCAGCGCCCTGGCGCGCTTCGTGGACCCACAGGACATCACCGTGCTGATCACCACCAGCGGGCCAGGCTCTGAGGCCGCCGACGAATATGCCGAGGCAGGTACTGAGGTGCACCGGGTGTGATGCCCGTGCCTCCTTCATGACGTGTGACCGACAAGAGAAAGTGGATATCAATGAGGAATTCGTTCATCGCCGCGGAGATCGCCAGCCAGCCCGAGGTGTGGCGGCAGGCTGCGCGTCTGGCCGAGGAGTCTGCCTCGGCGTTGCCGCAGTCGGGCCAGCGGGTCGCCGTCGTCGGCTGCGGCACCAGCTGGTTCATCGCGCAGGCCTATGCGGCGCGCCGTGAGGAGCTGGGGCACGGGGTGACCGATGCGTTCGCCGCCAGTGAGTATCCGCTTCAGCGTGACTATGACCTGGTGGTCGCGATCACTCGCTCTGGGACGACGACTGAAGTCCTGCAGCTGCTGGATACCCTGCGTGGCCGGCAGCGCACTCTGGCGATCATCGGCGATCCGGAGTCCCCCGGTACGACGGCGGCCGATGCGGTCATCACGCTGCCCTTCGCCGATGAGCAGTCTGTGGTGCAGACCCGCTTCGCCACCTCTGTGCTCACCCTGCTGCGGGCTGGGTTGGACGAGGACACGGAGCCGCTGGCCCAGGCTGCGGAGACGGTGGTGGGATGGCAGGTGCCCGAGCAGGTGCAGACCCGCTCGCAGTTCACCTTCCTGGGCCGGGGCCACGGGGTCGGGTTGGCCCACGAGGCGGCGCTGAAGATGCGTGAGGCGGCCATCGCCTGGGCGGAGTCCTACCCGACGATGGACTACCGGCACGGCCCGAAGGCGATCACCGATGAGAACTCGCTGGTGGTCTTCTTCGGTGAGCGGCCGGCGGGCATCGTCGCTGAGGTCGAGGAGCTCGGGGCGCTGACCGTGGCCTTCGACGAGGATCCGCAGCTGACCCTGGTGCGCTGCCATCTGCTCGCGGCCTCGCAGGCTGTGCTCAAGGGGCAGGACCCGGACAATCCCCGGCACCTGAGCCGCGCCATCGTCCTTGACGAGGGCTGATGGAGGCAGAGCAGGGTGCTGGCGGTGTGATCGTCACGGTGACGCCGAATCCGGCGTGGGATGTGACCTACCCGGTTGATGAGCTGCGGGTGGGTGAGTCGATCCGGGTCCGGGCACCGCTCGGCCGTGCCGGAGGCAAGGGCATCAACGTGGCCCGGGTGATTTGTGCTCTCGGGGGTCAGGCCCTGGCGGTGGCGCCTGTCCGGGGCAGCCGGGGGCAGCTTTTTGCTGACTCGCTGGCCGCTGACGAGGTGCCTGCCCGGCTGGTGCCGGTGCCTGGGGAGGTCCGCCAGTCGGTGGCGGTGGTCCCGGAGCGTGCAGCGACGCCGACGGGGGTGTCTCAGCGGGCTGAACCGACAGTGTTCAATGAGGCCGGTGAGCCGTTGGGACAGGACTCGTGGGCGGCATTGACCCTGGCTCTTCGTGAGGTGGTGGCGGATTCCCGTCCGCAGACGGTGGTGATCTCCGGCTCGATGCCGCCGGGCACCAGTGAGGAGCAGCTGCGAAGCCTGGTAGAGGCCGGCCGAGCAGAAGGTGCTCGCGTCCTGGTCGACACCTCCGGTGAGGCGTTGATCTGGGCGGCGCGTGCCGCGGCTGACCTGGTGAAACCCAATCGGACCGAAGCGATGGATGCCACGGGGGAGGACGGCGTCGAGGGTGCGGCCGCGGCACTGCGGCGGCTCGGGGCCGGAGCTGTGGTCATCACTGACGGCGGCAACGGGATGACGGCCTTCGACGGCGACGCCGTGTGGCGTGCCCGCCCGGCAGACGCCGTCTCCGGGAACCCGACCGGAGCTGGTGATGCAGCACTGGCCGCACTGGCCCTGAGCTGGGATCGGCAGTGGCCGGCGCGTCTGCGCCACGCGATCGCCGCCTCGGCTGCCGCCGTCGCCGAACCCGTGGCAGGCCAGGTCAATCCGGCCGCCGTCGCGGCCTATGAGAGTTCCGTCGATGTGGAGGAGATGTGATGTCCGTGAATGCTGTGGCCGAGCTGCTGCGCTCAGCGCGTGAGCACAGGCAGGCTGTCGGTGCGTTCAACGTCATCCAGATCGAACATGCTGAAGCCTATGCGGTCGCCGCCCGGCGGACCGGCTGCCCGATGGTCATGCAGGTCAGCCAGAATGCGGCCGCCTATCACGGCGGGCTGGAGCCGATCATCCGTGCCTGCCGAGCTGTGGCACAGGTCAGTGAGGTGCCGCTGGCCGTGCATCTCGACCACGCCGAGTCCCGGGAGCTGGTGTCCCAGGCCATCGGGCTGGGTGTGGACTCGGTGATGTTCGACGGCTCTGCGCTGCCCTATGAGCAGAATGTGGCCGAGACCGCGGAGGTCGTGGCCGAAGCGCATGCCGCCGGGGTGATGGTGGAGGCGGAGCTGGGCGAGATCGGCGGTAAAGACGGGGTTCATGCCCCAGGAGTGCGCACTGATCCGCGCGAGGCGGTGTCATTCGTCGAGGCCACGGGTGTGGATGCGCTGGCGGTGGCCGTGGGTT
This sequence comes from Nesterenkonia aerolata, assembly GCF_031470965.1. Taxonomy (NCBI): domain Bacteria; kingdom Bacillati; phylum Actinomycetota; class Actinomycetes; order Micrococcales; family Micrococcaceae; genus Nesterenkonia; species Nesterenkonia aerolata. Next base: position 24,521 of record NZ_JAVKGR010000013.1, on the reverse strand, counting down.
CGTCCCATGCGATGACGGAGCGGACCGCGGCCCTTGACCTGGAGCTCATCGGCAGACTGCGGGACCGCCTGGAAGTCCCGCTGGTGCTGCACGGTTCCTCCGGTGTGCCGGATGAGACGCTGCGGGCCGCGGTGGAGGCCGGGATGACGAAGATCAATATCTCCACTCATCTCAACCACGCGATGACTCGGCGGATCCGGCAGTACCTTCAGGAGAACCTTGCGGTGGTAGACCCGAGGAAATACATCGGTGCCGGCCGTGATGCGGTGACCGAGGAGGTCGTGCGGCTGTTGGAGGTCATCAGGGCCCGGCGTGTGCAGTGATCACCGGTGGAAGCGGAAGAGCCGCTGACCGGCGGCGATCTCGCCGTCGAGGACGTCGGTGACGGTGTCCTCAGTCTTCTCCAACGCGACGACGGGGATCACCGCTGACAGCCCGGCGGTGCGTACTGCGACCGGATCCCATTCGATGACGGGGGTGCCCGCCTCGACCTGGTCCCCTTCCTCCTTCAGGACGGTGAAGCCGTCCCCGCGGCGGGAGACGGTGTCGATGCCGAGGTGGACCAATACCGCCAAACGTGCCTCGTTGATCACCACGTAGGCATGCGGGTGGACCTTCAGGAGCTGGCCGGTGATCGGCGCCATCGCGTGCTGGGTGCCGTCGTAGGGCTCGACGGCGGCACCGGGACCGACCAGCCCGCCGGCGAAGAGCGGATCGGGCACCGTCTCCAGGGCGCGGACCGTGCCGGGGCAGGGGGTGAGGATGTCCATCAGTGGGTGACCTTCCCGGAGAGGCCGGGGATTCGGTGCACACTGCTTGGCGAAAGTGGTGTCATCATCGACTCCTGGGATGGCTGTGGTCTCCATCTCATCATGTCATCCGGCAGGTTCCGCCGCATCCGATCCTGCCGGCGGCAAGGGAGTCCAGGTGGTGGCTCCCTCGCCACTCGCCCCGTCACCCCGGTTGACTCTGGAGTTGGTGCCCTTTTGAGCGCGATTTTCCTCGCAAAAGGGCACCAACTCCAGAGTCAACGGGATGGTGTGGACGGGCTGGGAGGGTCAGGCTGAGGGCTGGACGGGAAGCGTGGGAGGAGATCGAGGCGAGCGCCGCGAGCAGCCGTCGACGGCGGCGATACTCAACGACCGTTGAGGTCATCGTCGAAGCTCTCACCCAGTTCCTCGGTAAGCACGCGCTGGCCGATGCCGAAGGCGACGTTCGCCGCGGGCACTGAGCAGTAGATTGCCGACTGCAGGAAGACCTCTTTGATCTCGGCCGGGGTCATCCCGTTGCGGAGGGCGGCTCTCACGTGCATCTCGAGCTCGTCCCAGTACCCACCGGCGATCATCGCGGTTAGGGTGATCGCTGAACGCGTGGTCCGGTCCAAGCCGGGCCGGGTCCAGATCGTCCCCCAGGCGTAGCGGGTGATCAGCTCCTGGAAGTCAGTGGTGAAGCCGGACTTCTTCGCCTCGGCCCGATCCACATGGGCATCAGAGAGGACCTCGCGGCGCACCCGCATCCCCTCATCGAACGTCCGGTCCTGCTCAGTCATCGAGGTACTCCTTCAGAAGATGTGCGACCTCCGCCGGCGCCTCGGCCGGAGCGAGATGGGCGACGTCGTCGAGCGTCACCGCCCTGCCCTCAGGCACCTGGGCTGCGATGAACTCCGCCTCCTCAGGCGGGCAGACAGTGCCCTGCCCACCCGCCACAGCCAACACCGGCCGGGCGGCATCTGACAGATGCTCCCGCAGGTCCACCTGGCCCAGGGCCCGGCAGATATGGGCGTAGGAGTGCCGATCCGCATACTGCAGGCTGCGCAGCAGGTTCGTCGCGATCTCGGCGTGCGAAGCCAGGAAACCAGGAGCGAACCACCGCTCGGCCGATCCGGCCACCATCGTCGGCGTCCCGGCACGCTCCACCAGGTCCGCACGCTGATGCCATGCCTCCGGAGTCCCGATGGCCGCCGCGGAACACAGCGTCACCACACGCCGGAACCGGGTGTCCGGGCGCAACGCCAGGATCAGAGACACCAGTCCCGTCACAGACACTCCGGCGACGTCAACAGACACCCCGGCTTCCCAGCCGTGCTCCGCGGCCAACTGGTCCACCATGGCCTCGACGCTGTCGGCCAGATCCTCCAGGCAGAACGGCTCGCTCGCCGGCGGCTGCTCACCGTGGCCCGGCAGGTCCCAGCCGATGACCAGGGATCCAGGATGCATCTCCCGCACAGTCGGCTCCCAGAGTGCGGTCACACTGGTGCCCAGCGAAGGGCCGACGACCAGCACGGGACCTTCAGGGTCAGCCAGCAGAGCCTCACCGCCGTGCAGCAGCACCGGTCTGAGAGCCGGAGGAGCCGGGTGCGCGTCAACGGCCTCGGTCATGTCCACATGCTCCGTATCTCCTGGAAGTCTGACACTGCGGCGTCCACGAACTCCCCGGCCCGGCCCAGATACTGAGCGGGATCCAGCAGATCGTCCAGGGACGCCCGTGCTGTGGCCCGAGCTGAGGACTGCGGGGCCTGATTCAGCTCCTCTTCGAGAAGCGTCCGCAGTGAAAGCCCCTCGCTGACGGAGGTTCGCACTGCCGCCTGCAGCGTCTCTCGGCCACCGGGCAGCACCTCGGGCAGATGCTGCATGAGCCGTTCACTCAACAACGCCTCACCCGCGCCGTCAAGCGTGGCGCGCATCCGCCCGGGGAAGACCTGCAGACCGGTCAAGAGCTCATCGGCGCGAGCGGCGGCACCGCCGGCAAGTCGCAGCAGCTCCGCCAGCGCCGGCCATTCGGCATGCCAGGCCCCATCGGGCCGTTCCTCCTGCGCCGCGGCGGCAGCACCGTAGAGCGTGGCCAGATGCCCGGGCGCAGCCTGGGCGGCTGAACGGATCAGCACTGACAGCACAGGGTTCTGCTTCTGCGGCATCGCCGAAGACCCACCCCGTCCCGCGCTGCTCGGCTCGGCGAGTTCGCCGACCTCGGGACGCTGCGCGAAGAGCACGTCACCGGCAACCTTCCCCAGGGCCGCGCAGACGCCCGCCAGAGCTGAGGCGACCTCGAGCATCGGCTGCCGCTGGGTGTGCCACGGACGGGCCGAGGACATCTTCAGCCGCCCGGCGAGCCGATCAGTCAGCTGCGCGGCTGCCTCCGGTCCGTGCCGGTCGGCCAGCGCCGCCTGGGTCCCGACCGCACCGCCCCACTGCAGCGGGAGCCCATCCACAGCACGGTGCAGGGCGCTCACCGCCTCACGCACACCGTCGAGCCATCCGGCCGCCCGCAGACCGAATGTTGTCGGTAAGGCATGACGGGTCAGGGAACGCGCCACGCACAGCGTGTTGCGGTGAGTCTGCGTGTGGGCGGCCAGGGCGTCACCGATCCGCACCGCCCGAGCCGTGATCCCCGCGACGACGGTGCGCACGATCAGATTCAGGGCAGTGTCGAGCACATCCTGGCTGGTGGCACCGCGATGCAGGGCCGCATCCGATTCACCCCGTGCGGCCAGAGCACGCCGGATCTCGGCCAGCAGCGGGATGACCGGATTGCCCCCGCCGACGCCGCCGGCAGCCAGCACGCCCGGGCCGATCAGCGCAGTATCGGGATCAGCCTGCTCATCACAGAGCCGGCGGATAGCCCGGGCGCTCGCCGTCGGCGCAAGATCCGCAGCGGCGAGGGTCTCGGCCCAAGCGGCCTCGACGTGGAGCAGGGCGTAGACGACCGCCTCGTCGGAGGTTGCGGTGGCGGCTTCGGTGTCCGCCCAGATCGGTGAGAGGAGTCCGTAATGTCCGGTCATACCCTCATCCTGTCACCGGGCCGGTGACCTGTGGAGTATTCGGGTACTGCAGGAACACAGTCTCCTGCCCGCCCTGCAGGTGAACGTCGAAGCGCAGATCGCCGTTGTGCTCCCGTGTCGCGATCAGCGTGCGACGACGCTCCTCCGGCAGGGAGCTCAGCAGTGGGTCCGCGGCCAGGGCCTCGGTATCCTCGGGTAGGTAGATGCGGGTGAACAGCCGGTCGAGCAGGCCTCGGGCGAACACGGTGAGCAGGATGAAGGGAGCCTTGCCCGCCGCAGTCGGGCCGGGGTTCACCGTGGTGAAGTGGTAGCGCCCGACGTTGTCCACCGGGGTGCGCCCCCAGCCGGTGAAGGTGTAGCCGTCGCGGATCAGTGAGCCGTGCTCGGCCGAGATCCTGCCCTGCTCGTCGGCCTGCCAGATCTCCAGCAGCGAATCGGGCACGGGGACGCCGTCGCCGTCGTAGACGGTGCCGTGGAGCCGGACGGCCTGCGGGTGGGAGCGGTCGACGAGTTTCTCCCCATCCGGGAAGGGCAGCGCGTAGCCGTAGAACGGCCCGATGGTCTGAGCTGGAGCCGGGGTCAGATCGGCCGGTGTTTGGGCGGCGGCGGTCTGGAGGGACGCGGGGGTGCTCATCGGATCAGTGCTCCTCGTCGCTGGCTGCGTCGGATTCGAACCAGGTGCGGTTGCTTCCTGAGAGGACGATGTCCCAGCGGTACCCGGTGTTCCATTCGTGTCGGGCCACCGAATGGTCGTAGGTGGCGACCAGCCGATCACGGGCTTTCTGATCGGTGATGGACTGGTAGATCGGGTCCAGGGCGAACAGCGGATCCCCCGGAAAGTACATCTGCGTGATCAGCCGCTGGGTGAAGTCAGTGCCGAAGAGGGAGAAGTGGATATGTGCTGGACGCCAGGCGTTGAAATGGTTCTTCCACGGGTACGGTGCCGGTTTGATGGTGGTGAAGGTGTACTCCCCGCCCGGGCCGGTGATGGCCCGGCCCACACCGGTGAAGTGAGGGTCGATCGGAGCCGGGTGCTGGTCACGCTTGTGGACGTAGCGCCCGGCAGCGTTGGCCTGCCAGATCTCCACCAGCTGATGACGGATCGGGCGGCCGTCGCCGTCGAGGATGCGCCCGGTGACCACGATCCGCTCGCCGATGGGCTCACCGCCGTGCTGGATGGTCAGGTCGGATTCGAGGGTGTGCACGTCGCGCTCGCCGAAGGCGGGGGAGTGCAGCTCGATCTCTTCCGGATCGGTGTGGTGCAGCGACTTCGTGGGGCTGCGCAGCAGGGAGGAGCGGTAGGGCGGGAAGTTCATCCGTGCGCTGGTTTCCTCAGCGCTGCCCTCGGCCTTGTCGTGTTCGTAGGCCTCGTGGATCTCGCGCATCTCTGCGTTGATCTCATCCTGTGAGGCCTTCGCGGCGTCGGGGTTGGTGTCTGGCTCGGCCATGGGCACTGGCCTCCTCGGGTGCGTCAGGGGTGCCGTGCGTTCCAGTCTGCGGAGTCGGATATGGCCTGCACCACAGAAGCACCGTTCAATGGTGCTGCTGGATGCTCAGCTGTCCTCGCGCAATGCCCGGCTGATGCCGTGTCCTGCAGTCTGCAGTGCCATCAGGAACTGGGGGATCTGCGGAGAATCCCGGGGCACGACGACGGTCAGCGCGGCCTCAGCATGACCGCTGCGGTCCACGATGGGGACTGAAAGCCCGGTGGTCTGGGCGTCGATCTCACCGCTAAGGCGGGCATAGCCCCGCGCACGGACCTCCTCGAGCTCCCGGGGCAGCTCCGGCCGTGCCCTCCGCGTGATGAGGCGGTGCTCGGCAAGCCAGGCCTGGGTCATCGTCGGCTCGGCGAAGGCCAGCAGTACGTGGCCCATCGAGGTCAGATGTACAGGCATCGTTCCCGCCACCTCAGCGGGATTCGCCGCCGCGCCATGCTGGGAGAGCCGTTCGACGATGAGGACATCGGTGCCGCTGAGCACGGCAAGCTGTGTGGTGTGCTGGACGACCGCATTGACGTCCTGCATGAACGGCAGCGCGGTCTGGCGCAGAGTCCGCGAGAGTCGGGAGCGCTGCGCAATCTCCCAGAGTAGCCGTCCTGGTTCCACGAGTCCGCCCGCCGAACGGGTCAGCAGGCCCTGCGCTGACATCTCCGCGATGAGGCGATACCCGGTGGTGCGGGGGAGACCCGCACGATCGGAGAGTTCGGAGGGCGTGAGCGCGGCCCTGCCGCGGAACCCTTCGAGCAGCCGGACGGCACGGCCGAGGACTGAATCGCCGCTCGGTGAGTTTGCCATGGGATCAGCCTAAGGGGCCTCCTCCCACTGAAGTTGACTCTGGAGTTGGTGCCCTTCTGAGCCTGATTTCGGCGTCAAAAGGGCACCAACTCCAGAGTCAGCGGGGAAGGGCGGTGCGGAGCTTGGTGATCATTTCGTCGAACTCGGCAGCTGGGTCGGAGTCCAGGACCACCGCACCTCCTGCTCCGACGCGGATCTCCCCGTCGTGGATGACAGCAGTCCGGATGACGATGTTGAGATCACATGCCCCGTCGGCGCTGAAGTAGCCGATCGCCCCCGAATAGGGTCCCCGCGCCCGCTGCTCGAGATCCTCGATGATCCGCATCGTGCGCAGCTTCGGAGCTCCCGTCATGGACCCGCCGGGGAAGCACGCGCGCACCGCGTCCACGGCATCGATGTCCTGGCGCAGACGGCCCCGCACAGTGGAGACGAGCTGATGCACAGTGGCGTAGGACTCCACCGCCATGAACTCCGGGACCTCCACTGAGCCGACCTCGCACACCCTCCCGAGGTCATTGCGCAGCAGGTCCACGATCATCAGGTTCTCCGCCCACGTCTTCGATGAGGTGCGCAGCTCTTCGGCGGCTTCGGCGTCCGCCTGCGGATCAGTCGAGCGCGGCGCCGTCCCCTTGATCGGCTTGGATTCGGCGGTGCCGTATGCGTCGATCTTCAGAAACCGCTCCGGGGAGGAGCACAGCAGCTGCGTCTCGCCCAGCCGCAGAAACGCCGCGTAGGGGGCCGGATTCTGCTGGCGCTGAGCCAGGTACACCGCCAGCGGATCGCCGTCGAACGGGTGGACGAACTCGTCGGTCAGGCAGATCTCATAGCTCTCCCCGGCATGCAGCTGCCGCAGGCAGGCCTCGACGTCCTCCAGATAGCCCGCGCGGTCCCGGCGGAGATGAGCCAGAGGGTCCACTGCGGCGGGCAGGGCCGGGGTCGGTCGAGTGCGGGGTGCGACCTCCGGGGTGCCCAGCAGCTGCTTGAGGTGTTGCGCCGTCTCACCCACCCATCGTTGCGCGTCGTCAAGGTCATTGGCATCCTCCGGTGAAGTGCTGACAGCCCACAGGTCCCCGGTCAGGTGATCGACGACGACGTACCGGGTCGCTGAGACGAGCACCGCGTCATGTGTCGCTGAGCGGTGGTGCGTGTCAGATCCGCATTCGGCGCGGAGCTCGTAGCTGAGATGGCCCACGTAGCCACCGACCATCTCGAACGGCAGAGCCGACGTCGTGCCGGGGCCTTCTATCGATCTCGCTCTCATCCTCGCGTCTGGTGAGCGCAGGCGCCGCTGTTCCAGGCGGCGAGGGAGCACATCGAAGATTGAGCCGGGTTCGCAGTACAGGCGCCCGCTCATCGGCTCGATCACCTCCACCTCGGGCGTCACCTGGGCGCCATCAGCAGCGGGAAGCCTGTACCGGAGCACCTCTCCGTGCGCACCGCCGGGCACACCCAGATAGGAGAACCGGGAGTAGCCCTCCACCACGCGGCTCGAATCCAACCAGAACGCCCAGGGATCATCCCCGCAGACGGCTTCGAAGATGCGCGCCGTGTCGGGGAGCTGCGAGGCTTTACCGGCGCGGGGAACGTGTGAGGTGACCACTGACCACGTGACCGGGGGCTCAGAGACGGCAGCCTGCCCGGAGGAGCCGGGCGGAGACGGCACAGACACAGCACCGGTCGGCTGAGCCAGCGTGCGGAAGTTCTCCAACAGCTGCTCCCCACCGGCAGAGGCCACGGACTCCGGGTGGAACTGCACCCCCCACCAGGGCCGCCGGGCATGATGGAACCCCATCACCACACCGTCTTCGGCCGTGGCATCGACGATCAGCTCATCCGGCACAGGACGCTGCAGGCAGTGTGAGTGATACCGCACCACAGCGAATCCCTGCGGCAGTCCGGCAAAGAGTCCCTGATCCGTATGGGAGACCGGGCTGATATGCCCGTGACGCGGCTGCGGCGCCGGGCCGACGTCGGCACCGGCGAGCAGCCCCAGCTCCTGATGCCCCAGACACACTCCGAGCACGGGCAGCGTGGTGGAGCCCAGCAGTTCAGGCACCCGCCCGACGTCGGCACCGTGCTGCGGCATCCCCGGCCCCGGGGAGAGCACCAGGGCGTCGAATCCTGCGAGGAACTCGTGGTTCAGGTGTGGATCGTCGTGGGTGATCACCACCGGTTCGACGCCGTAGACCCGGTAGATCAGCTGGTAGAGGTTGAACGTGTAGGAATCGTAGTGATCAATCAGGCAGGTGCGCACCAGATGCCCTCCATCGCTGATGCCACTGATGTGCCGCGGCACTCGGCGGTGCCACACTCGGCGCGGCATCGCCGATCCACCGGCTGACCGGCCGCACCCCGCGGGCGGCGTTCAGTGCCCAGATCTCCAGGCCGTCAAGCTCGGCGGGCCGGACGGACTCCTGCCGAACCGGAATCCCGGCCTGCTCAGCGAGAGCGACGAGCTGCTCCTGAGTGACCGACGGCAGACGAGGTAGTCTCCGCGCGGGCAGACACAGGGTGTCACCGCGCCACCACACCAGAGCGGAATGGTCAGTTTCGAGGACGTGGCCGTCGCCGTCGATGAGGACGGCGTCAGTGGCGCCGCGATCTGCGGCGAGCTCTCGCAGCTGAGAGTACAGCGGCTGGTCGGGACCCTTGTGGCGGGGATGCTTCGGCGCCGCCAGACCCGAGCCGCCCGACCAGAGGACGACGTCGCCGTTCTGCTCGGGTGCGGGGCGGATTCGCAGCACCAGCTGCGGCGTCCCTGCGGAGTTCTGGGTATCGCGGCGATGCGCTTCGATGCGCGGCCACCAGCTCCCCGTGTGGGGGAGGGCATCGCGTACTTCCGCGAGGAAACCGTGCAGGGCAGCGGGACGGGCATCGGGGAACAGCGCCCGCACCCCGTGAGCGAAGCGCTGCTCGTGACGTGCGAGGGCGACGGCGGCGCCGTCGAGGACCAGCCAGGAATCGAACACCTGTGGGGCGGATGACGGTACGGGATCCTGTGCCGGGTCTTGCGTCGAAGCCTGTGCTGGGGGCGCCGGCGAGAGCCCGCCGTCATCGGTCCAGGCGTAGACGCGGTGCAGTTCGGTCACGGCAATGTCCTCATCGGTGCGGGGGCGATCCCAGAGTACTGCTCGTCACAGTACCGGTTGTCCCAGCACCGGTCGTCAGGGGCAAAAGAGTGTGGCATGGTCAGAGCCGTGAGCACCAGTATGAATGCCGGGATGGATACCAGTGGGGCGACGAGGGAGGCCCTGACTGCCCGACTCGCGCGGACGCAGCCGACTGTATGGTTCCCCGCTGAGACCGCGCCGTCAGACCTCGATCCGCAGATCATCGACGTCGCAGAGGCGAGGTTCCGGTGGTTCGCGCCGCTGCTGGAACAGCTGTTTCCCGAGACCGGACGCACCGGCGGAGTGCTGGAGAGTCCCGTGGAGAAGTTCCCCGCCCTGCACTGCGCCCTGACAGAGGATGTAGCCCTGACAGAGGATGTCGAGGGTGCGGCCATCCCGCCGAATCTCTGGGTCAAGCGCGACGATCTGCTGCCGATCTCCGGATCAGTGAAGTCCCGCGGCGGTATCCATGAAGTGTTGGCTGCTGCCGAACGGATCGTGTCCGAGGCCGGGCTGATGGGCCAGGACGCCGTCGAGACATTCCGCAGCGAGCCGGTGGCTCAGCTGCTGGGCACCCACCGCATCGTCGTCGGTTCTACCGGCAACTTGGGCCTGTCGATCGGGCTGACCGCGCGGGCATTGGGGCTGGCAGTCACCGTGCATATGTCCACTGACGCCAAAGCGTGGAAGAAGCAGCGGCTGCGTGAGGTCGGTGCGGACGTGGTTGAGCATGCGGGCAACTTCACTGCGGCGATGGCTGAAGGCCGGCAGCAGGCTGAGGCAGACCCGCAGGCGCATTTCGTCGATGATGAGCGCTCGCTGGATCTGTTCGCCGGGTATGCGGTGGCCGGACGGCGCCTGGCAGGACAGCTGCAGGCGCTCTCGATGCCGCTCAGTGCTGAGCATCCGCTGTTCGTGTACCTGCCCTGCGGCGTCGGTGGGGCGCCCGGCGGGGTGACGTTCGGGTTGAAGCAGGAGTTCGGGGAGGCGGTGCGGTGCTTCTTCGTCGAGCCCACTCATGCGCCCTCGGTGATGCTGGGGCGGCTGACCGGCCGTGATGAGGGGATCGCCGTCGATGAGATCGGCCTGGACGGGCGGACCCTCGCCGATGGTCTTGCCGTGCCGAGGCCCTCTGAACTGGTTGGCCGTCACATGGGTGGGCTGATCGATGGGTTCGTCACGGTCAGTGATGAGTCCCTGGTGGGGATGACGGCGCGCGCCCATCACGCTGAAGGAGCGCGGCTGGAGCCCTCGGCCTGTGCCGGGCTGGTGGCCGCCTCGATGGTGGGGCAGGCCCTCGACGATGACGGCGCATCGCGGCCCGGGCTGACCAGAGATGCTTATGACCGAGCCACTCATATCGCGTGGCTCACCGGCGGTTCTATGGTCCCCGACGCCGAACACCACGCGATTATCCGGAACGCCTGCGGAATCCGTGCCTTATAGCATTCGGATTCCGCAGGCAGTTCGGATAAACGTGCGGTGGTGGTGGGGTCAGTCGGTGAGGGGGACCGGCGGCAGTGCGACGCTGATCTCCTGGAGCGGGTCGCCGTCTTCGCCGGCAGAGGTGGAGCTCCACGCGGTCTCCAGCTCCAGCACACCGGCGTCGATGTCCTCCTGCGTCAGCTCATAGCTCGCCGTGTCACAGTCATAGGAGCCGCCCGCATCCAGTGCCAGGTACCGGCAGTTGGGTGCACCGTCCCGCGGATCGAAGTCATCCAGCGGACCGGAGGGCACCACATCCACGGCTTCATCGGCGAAGCTGGTCACGGAGAAGTCGAACCGCAGCCTGTCACCGGCGGTGTAGCTGCCGGGCTCCCCAGGGTCCACATGCTCGACGTCGACGGCCAGCGAAGCCTCATCAGCAGGTGTGACCACCACGCTCAGGTACGCCTCAAAGCTCCCCTGCTCCGAGGTGAAGGTCACCGGCACGTCATGTGAGCCGGGCGCGGCACCCTCGGGCACCGTGAAGGCCACTGCGGCCTCCGCCTCAGACCCGGCCGGGACCTCGGCCACCTCCGCGGAACCGCCGCCCCAGCCGTCGGGCAGCTCCATCTCCAGCTGGCCCCCGGTGAGCGCCTCAGCCTCCTGGTTGCTCAGCTGCACGGCGGCCTCGGCCTCGGAGCCCGCCGAAGCGCGCACATCCTCAGCGCTCATTCCGGCGCAGAGCTCACCGAGCCAGGCCAGGCTGAAGTTGGCATAGCGGATACCGCCGTTGCCGCCCTCGGGCTCATAGAGCAGACCGATGGAGCCGTCGGCCTGGGTGACCAGCGTCGAGTAGGCCATCCCTCCGCGGGCGAACACGCGGGACGCCGGCCAGGTCTCGCCGTCGTCGCAGGACATACGGACCACCCCGTTGCTGCGCTCCGTCGAGCTCCCGGCGTTGGAGAACAGCAGCACCTGCGCCTCGTCGCTGCCCTCCGGGGCGTTGGGGAACGCCCGGATGATCGAGCCGTTGTTCGCCGGATCAGGCAGCTGCTCGTCGATGTACACCTCCCCGTAGGAGTGCCCGCCGTCCTCGGAGATCGCCACTTTGCGGTAGCCGGAGCGCTCCGAGTCCCGCGAATTGAGCATCACGCGGCCGTCGGAGAGTTCCACGGTCTTGTTCTCATCCATCCCGACGCCGACCGGTTCACCGGCCTGCCAGGTCTCCCCGTGATCATCGGAGTACACCGAGACCGCCCGGAAGGCGCCGTCGGAGTCCATGATCGTGTACTGCTGGATCAGCCGGCCGGCATGGGGCCCGTACTTCAGCTGGATTCCCTGCCCGGCGGCGGCGAAGCGCGAGGTCCACCCCTCATCCGGGGTGATGTCCTCGGTGATGGTCTCATCGGTCCAGGTGTGTCCGCCGTCGTCGGAGCGTGCCACCTGCGCGTGGATGATGTCCCGGCGGTCGGGGTCGGTGCCGGTGGCGCTGTCCCAGAATCCGGCGTCGTAGGACTTCACGTGGAAGGTGAAGATGCTGCCGGTCTGCCGGTCCACCAGGTAGCTGGGATCTGAATAGCCCTCGATGGGCTCCTCGGTGGACCCTTCGTTGATGATGGTCTGCTCCTGCCAGGTCTGGCCGCCGTCGGTGCTGCGGCGCTGCAGGATCGAGTTCGGAGCCGGCGAGTCAGCAGCGGTGGGCCGGCCGTCGTAGGAGGCGAGGAGATCGCCGTCGTTGGTCACCATCAGTGCGGGAATCCGGTAGTTGGGCCAGCCGTCCTCACCGTTGCTCGCCAGCTGCTGCTCTTCGAAGAACGGCTCCAGCCCACGTTCGACGTCGAAGTCCGTGCCCGCTGCACCTGCCTCCGCTGTACTCACCGCCGAGGCCCTCAGAGTTTCCTCAGGCTGGGTGTCGGGCTGGGCGTCCGGCTGGGCTTCGGGTTGGGCCAGTGCGCCGGGGGCCGTGGCGATCATCAGCGCGGCGGCCGGCAGCGCGATGGCGGCCTTCCATCCCGGTGGTGTGCTCCGCTGGCGGTGGCGTCGGTGACGCATGGGCGGTCAGTCCTTTCGGTGTGTCCGTCACAGCGCTCTCAGACATCACATGTCTGACAACTGATCTCACCCTAGGCGCTCTCTGATGTGATGTAAATAACATCACGGGAAAAGGCTGGCTCAGCTGCGGCCAGGTGTCACTGCTCGTCGAGCACTGATGCGGCGGCCTCATCGAGCAGAACGCTCACCCGGGGATGCCGTTGCAGCACGCTGGCCGGGCAGTCTGCGGTGACCGGGCCGTGCAGCATCGCCCGCACCGCTTCAGCCTTCTCCGCACCGACCGCGATCAGCACGATCTCCCGTGCCTCAAGGATCGTCGCCAACCCCTGAGTCATCGCATACTGCGGCACCTGGGAGAGGTCACCGTGGAAGAACCGCGCATTGGCCCGGCGGGTGGAGTCCTCCAGGGTGGTTAGGTGCGTCCGGGCATCGAAGCCCGTCCCCGGCTCGTTGAAGCCGATATGCCCGTTCGCCCCGAGTCCCAGCAGCTGCAGATCCACCCCACCGAGTGCGGTGATCCGCCCCTCGAAGTGCACCGCAGCAGTCTCCGGATCCACCGCGTCGGCATCGGGGACGTGCAGATCCTCCTCGCGCAGCCCGGTCCGCGCAGCGCCCACCAGCTCCCTGCGCAACACCGTGCGGTAGCGCTGTTCATGCGCCGCAGGCAGGCCCCGGTACTCATCCAGGGCCACCGCGGAGACCCCGTCCAGGGAGAACGTGCCCTCGCGGTGCTTCGCCCGCAGCAGCTCATACACCGCGCCGGGGCTCGAACCCGTGGCCACCCCCAACGTCGGGGAAGCCTCCGCGGCTGCCAGCGCCGCCTCGATACGATCTACAGCCGCGGCCGCAATCGCCGCCGGATCGGCGAACACGTCAACCAGGTTCATGGTGCCGCACCTATTTCCTTCGTCCGTCACAGTGCCCTTCATCGACGTCCCTCCTTCAGGCTCGCATGGAAACGCCTCGTCAGGGAGGTCGGATGCGTGATCGCGGTCCCGACGACGACGGCCCACGCGCCAGCCTCCAACGCCGCCGCCGCGTCCTCCGGGGTCCGAATCCTGCCCTCGGCGATCACCGGACGTTCCGGGTGGTCCTCGACGATCTGCGCCAGAAGCTCCAGGTCCGGCCCCTCGGTGGCCGGGCGATCGCCGGAGTAGCCGGCCAGAGTCGTCGAAAGGATGGCCACGTCGGCCGCCGCGGCGCGCTCCGCATCGGCGCGCGAGCCGCAGTCGGCCATGAGCACGGCGCCTTCATCATGCAGGGCTCGAGCAGTCTCGGCGACACTCAGCCCGTCGGGCCGCGGCCGGGCGGTGGCGTCCAAGGCCACGATGTCGGCACCGGCGGCGAGGCAGCTGCGGGCATGACGCAGCGTCGGAGTGATCACCACGCCCGAGTCTCCGTCCTTCCAGATCCCGATGACCGGCACCTGCACCTGCCCGACGATCGCGGAGATATCGGCCAGGCCCTGACAGCGGATCCCCGCCGCACCGCCGATCTCTGCCGCCTGGGCGATCTGGGCCATCGTCTCGGGATGACGCATCGGCTCACCCGGATACGCCTGACAGGAGACGATGAGCCCCCCGCGCAGCTTGGCAAGCAATTCTTCAGTCCGTGCGGCCGTCATCGGCGATCCCCTTCGTCGTCTTCGTCACCGTGCGCGTCGCTAGCCGTATCACTGAGCGTGTGATGGGGCGCGTGATGGGGCGTGTGAGTGAGTGTGCCACCGCCGTCTGCGAAGACGGCCGCACCGATCAGCGGAGCCCCGGAGCCCAAGGCCCCGAGCCGGGGCTGCAGATCTGCCAGGGGGTCCATCACCGTGCCGGCGAACCCTTCTCGCAGGGCATCCCACCACAGCACGCCCGCCTCAGCCACAGAGCCGCTGACCACCACATGGGCTGGGTCCAGCAGGTGAGCGGCAGAGCCGAGGACCTCACCGAGTGCGCTCGCGGACTCGCGAATCACCGCCTGGGCGGTGTCCTGGCCGAGTGCGGCGAGCTCAGCGACATGCTGCCCGGTCTCAGCCGGCGGATCCCCGCGTCGCATCCGCTGCTTGTACCAGGCGGCGACGCCGGTGCCCGAGGCGATGGACTCGATATGGCCGGTACGTCCGCAGCTGCATTCGAGACCGGCCGCGGCGGTGTGGTTCATATGCCCCAGATGCCCGGCCATCGAGCGGGCGCCGAGCAGCAGCCGGGACTCGTCGATCAGCGCCCCACCCAGCCCGGTTCCCACTGCGGCCAGCAGCAGAGAGCCGGAGCCGGCGCCGAACCCGTGCGCCCATTCCCCATATCCATGGGCGTGGACGTCGTTGAGCACCCGCACCGGCAGGCCGAGCGCTTCACCCACCGCTGAGGCGAGGTCCGTCCCCGCCCACCCCGGCATCAGAGAAGTGGCTGAGGTGATGCGGCCGCGTACAGTATCGACCACACCGGCGCTGGCGATTCCCACCGCACTGAGCCCGGGGCCGTCGGGATTCTCAGCCGCGTGCTCCTCGGCGACGGCGAGCGCGAGCTCCACCACCCGCCGCAGCACCGCCGGGCCTCCCCGAGCTGCGGCTGTCGCCGTCGTGCGCACCGGGCCCAGCGCGGCACGCGCCTCGGGGGCATCGGAGAGGGTGACCGGGGCGGCGGCGATCTTCGTCCCCCCGATATCCACGGCCAGTATGCGCCGCGCGGCACCCCGAGGCTCGGTCACAGCAGCCCGGCCTCCTCCAGCACTGCCGCAATGGCCCGCACGTTCTCGCCCTCCAGGGCGGCGACAGGTTCGGTCATCGTATTGGTGCGGATCACACCCATCAGCTGCAGCGCCGTCTTGAAGGAACCCACACCAGCACCGTAACCGCTGACACCACTGGTCACCGCGACGATCCGCATGAGATCCGCCAGCTCATCCTGCAGCAGCCGGACGGTGTCCCAGTCGCCGGCCTGAGCGGCCCGCCACTGCTCCACGAACGGCTCCGGGGAGACATTCGCCAAGCCCGGCACCGCGCCGTCGGCCCCGGAGAGGTACGCACCGTCAACGACGACCTCATGGCCGGTCAGCAGCGCCAGCGGACGGCCCGCCGCCGCATTGGCACGGGCCAGCTGCCGGAAGGCGACATCATCGCCGGAGGAATCCTTCACGCCGTCGATGATGCCCTCGGAGCCCAGGCGTAGCAGCATCGCCGCCTCCAGTTTGGTGTGCACACACACCGGGATGTCATAGGCGAACAGCGGCAGATCCACACGCTCACGGATCACCCGGAAATGCCGCTCGACGACCTCCGGTCCGCCCAGCGCATAGAACGGGGCCGTGGCGACCAGCGCATCGACGCCCAGCTCCTGGGCCGTGCGCGCCTGAGCGACGACCCGCTCGGTCTGCGTGTCGATGACACCGGCGAAGACCGGCACACGCTCGTCGACGATCCGCATCCCCTCAGCCAGGATCTCCCGGCGGCGGGCATCGGTGGAGAACGCCGCCTCACCGGAGGAACCCAGCAGGAACAGACCGTCGACGCCGGCGTCGATCAGCCGCTCCAGCACTGCGGCGTAGGAGGCGACGTCGAGCTCACCGTCTGTGGTCAGGGGCGTGATGACCGGGGGGATGACCCCGCGGAAAGAGTCAGTGGGGGAAACCATCGTCCTAATGCTCCTGTCGATCGGGCTCACGGGTGCAGCAGCGACGGCGCCGCACCCAACAGCTTGCGTGTGTAGTCGTCCTGCGGGTCCTCCAGGACCTGCGCGGCGGGGCCTTCCTCCACCACCACGCCGTGGTTCATCACCGCGATCCGGTCCGAGACGTAGCGGACCGTCTGGATGTCATGGGAGATGAAGACCATCGCCAATCCCAGCTCCTGCTTCAGGTCCGTGAAGAGGTTGAGGATCTGGGCACGGACTGAGACGTCCAGTGCGGAGGTGGGCTCATCGGCGATGATCGCCGAGGGCTCCAAGGCCAGGGCGCGGGCGATGGCCACCCGCTGCCGCTGTCCGCCGGAGAGCTGAGCGGGCAGCGCATCCAGCGCCGAGGCCGGCAGCCCGACCATCTCGATGAGGGCCTCCACCTTCTCCTCGCGCTCCTCAGCCGTGCCGACCCGATGCACGCGCAGCGGATCCTTCAGCTGCTCGCGGATCGCCATGCGTGGGTTCAGCGCGGTGGAGGGATCCTGGAAGACCACGGAGACCAACCGGCCGATACGGCGTCGGTCGGCGGCCGAACGCCGGGTGACCTCGTGGCCCTGGAAGAAGATCTTCCCGCCGGTGGGCGGCTGCAGCCCGCACATCACATTGGCTGTGGTGGACTTCCCGCAGCCGGATTCGCCGACGATGCCCAGGGTTTCCCCGCGGCGCAGCTGCATGGTCACGCCCTGGACCGCGTGGACCTTATTCGGCCGGAACAGCGAACCGGTGCGTGAGGTGAACGTGACTTCGACGTCCTGCAGGTCGATGAGCGGGGTCTGATCCGATGCTGATGTCATCGTGAGCCTCCTGCTGTGTGCTCGCTGGCTGTGTGCTCAGTTGCGTGGGGGTGTTCGGGAAGTGCGGCGTAGAAGTGCTCGCTCTCGCCCACCTGTCTCCTCTGCGGGCGGATGTCGGCGCCGATCTCCGGATGGGAGGAACGTGGTGCGAACCGGTCACCGGAGGGGAAGTCCTTCGGCGAGGGCACCGTGCCGGGCACCTGGTGCAGCCGGCCTTCACCGGACTCGATGGAGAGCACCGAACCCAGCAGCCCGCGGGTGTACTCATGGACCGGATTGATCAGCAGCTCCTTCGTCGGAGCCTGCTCGACCACCTGCCCGGCATACATCACCGTCACCCGGTGGGCGACCTCCGCCACCAGGGCGAGGTCGTGGGAGACGAAGACCATGGCGAAGCCGAGGCGGTCGCGCAGCTCATTGAGCAGGTCGATCACCTGCCGCTGCACGGTGACGTCCAAGGCGGTGGTCGGCTCATCGGCGATGACCAGCTTCGGATCCCGGGTCAGTGCCATCGCGATCAGCACACGCTGACGCTGCCCGCCGGAGAGCTCATGCGGATAGGAGGCCAGGGTCCGCTGCGGATCCAGCCCGACCAGCTCCAGCAGCTCCTCCGCCGAGCGTGTCCCACCGCGGGAGGTCAGCTGTTTGAGCTGGGCGCGGATCAGCATCGACGGGTTCAGCGAGGACAGCGCATCCTGGTAGATTATCGCCATCTCGCGGCCCAGCAGCTCACGGCGCTCGGCCGCAGGCATGCTCAGCAGATTCCTGCCCTGGTAACGGACCTCCCCGCGGATCTCCGCCCGGGGGTCCAGCAGGCCCATGATCGCCAGGGAGGTGATGGACTTGCCGCAGCCGGATTCACCGACCAGTCCCATCGTCTCCCCGGGGCGCACAGAGAAGGAGACGTCGTCGACGACGTCCACTGCACCGTGACGGGGGAAACGGATCGAGAGGTTCTCCACCTCCAGTAGCGGCTCACCCTCGGTGATCGGGTCACGGCGGTCAGCACGCTGGGACTCGACCTCGGCCAGCCGGGCCAATCGTGCCTCCAGCTGCTCCTCCTGCTCGCGGTGCGCGGCCGCCGGGTCCAGCAGCAGACGGTCCGAGCTGCGCCGGCCGCTGACCTGCGTCTGCGGCGTGGCCGAGGAGGGGGTGGAGACCATGGCATCGGTGATGCCCTCGGAGAGGATGTTCAGGCACAGTACGGTGATCATGATCGCCAGACCCGGGTAGAGGGCCTGCCACCACCGCCCGGCCAGCACGCCGTTGCGCGCATCGGAGAGGATGTTGCCCCAGGTGGGAGTGGGTTCGCTGATACCGGCCTGGATGAAGGTCAGTGAGGCCTCGAACACGATGGCATCGGCCACCAGGATCGTGGCGAAGACCATCACCGGTGCCGCGGTGTTGCGGGTGACGTGCTTGATCAGGATCCACGGGGCACGCGCGCCGGAGACCAGTGCTGCGTTGACGTAGTCCTCCCCGTAGGCCGAGAGCACATTGGCTCGGACCACGCGGGTCAGCTGCGGCATGTAGAGGAACCCGATGGCGACGACGATGATCGTCAGGGAGTTGCCGAACACGGAGACGTACACCGCAGCCAGGGCGATGCCCGGGAAGGACATGATGATGTCCATGATGCGCATGATGGTCTCGGAGATCGGCTTCTTCGACACCGCGGCGACGGAGCCGAGGATCGCCCCGGAGAGCAGGGCCAAACCAGTGGCGCAGAGCCCGATGACCAGTGAATACCGGGCACCATAGATCATCCGGGAGAGGACGTCGCGGCCCTTCTCGTCGGTGCCGAAGATGTGGTCCCCGCCCGGGGGTTGCCGGGCGGAGAAGATCTCGATCGGGTCATGGGGCGCGACCAGCGGGGCGAAGGCCGCCGCGAAGGCGACGACGGCCAGCACCACCAGGGAGATCTTCGATCCCCAGGGCATGCGGCGGAATCCGCGCAGCCGTCCGGCGTTCTGCAGCTTCTCTGTCAGGTGAGGTCTCATAGTGAAGGTCACACCGCCCGGATTCTCGGGTTGATGAGCAGGTACAGCAGGTCGACGATGATGTTGATGACGATGAACGCCAAGGCGACGACGAGCACCACGCCCTGCACCAGGGTCGGGTAGTTCTGCTGGACACCCTGCAGGATGGTCATACCCATACCGGGCATGTTGAAGATGACTTCGATGACGACGGCACCGCCCATCAGGTAGCCGATGCGCAGCCCGACCACGGTCACCGGGGTGATCAGGGCGTTACGCAGCACGTTGCGGGCGATGACCACCGGTTTGGGGATGCCCGCACCCAGAGCGGTGCGCACGTAGTCCTTGTCCAGCTCCTCGACCATCGAGGTCCGCACGATGCGGATCAGCGAACCGGCCACCGGTACGGCGAGGGCGAAGGCGGGCAGCATCATCCGGTCGATATAGCCCCCAGGGTCTTCGAAGAAGCCCGGCAGCTCACCGGAGGCGGGGAACATCCCCAGGTTCGCGGAGAACAGCAGGATCAGCAGCACCGCCAGCCAGAAGGAGGGGGTGGCCAGGAAGACGATGGAGATGATGCGGATCGCCTGGTCGGGCCAGCCGTCGCGGAACAGTGCGGCGAGGACGCCCAGCGGCAGGGCGATGATGATCGAGAGGAACAGGCCGATGAAGGTCAGCTCCAGGGTCACCGGGAAGGCCTCGGCCACGCGGGTGGCCACGGAGGCCTGGTTGCTGCCGTAGGTGCCCAGATCACCTTGGATCATGCCGGCGAGGAAGGCGCCGAACTGTACGAGCCACGGGTCGTTGAGGCCCTGGGCTTCGCGGTAGGCCTCGAGGGCCTCGGGGCTGGCTCCTTCGCCGAGCGCCTGATAGGCGGGGTCGATGTTCGAGAAGGACATCAGGAAGAACACGAGGAACGTGACTCCCAGGACCATCACCGGTAGCGCGATCAGACGTCGACCGATGAGTCTGAGGATGTTGTTCATGGACTGCTCCGCTGCGGACGGGGTGGGTGAGACGGCGGACGTGGCTCAGATCGGCCGGGTCAGCGGATTCTGGGGATGCCTCAGATCCTCGCTGGCCCGGCCGACTGGAGCGGTGGGGTCACTCCTCCTCGGAGTCGTCCTCGGTGTCCTCCTCGGTGTCATTGCCGGTGTCGTCGGCACTGTCGCTGTCGTCGGCGTCCTCGCCGTCGCCGGCTTCGCCCTCGTCCTCGGAGGCCGTCTCCAGGAAGCTCAGGCCGGTGGTGCCGATGGGGGAGAAGCCCTCGAGGGTCTCGGAGTCGTAGCCGGTGATGACCTCGCGGTGGAACAGCGGGTAGATCGGCACCTCTTCGGAGACCAGGTCGAAGGCGTCGTTCCACAGCTGCTGCTGCTCGTCCTCGTCGGCTTCGACGGCCTCGTCGAGGATCTCGTGGAGGTCGTCGAAGGCCTCGGACTCTGCCCACTGCGAGCGCGAGGAGGTCCAGATGTTGTCGCCGTACCACCAGTTCATCAGCAGGTCCGGGTCGGAGCCGAAGATGGAGGGGTCTCCCGGTGCCAGCGCGACGTCGTAGGTCGGGTCGTCGACGTCGGTGTGGTTGGCGTACAGCGAGGCTGAGGCCTCCTCCTGCAGGCTGACGTCGACGCCGATCTCCTGGAGGTCGTTCATGATCTGCGGGGCGAGATCCGTGATCCACGGGTGATCAGTGGTCAGCAGGGTGATGGAGAGGTCCTCGACGCCGGCCTCCTCGAGCAGGCGCTCGGCCTCCTCGGGGTCGTGGTCGTAGACCGTGGAGGCCTCGTTGTAGTTCGGGTGATCCTCCGGCAGGAAGGAAGTGGCGGGGCTGGCGGTGCCGTCGAGCGCGTTGTCGATGAGCTGTTCGGTGTTCACCGCGTAGAAGAACGCCTGGCGGACCTGCGGGTCGTCGAAGGGCTCCTGGCCGGTGTTGAACATCAGGAACGGCAGGTTGAAGCCCTGGACGGATTCGATCTCTGCGCCGGCGCCGGTGACGATCTCGGTCATGTCCTGCGGTACGGACTCCACGGCCTGCACGGTGCCCTCCTGCAGGGCGGTGATGCGGGCGGTGTCGTCCAGGATGATCTGGAACTCCATGGAACCGGCCTCGGCGGGGCGGTTGCCGGTGTACTCCTCGTTGGGGCTGAACTCGATGGAGTCCTGGCTGATGGAGTCGTACTTCCAGGGGCCGGAGCCGATGGGCTGGGCGGTCAGGTCCTCGTCAGTGGCGTCCTCGGGGACGATCTTGACCAGCGGCAGACGCTCCTTGATCAGCGTGAAGGGGTGGTTCAGCGAGATGGTGACGGTCTGCTCGTCCTCGGCGGTGACCTCGTCGATGAAGTCCAGCATCGGGGCGTAGATGTTCTCTGGGTCCATCGTCCGTTCGAAGGAGGCGACGACGTCGTCGGCGGTGACCGGAGTGCCGTCGGAGAAGGCGGCGTCCTCGCGGAGAGTGACCTGATATTCGGTCTCGGAGATCTCCTCGAGCTCCTCGTCCGCGGCGAGGGCGGCGTAGGGCTCGGCGTTGGTCATGTCCAGCTCGTAGAGACCTTCCACCACGTGCCAGTTCGCGCTGTGGGCGAGGGCAGAGGTGGTGGAGGAGGGGTGGTAGTTGTCGGTCTCGTAGGCCATCGCCGCGGTGATGTGGGTGTCCTCGTCAGCGGCGTCGCCGTTGTCGCCGGCGGAGCCGCCGCAGGCGGAGAGCGCCAGGGCGGTGAGGGACAGTCCGGTGATGGTCTTCAGCCCAGCGGTGCGGGTGTGCATGGGGTGGTTCCTCTCGGAGGCGAGTGATGCCTGTTCAGTTGTCTGACATCTGACATCAGATGGAGTAGCATCAATATATGACCTCAGACAGACTCTCGCAAGAGCTCGGCATGTTGGCCGCTGTGAATCTGAAGATCGATGAGCGCCTGACGAGCATCGACATGATCAATCGCTCGGCGGCGACGACGGATGCGATCAAGTCATACATCCTGCGTGAGGGGCTGCAGCCGGGGGATGCGCTGCCCACTGAGGCCACGCTGTGCAAGGATCTCGGTGTCTCGCGCTCTTCGGTGCGGGAGGCGCTGCGGAAGCTGGAGGCGCTGGACATCGTCGAGGTCAAACAGGGGCGCGGGAGCTTCGTCGGGCAGATGTCGTTGACGCCGCTGGTGCAGACTCTGGTGCTGCGGTCATCACTGCAGCAGGCGTCGAATCAGAAGTCTCTGGCCGAGGTGGTCAAGGTCAGGCTGTACTTGGACTTGGGCCTGGCTGATGAGATCACCGCGACGATGGCCGGCACGAAGAACCCGGATCTGCGCGAGCTGGTGCAGGGGATGGAAGCCAAGGCGCGGGCGGGGGAGCGGTTCCTGGAGGAGGACATCGCTTTCCACAACGGTCTGCTGGATCGTGTGGAGGGCACGCTGGTGCAGCAGATGACCTCTTCGATGTGGCTGGTCCACATGGCGGTGATCCCCGATCTCGACCCGGCCGGGGAGGATGGCCTGCTGCGCACTGCTGCGGCGCACGGAGCGATGCTCCAGGCAGCCGAAGACGGCGACGCGGAGGCCTACCGCGCCGCCGTGCGGGACCACTACGCCCACCTCCAAGAGCTGCTGGAAGGCTGAAGGGGTCCCGCCCCCACTGCCCGCACTGCAGATCGAGAATCCCTGGCTTTGTGAGTTCTCCCGCCGTATGTTCCACGGGATACCTCACAAAGCCAGGGATTCACGATCGGAGGGGGTGGGTCAGCGCTGGAGTGACCGGGTAGTTCCTGACGCCGGGAAAGATGAGTGAGGGGTATGGCCGCTGGGCTATATTCCTACTTATAGTGGAACCGTAATAAATGTGTTTATTGCCGAACGGTTATTGGGGTCTGAGGAGGTTCCGGAGCATGCGAGATGTAGGAGTGCCTGCGTGAACGGCGCACAATACTTGGGGCATCCCGCATGATTCAACATCGACGACTCACGTCATTAGACCGCGTCTGCGCGACCACAGAGCCCATCACATCTACGAAGCTCTCAACATGAAGACTACTGTTGAGTTGGGTATGGGCGCGGCCAAGATTGAGGTAGCTCATGAGGGCGACCTGCACGCTCTCATCGTTGAGCGTTATGATCGACGGCCGTGCAGTAGCCCGTGGCTCGGTTGCACCAAGAAGATATATGCAGATGCTATCTCATCCCCGATTAGAAGTATCAGTCTCAAGTAGGGCCTAGTGCGGCTGGGATTGGTCACCTTCTTAATCAGTTTCGAGGAAAAGATTACAGATACTCCTGTGAAAAATTCTTCGAGGTGCTCGTCTGCTACGTATTCATAAGGCATCAGCCCTGCTGTACCTAAACTGCAGGAAGCCGGACTGAAGTTAGCCATGAAAATCGGTGGTGAGTGGAGCATGAGCAGAATCGAGACGAGACAATGGGGAAGTTATCTCCCCTCTCCGGTTAGATCCAGAAGAAGCTGCTTCATAGGCAGGGGAGATGGCAAGGAATTTGCCGACTGGTTAGGAAAATTCTATTAGAGATTTACGGATGACTTATTGGGCGAGAGGCAGCATGCATAGTAGAGCAGATCAGTACCTATCTTCAGGGCTGCTGGGCTTCCAGCATGAAACGCGACCCCAGCTCCATTCACCCAGCCGGTATGGCAAAGCTGCATGCCGGCTGGTAAGTCCGGAGCTTGATTGAGGCCGGGCGTGCTGAATCTCAGCGTGACTGTGTGTTCTTGAGAGTATTCATCGACTAGTTGACTCTCCAGTAGAAGGGGCTTGGTCTTAGCCGGTGGGATGTTGTTGATTTTGCTCCGACCTTATGGGGATAATTTATTAACCATTAATATATAATATGTATATTTTATAATGCTTCTATAGAGGCTCCCAGCGTTCTTAATTGGAGAGTATCCGCAGAAACTGAGGCGCTTAACGCATTCGAATGGAATACTATGCCAGCGTGGTCAGATCGAGACCCGGTTAATCCTCGCTGGTGCGGTGAATAGTCCATGTCGTGTTTGGCCCCGTCTTGGCGACTGCACTCACCTCCACGGTATCTTTGAGTGATGGATGTTGAGTCCGCGCAGATTCGTGACGCTGTAGTTGATGACGCGACGGGCATTGCGCGCGTTCATGTCGATAGCTGGCGTGAGACGTATTCGGGTGTGCTGGACGAGCGATTCTTTGACGAAGAGGCCTACCAGGGTCGCGTGACGATGTGGAACAGCTATCTCCGGCTTGATCCACGACCGGGGCGCATGGTCGTCGCCGTCCGGGAAGGGCAGATCATCGGCTTCGCCAACTCTGGCAAAGCTACGGGTCCTGACGCCGAGCATGGTTTCCCTGTCAGTAGGCCTTTGCATCTGTTCGCGATCTATCTGTTGGCAAGCGCACACGGGGCTGGTATCGGGGCCATTCGCGGTTGAGTGTGGAGGTGTCGTGAGTCAAGGGGCTCGCGCCCTTGT
>NZ_JAVKGR010000012.1:0-68095 GCF_031470965.1 Nesterenkonia aerolata | reverse complement strand
CCCCGGACCTCGGCCTGAAGCTGGACCAGGTGGGCACCGAGGTGCTCGGCACCGCCCGTCGGGTCACCGTCACCAAGGACGCGACGACCATCGTCGACGGCGCCGGCTCCTCCGAGGACGTCGAGGCTCGTGCCGCCCAGATCAAGGGCCAGATCGAGCAGACCGACTCCGAGTGGGACCGCGAGAAGCTGCAGGAGCGGCTGGCGAAGCTGGCCGGCGGCATCGGCGTCATCAAGGTCGGCGCGGCCACCGAGGTGGAGCTCAAGGAGCGTAAGCACCGCATCGAGGACGCTGTCTCCTCGACTCGCGCGGCACTTGAGGAGGGCATCGTCGCCGGCGGCGGCACCGCCCTGATCAACGCCCTGGCTGTCCTCGACGAGGATGAGACTGTGACGGCGCTGACCGGTGACGCTGCGGCGGCAGCCGGCATCGTCCGCCGCGCGCTGGTCCAGCCGCTGCGCTGGATCGCGCAGAACGCCGGCGAGGACGGCTTCGTCGTCGCGTCGAAGGTCGCGGAGCTGGAGCCGAACCACGGCTTCAACGCCAAGACCGGCGAGTACGGCGACCTCATCGCCGACGGCGTCATCGACCCGGTCAAGGTCACCCGGTCGGCCCTCCAGAACGCGGCCTCCATCGCCGCACTGGTGCTGACCACCGAGACCCTGGTCGTGGAGAAGAAGGACGACGAGGAGGAGTGACCCACTGCCTCCCAGCCTCCTTACTGAGGCCGGAGTCCCCATGAGTGAGGCCCTGTGCCGGACGATCCAGTCCGGCACAGGGCCTCACTCATTCCCGTGATCTGCCACGCCTCCCGCGAGCGACCAGTGGACCAGCGCCCTGCTCCCCCCTCCACTCCGCCGAGGGAGAGAAAATTACCGCGACACGCCGATACGGGCAGCCAGTTTCTCTCCACCGATGTGGGGTGGGGTTCTTCACCCGAGGCGGAATGTTCGCCTACCCACCGGACATACTTATCCACCGAACATACTTACCCCCGGCACTATCCTCCGGGCGCACTTGTCCTCCAAGCACACCTGTGCCCCGTCTACCGCAGCAGACAGGGCACAGGTCCAGCGGCAGGACCCGACGACGGGATCAGCCTGCTCGGCTCAGCGCATCAGCTCATCTCACCGGCTCATCTCACCGGCTCATCGGTCCGAGCCCACGCGGCGGTCAGAGTCCAGCGGCTCCGGGTCCTCATGCAGACGCCCGGCGCGACGGTCAGCCAGGTACTGCGTCATCTCCTCCTTGACCTTCGGCGCGAGGATCACCAGACCGATCACGTTGATGAAGATGCACATGAACAGTGCGGAGTCGGCGAAGTCGATGATGTTGCTGAAGGTCATCAGGCAGCCGACCACCACGAAGAAGCAGATCAGCAGGCGGAAGACCATATCGCCCACCGGCGTCTTCCCGAACAGGTGCCGCCAGGCCTGCAGCCCGTAGTAGGCCCAGGTGATCAGCGTGGAGAAGGCGAACAGGAAGACGGCGAGCGCCAAGATGTACGGGAACCATGAGAACGCGGTCTCGAAGGCATCCGAGGTGATCGTGACGTCACCGATCTCTGCACCATCACGAGCAGCCTCATAGGACGCCGGGTTCGCGATGATGATGATCAGCGCGGTCATCATGCAGATGACGACAGTGTCGATGAACGGCTCGAGCAGCGCGTTGAAGCCCTCCGAGACCGGGCGCTTCGTGCGCACTGCCGAGTGGGCGATCGGTGCTGAACCGATGCCGGCCTCATTCGAGAACGCCGCACGCTGGACACCGATCAGGATCACACCGAGCACACCGCCGGTGATGCCCTGCGGGTTGAAGGCCCCCTCGATGATCGCCCCGAAGGCGGCCGGCACATTCTGGATGTTCATGCCGATGATCGTCAGTCCGGCCAGGACGTAGACGATCGCCATGGCCGGCACCAGCTTGGAGGTCACCGAGCCGATCGACTTGATGCCGCCGATGATGACCAGGGCCACCAGCACGGCGAACCCGATCCCGAAGAGGAACGCCGCCATGTCCGAGCCGAAGATGCCGTCCTCACCGCCGGTGACCGCCCGCACCTGGGAGAACGCCTGATTGGCCTGGAACATGCCTCCGCCGGCCACACCGAAGAGGATGATGGCGATGGCGAACAGCCCGGTGATGATGGCGACCGGGATCCGGCCGAGTTTCTTGAAGGCGACCGGCAGGTACTTGAACGGACCGCCGTGGACCGTGCCGTCCTCGTCGATCGTCCGGTACTTCACACCCAGGGTACACTCGACGAACTTGGTGCACATGCCGAAGAGCCCGGCGATCATCATCCAGAACGCCGCGCCGGGGCCACCGATGGTGACCGCGGCGGCCACACCGGCGATGTTGCCGAGACCGACGGTGGCCGAGAGCGCGGACGTCAGCGCCTGGAAGTGGCTGACTTCGCCGGGGTCGGTCGGCTTGGACCATTTGCCACGCACGACTTCGAGGGCGACCTTGGGTGTGCGGAACTGGACGAAGCCGAAGTAGATGGTGAAGCCGATGGCCGCCAGGATCGACCAGAGGACCACGATGGGCGTCTCATGACCTCCGACCGGAATCGTGTAGAAAATGATGTTCGCGAACCACTCGGTGATGCCGGCGAACCACCCGTCGATGGTGTCGGCGATGCTCTGGGCACCGGTGTCCACCTCTTCCTCACCCACTGCGATCAGCAGTTGCTCATGAGTACTCATTCAGATTTCCCCTCAAGGACCGCGCTCACGCGCTGTGTCATAGATCACGCTGTTGTGTGCTGCTAGGAGAGTACCCCCTAGAGGGCAGACAATCTACTCAGGACACATTTCAGAGAGATTTCTTTCCCGAGAATTCCCTTGTCACATTCCAGTGCAGCTGGGCCTCGCCACTCGCCGGGCACGACGGCGGGCCGCTGCCTGACGCTGATTCAGCGCCTGGCAGCGGGCCGCCGTCTCTGACCTCTGAGGGCTCAGCGCACCGGTACTCTCACGTGACGCTGATCGTCGTCACCATCACCCTCGTCACGGTCTCCACGACCCCCGGGAAGCCCGTCCTGCCAGGTGCCCGCGGCGATCGCATCTGCCCGCTCCTCCCAGAACTCCGCATTCCGGATGCCGACAGTGCGCGGATCGAACTGCGGATCGCGGCCCTCGCGGATCTGACGGCGATAGTCCTTCAGCACCGCGAAGGCAGGCTGCTGGATGATCAGGATCCCGACGATGTTCAGCCAAGCCATCACACCGACACCGATATCGCCGATCGCCCAGGCCTGTCCCTCAGCACCCATCGCACCCCAGACAGTGATCAGCAGAACCACGACCTGCAGCACCGCCAGCAGCGCGCGCTTGGCCTGCTTGCCGCGCAAACCGCGCATCGCGTAGGTCAGGTTCGTCTCGGCCATGTAGTAGTAGTAGACCAGCGTGGTGAAGGCGAAGAACGCCAGTGCCACAGCCACGAATATCGAGCCGAAGCCCTGCCACATCGAGTCGATGGCGAACTGGGTGAAGGCAGCCCCGGCCTCGACGTCGCCGGGCAGGTTGGTCTCATAGTCCACCGGTGAGTCTTCACCGGTCGGGATGACCTGGTACATCCCGGTGGAGAGGATGAGGAACGCGGTGGCCGAGCAGACGAACAGCGTGTCGATGTAGACGGCGAAGGCCTGCACCAGACCCTGCTTGGCCGGGTGGGAGACCTCCGTGGCCGCCGCCGCGTGCGGGCCGGTGCCCTGACCGGCCTCGTTGGAGTAGATGCCGCGGCGGACACCCTGATCGATGGCGACACCGAGGATGCCGCCGAAGACAGCGTGGGCGCCGAAGGCCGACTCAATGATCAGCCGGAACATCGCCGGGATCTCCGAGGCGTTGATCGCCAGCGCGATCAGCGCGATGATCACGTAGGCCACGGCCATGAACGGCACGACGACGGCGGCGAAGTTCGCGATCCGCTTGACCCCGCCGATGATGATCACACCGAGGATCAGGGCCAGGGCCGCACCGACCATCCAGCGCTCGAGCCCCGGCACAGTGTCCGTCAGAGCCCCGGACATGGTGTCAGTCTGGATGCCGGGCAGGAACACGCCCAGCGCGAGGACGGAGACCACGGCGAAGATCCAGGCGTAGATCTTCATCGGCACCCGGGCCCGGGTGTGGGCGTAGGCACGCTCGAAGTAGAAGGCCGGGCCGCCGCGGTACTCCCCAGTGCGGGAGTCCCGCTCCTTGTACAGCTGACCGAGCGTGCATTCGACGAAGGAGGTGGCCGCTCCGAGCAGGGCGACGATCCACATCCACATCACCGCGCCCGGGCCACCGGTGCCGATGGCCACTGCGACGCCGGCGATATTACCGGCTCCGACGCGCCCGGACAGCGACATCGCCAGGGCCTGGAAGGAGGAGATCCCGTCCTGTGAGGTGCTGCCCTCGCGCAGATTCCTCACCATGGCCGGGATCTTGGTGAACTGCAGCAGTTTGGTGCGGACCGTGAAGTAGACGCCGGCTCCCAGGCAGAGCCAGACGAGCCACGGGCTCCAGACGATCGAGTCGAGCCAAGTGATGGCTGCTTCCATGGAATGTTTCCCCTCATACGAGTGCCGCGCCGCACAGTGTGCCGCGCGGTGAATCGATAGTGCACTCAGCACCCTGTGACAGTGATCGCTGTCACGTACTGAGTAGTACGTGGTGAAGAGAGTAGCACCAGTTTGTGACGTGAATATCACAACACCACGGCGCGGAGTACCGTAGGGCCGATGAGATCTTCCGCTTCGCCCGAGATGCTCCCGCGGACCCGCCGGTTCTACGCCTGGGAGGTCGCCGTGGTGCTTGCCCTCTCCCTGGGGCGCAGCGCGGTCTATTCCGTCCTCGCCCTGGCGGAGCGGCTGACCCAGGGGGCACTGGGCGAGCAGCAGGCCACTCTGCACAGCAGCGCCTCACCGTTGCCGGTGTTCGACGTCATTTACCAGGTCCTGGACAACGTCTTCGCCCTGATGCCGGTCGTGCTGGTGCTGTATCTGGTGTTCCTCCACGGGGAGAACCCATTTCGCCGGTTCGGCCTCGATCTGCGGCGGCCTGTCGCTGACCTCCTGCTCGGTGCAGGGCTGTTCGTGCTGATCGGGGCGGGCACCGTCGTCGTCTACGGCCTGGGCCGCTCGGCCGGGCTGACTGCGGAGCTGGTGCCGGCGGATCTGGGCGAAGGCTGGTGGAACGTACCGGTGCTGGTGCTCACCGCAGCCCGGCATGCGCTGCTGGAGGAGGTGGTGCTCATCGCCTATCTCTTCGACCGGTTCCGGCGCCTGTTCCCGCAGCAGCCGGTGTGGGTGGTGATCATCGCCGCGGCGGTGCTGCGTGGCTGCTACCACCTCTACCAGGGCATCGGGCCGGGGATCGGCAATCTGCTGATGGGGCTGGTCTTCGGCTGGGTGTACCACCGGTACGGACGCGTCATGCCTCTGGTGGTGGCGCACTTCCTGCTCGATGTGGTCGCCTTCTTCGCGTTCCCGCTGATCATGGCGGCCGCGGGCATCAGCTGAGGTGCTGGGCTCAGGCGCCGACGGCGGCGGTGGCCTCAGACGCCGATGACGGCGGTGAGCTCCTCGATCGGCGCGCGCAGCTGGGCGAAGGACTCGTCGTAGGCGTCCTCCCCCATCATGTACGGGTCGAGGATGTCGTCATCCGAGCCGCCGGAGACCCCGGAGACCCGGGCCTCATCCAACAGCGGAACCAGGGCCGCCAGACGATCGGTAGCCAGTTGACCTGCGTCTGCTGCCTCCAGGGTCCCCGGGGTAAGTGTGCGCATCAGCCGGGCGGCTTCCCGGAGAGTGAAGATCCGATGACCGGCGTCAGGGGCGTGGCGCAGCAGCTCACGCCGGTGCTCCCTGGTGGCGGTGAGAATCAGGTCGGCCTCGTCGATGAGCGCGGCATCGACCTGCCGTCCGGCGGTACCCTCGGCATCCGCCCCGTAGTCGGCCACCCGACGGCGCATCGGCTCCTTCATCTCTTCACCGTCGTGGGCGAAGACCCCCGCACCGCGCACCCGGATGTTCCCCGCTGCGGCGAGGCGGTGGGCGAGCAGGCGCTCCATCGCCGGGGAGCGGCAGATGTTGCCGGTGCAGATGGTGAGGATCGTGAACTGGTCAGCCATGGTCCCATCTCATCACAGGCTCCGCCTCACAGGCTCGCCTCACAGGGTGACCTCACAGACTGACCACACGTTCGGCGGCGGTCAATGTGGCAGCGCGGTAGGCGGTGCCGAACAGCGCCCAATGCGCAGTGAGGCAGAAGAGCTGATGCAGTGGGAGTCGCTGTTGCCACCCCTCACGCAGCGGGGCCTGACTCTGATACCCCTCCATCGCCGCGTCGAGCCCCGGAAGTCCGAAGAGGTGGAGGAAGCCGATGTCGGTCTCCCGATGCCCCAGGTGCGCCGCGGGGTCGATGAGCACGGCCTCCACCGGCGCAGCGGATGCCGGACCAGCTGATGCCGAGGCGGATGCGGGCGCCGGCTCCTGCGGCACGCGGCGCCACAGCACGTTGCCGGCCCAGAGGTCACCGTGGATGAGGGCGGGTGGTTCGTCGTCGTCGAACGCCCCGGAGGCGATCCGGTCTCTGGCCTGACGGATCACCGCTGAGTCCCCCGTCCCCTGCTGGTGCAGCAGACTCAGCAGAGGGTCCAAGCGCTGGGTCGCGTGGAACGCACCCCAGCTGCGGTGGGTCTGATCCCCCATCGCGATCGGCTGATCGGCCGGTCCGAACATCGGTGGCTGCCCCGCCGGGTACTCCTCGGGCAGCCCGCCGAAACGCAGGTCCGGATCGTGGGCCAAGGAGCGGTGGGTGCGTGCCAGCCGCACTCCGAACTCCCGGGCGGCCGCCTCATCCGGGGCGGTCTGCTCGATCTGCTCCAGCCTCAGCCGCCCGGCACCGACGTCGTGCACCTGGGCCACGGGCACACCACCCACGGAACGCGCCGCCGCGTCCAGCCACCGCAGACCGGCGGCTTCGATCAATGCGGCCTCCGGATGCTCGGCGGGCGCCTCCTTGACGAACACGCTCAGCCGTCGAGACCGAGCTTGGCCAGCACAATCTCCCGGACCTTCCCGGCGTCGGCCTGGCCCTTGGTCTCCTTCATCACCGGACCGATCAGCGCGCCGATGGCCTTGAGCTTGCCGCCGGCCACCTTCTCCACCACATCCGGGTTCTCCGCCATCGCCTTCTCCACTGCGGCAGTCAGGGCGCCGTCGTCCGAGACGACCTCCAGACCCTTCTCGTCGACGATCGCACCCGGTGCGCCCTCGCCGTCGACGTGCAGCTCCAGCACCTGGCGGGCGATCTTGTCATTGATCCGCCCGTCACGGATGAGCGTGTCCAGCTCGATGATGGTGGCGGGCTCCACACCCAGTGCCGCCGGTTCCAGATCCCGCTGATTCGCCAGCCGGGAGATCTCCCCCATCCACCATTTGCGGGCGGCCGCCGGGGAGGCCCCGGAGGCCACGGTCTCCTCGATCTCATCGAGCAGCCCCGCAGAGACGACGTCGCGGAACTCCTGATCCGAGTACCCCCAGGCCTCACGCAGGCGCCGACGGCGCTCCGCCGGCGGCTCGGGCAGGGTGGCGCGCAGCCGCTCAATCCACGCGGTGTCGGTGACGATCGGCACCAGATCCGGCTCGGGGAAGTACCGGTAGTCATCGGCGTCGGACTTCGGCCGCCCCGAGGTGGTCGTGCGCGTGTCCTCGTGCCAGTGGCGGGTCTCCTGAGTGATCGCGCCGCCGGCGGAGAGGATGCCGGCGTGACGGCGCATCTCATAGGTGACCGCATGCTCGACGGCGCGCATGGAGTTCACGTTCTTCGTCTCGCTGCGCGTGCCGAACCGGGTGGAGCCCTTGGGCATCATCGAGACGTTGGCGTCACAGCGCACGTTGCCCCGCTCCATCCGGGCATCGGAGATGTCCAGCGCCCGGACCAGATCACGGATGGCTGAGACATAGGCTCGGGCCAGCTCCGGGGCACGCTCCCCGGCACCGACGATAGGCTTGGTGACGATCTCGATGAGCGGTACTCCGGCCCGGTTGTAGTCCACCAGAGAGGCCTCGGCACCCTGGATACGGCCCGAGGAGCCCTGGTGGGTGAGCTTACCGGCGTCCTCCTCCATATGCGCGCGCTCGATCTCCACACGGAAGACCTCGCCGTCGTCGAGCTCCACATCGAGCCAGCCGTCGTAGGCGATCGGTTCGTCGTACTGGGAGGTCTGGAAGTTCTTCGGCGTGTCCGGGTAGAAGTACTGTTTGCGGGCGAACCGGCAGTATTCGGCGATGGAGCAGTTCAGCGCCAGGCCCAGGCGGATGGCCGATTCCACGGCGGTCCGGTTGGCGACAGGAAGCACGCCGGGCAGCCCTAGGTCCACCTCGTTGACGTTGGTGTTGGGGTCATCTCCGAAGGCGTTGGGCGCCGAGGAGAACATCTTGGTGGCGGTGTTCAGCTCGACGTGGACCTCGAAGCCGAGGACCGGGTCGAAGGAGGCCAGGGCGTCCTCGAAGGACAACGGCTGGGCCTCAGCGGTGGTGTCAGTCATCTGCAGTCCTCACTCTCCGGCAGTCGGGGTCGCAGTGGTGGTCGCAGTGGTCGAACCCGCAGCCCCCGGTACGGTGTGCTGTGCGCTGGCCCCGGCCGCATCACCGGGTTCCGGGACACCGTCCCACAGTGCAGCGCCCTCTCCCTGGAGGAACCGCTCGACGGCGGCGCCCACCTGGTAGACCCGGGCGTCCTCACGGGCCGGGGCCAGCACCTGGACACCCACCGGCAGCCCCTCGGCCAGTCCGACCGGTACCGAGATCCCGGGAATCCCGGCAAGGTTCACCGGGATGGTGGCGATGTCATTGAGGTACATGGCCAGCGGGTCCTGAAGGTTCTCCCCGAAGCGGAAGGCCGTCACCGGGGAGGTGGGGGTCAGCAGCACATCGGACTGGGCGAAGGCCGCCTCGAAGTCCCGCTGGATGAGCGTGCGCACCTTCTGCGCGGAGCCGTAGTAGGCGTCGTAGTATCCGGCGGAGAGCGCGTAGGTCCCCAGAATGATGCGGCGTTTGACCTCATCGCCGAAGCCCGCCGCGCGGGTCGCGCCCATCACCCGTTCGATGGTGACCGGGCCGTCCTCGGGCAGCACGCGGGTGCCATAGCGGACCCCGTCGAATTTGGCGAGGTTGGAGGAGGCCTCCGAGGCCATGATCAGATAGTAGGCGCCCAGTGCGTAGTCGAAGCTGGGGCAGTCCACCTCGACGATCTCAGCGCCTGCGGCGCGCAGCGTCTGCAGGGTCTGCTCGAAGTGCTCGGCCACACCGGCGGAGATCCCCTCACCGCGCAGCTGCCGGACCACGCCGATGCGCAGCCCGGAGACCTCCCCGCGGCGTGCCGCCTCGGCGAAGTCGGGCACCTCATCGGGCAGCGAGGTGGCATCCTTCGGGTCATGCCCGGCGATCAGCTCATGCAGCAGAGCGGCGTCCTCGGCCGTGCGTGCACAGGGACCGATCTGATCCAGCGAGGAGGCCATGGCGATCGCCCCGTAGCGGGAGACCGAACCATAGGTGGGCTTGGTGCCCACTGTGCCGGTCAGTGCCGCGGGCTGGCGGATGGAACCGCCAGTGTCGGTGCCCAGCGCCAACGGAGCCTCGAAAGCCGCGACGGCGGCGGCGGACCCGCCCCCGGAGCCACCCGGAGTGCGCTCGAGGTCCCAGGGGTTGCGGGTCGCACCGTAGGCCGAGTGCTCGGAGGAGGACCCCATGGCGAACTCGTCGAGGTTGGTCTTGCCCAGGATCGGCAGCCCGGCCTCGCGGATCTTCGTCACCACTGTGGCGTCATAGGGGCTCATCCACCCCTCGAGCATCTTCGAGGCCGCCGTGGTGGGCTGGCCGACGGTGACGATGAGGTCTTTGACCGCGATCGGCACCCCGGCCAGCCGGTGCAGGGCCTCGGCGGCGGCTCCCCCGGAGGAGCGGATCACGTCCACCTCGGCGGCGGTGGCCAGGGCTCCGGCCTCGTCGACGTGCAGGAAGGCGTGGATGCCGTGCTCGCCGCCGTCCACGGCAGCGATACGGTCCAGGTGGGCCTGGGTCAGCTCCACGGAGGTGATCTCCCCGTCACGCAACTTCTGCGCCATCTGCGCGGCGGTCAGCCGGACGAGGGCCTCGTTGGTCTGTGCGTTCTTCTCACTCATCGATGCATTCACTCCTCGTCCAGGATGGCGGGGACCTTGAACCGGCCGTCTTCGGAGTCCGGGGCGTTGTGCAGCGACTGCTGTGCCGTGAAGGTGTGCCCGATGACGTCGTCGCGCAGTACGTTGGTCAGCGGCAGCGGGTGGCTGGTGGCCGGCACGTCCTCGGAGACGGCCTCAGAGACCTTCTTCACGGAGTCGACGATGACCGCCAATTCGGAGGCCATACGGTCCAGCTCCTCCTCGGTCAGGCTCAGATGCGCCAGCTTCGCCAGATGTTCGACGTCGGCGCGCGAGATCTCAGACATACCTCTCCTCGATCAGCAGATTCGACAAGCTTCGGGCTCTGCCGAACGCCCACGATCAGCGGCGGATTCGGCAGGTTGCGGTTCAGTCGGCCAGTCTAGTCGTTCCCCCTGACACGCTCAGTCGGCGAGGACCGGAGTCGAGAATCGCCAGCGGCCTGGGCGGGTGTCTGCCCGGGCGGGACAGGCCGCAGCGGGTGGACGAATGTGGGGAAACGTCCCACGGCCTCGATCACGAGATCACGCTCGGGCACGCGGACGAAACCCTCGGAGAGGTAGAGACGATGGGCGGTGCGCATCGTGTCCATCGAACAGATGACCATGGCGGTGGCCTCCTCGGCGACGGCCTGGTCCAGCAGGTGCCGCACCAGGGCCCGGCCGATCCCCCGGCCTTGGAAAGCAGGGTCCACCGCGAGGACCCGGAACTCCAGCTCGCCGGGACGGGCAAGCTCGGCGAACTGCGTCCCGGCACGGGTCAGCACCACCGAACCGGCGATGACCCCGGAGGCCTCGGCGACGAAGAGCTCACCATCACGCAGCCGTGCCGCCGCATCACCGATGGTCTCCAGGTAGTGGGAGTCTTCGCTGAGGTGCCCGCCCTGCAGGTAGGCGGCCCGGGAGATCCGGGAGACCTCCGGCAGGTCTGCCGCGACCGCACGGCGCACCTGCAGAGTCTCAGTGCTCATGGCTCAGTCAATGGGGTCGGTTCGAGCCTGTCGTGCGGGATGCCCAGGTCCCCGGCGATCGTCCAATCGGCCAGGACGGAGGAATCCGGATGCACCGGACGGCGCATCGGTGCCCCCGCCTCCTCGACGATCAGCGCTCCGGCGGCCCAGTCATGTTCCCAGATGCCGTATTCGGCGTAGGCCTCCACTGTGCCGTCGGCCACCATACAGAGGTCCAAGGCGGCTGAGCCCAGCCGCCGCAGGTTACCGAACCCATCAAGCAGCTCGGCCACCGTCTCCGCCTGACGACGGCGTCGCGCTGGGTCATAGCCGAACCCGGTGGACAGCAGCCCAGAATGTGACGCCCCTGAGGGGCCGTGCAGCCGCACCGGCTCAGGCACGGCTGCATCTGTTCCTGCTTGTGGGCTGCGCACCGGCAGCCGCGCGGTGAAGGCCCCGCCCTCACGCGCCGCCCACCACCGGCGGCCAAGCGCCGGAGCATGCACCACACCGGCCAACCAGTCACCCTCAGGACCGATGACACCGACGGATGTGGCGTAGTAGACGATGCCCTGGATGAAGTTCGTGGTCCCGTCCAACGGGTCGATGGACCAGCGGTAGCCGCTGGGGTTCGAGGGGCTGGTGGTGCCGTATTCCTCACCGGAGATCGCATCATCGGGACGGTGACCACGGATCACCTCACGCACGGCCTCCTCGGCCCGACGGTCGAAATCGGTGACCAGATCCGCCTCGGAGGACTTGCTCTGCTGGCCGATCTCCCCGGCCGCCAACGGCAGCCCGACGGCGGAGACCTCTGCACGCTCCTCCAGCACGG
This sequence comes from Nesterenkonia aerolata, assembly GCF_031470965.1. Classification (NCBI taxonomy): domain Bacteria; kingdom Bacillati; phylum Actinomycetota; class Actinomycetes; order Micrococcales; family Micrococcaceae; genus Nesterenkonia; species Nesterenkonia aerolata. Next base: position 56,111 of record NZ_JAVKGR010000012.1, on the reverse strand, counting down.
CCGCACCGGCGGCCGCCGCCTCGGCAGCGATGGTCAACAGCTCCTCGGCGGTGATCGTCGACGTCGTCATCCCATCCTCCTCATGTCTGCCTGGTATCTGCCTCGCCTCTGTTCAGACCTGCTCAGGGCTGCTCACGCCCGCTCACGCCTGCTCAGATTCGGGCTGCGCCGCCGCACGCACAGCCTCGGGGCCCTGCGCCAGGAGTGTGGTGAATCCGTCTTCGTCCAGCACGGGCACTCCCAAGGATTCGGCCTTCTCCAGTTTGGAGCCGGCGTTGGCCCCGGCGACGACGAAGTCCGTCTTCTTCGACACCGAACCCGCCGCCCGGCCGCCGCGGGAGATGATGGCCTCTTTGGACTCATCCCGGGAATAGCCTTCCAAGCCTCCGGTGACCACCACGCTGAGCCCCTCCAGAGTGCGCGGCGTCTCGGCGTCGACCTCGTCGACCATCCGCACTCCGGCCGCCGCCCACCGCTCCACCACCCGCAGGTGCCAGTCCACGGAGAACCACTCGACCACGGCCGCGGCGATCGTAGGGCCAACCCCGTCGACTCCGGCGAGATCCTGCTCATCGGCCTGCCGAATCCGGTCCATCGACCCATAGGCCGCTGCCAGGGCGCGGGAGGCCGTGGGGCCCACGTGACGGATGGACAGGGCCACCAGCACGCGCCACAGCGGCTGGGACTTCGCCTTCTCCAACTCTTCGAACAGCCGCAGCGTGGTCGCCGTGGGCTTGGCGCCGTCCTTGGTCCAGAAATAGGGCACGAGTTCGGTCTCACCCGCTGCGGCATCTCGGCCGCGTTTCTGCCGTCGGATGCGCACCTCACGCAGATCCTCCGGGGTGAGCTCGAAGAGGTCCCCCTCATCCACCATCGGCCCGGGCACCGGTTCTTCCGGCCGGGTCAGCGCACGTGCGGCCTCCTCCCCCAGCGCCTCGATGTCCAGAGCCCCGCGGGAGGCCACGTGGAAGACCCGTTCGGACAGCTGCGCCGGACAGCTGCGGGCATTGGGGCACCGCATATCGACGTCGCCCTCCTTGGCCGGGCGCAGCCCAGTGCCGCAGGAAGGACAGTCGGCGGGGAAGACGAACTCGTGCAGCTGTTCTTCGCGCCCCTGCCGGGCCGGCAGCACCGGGCCCACGACCTCCGGGATCACGTCACCGGCCTTGCGGACCAGCACGTCATCACCGATGAGCACACCTTTGGCCTTGACCACGTCCTGATTGTGCAGCGTGGCCAAGGAGACCTCAGAACCGGCCACCCGCACCGGCTCCAGCACGGCAAAGGGGGTCACCCGGCCGGTGCGGCCGACGTTAACGGCGATGTCCCGCAGGCGGGTGGTGACCTCCTCCGGCGGGTACTTATACGCCGCGGCCCACCGCGGAGTCCGCGAGGTGTGCCCGAGCAGACGCTGCAGCGCGAAGTCATCGACCTTGATCACCGCGCCGTCGATCTCATGGACCAGCCCGTGACGTGCCGACTCGTAGCGGTCAAGATAGGAGTCGATCTCCTCGAAGGTGCTCAGCAGCTCCGTGTAGGGGCTGACCGGCAGCCCCCAGTCCGCGAGCTGATCGTAGACTCCGTGCTGGGTCCCCACCTCCAGGCCCTCGCGGGCCCCGATGCCGTGGACGAACATCGACAGCGGCCGCTGGGCGGTCTTGGCCGGGTCCTTCTGCCGCAGGGAACCAGCCGCGGCGTTGCGCGGATTGGCCAGCGGGGCCTGCCCCTGCGCGACGAGCGTCTCGTTATAGGCCTCGAAATCTGCCCCCGGCATGAAGATCTCCCCGCGGACCTCCATCTCAGCGGGGTGCCCCGTCCCGCTGAGCCGGCGGGGAATGTCTGCGATGGTGAGCACATTATGGGTGACGTCCTCACCGGTGGTGCCGTCGCCGCGGGTCGCCGCGCGGACCAGGACGCCGTCACGGTAGAGCAGGCTGATCGCCAATCCGTCGATCTTGACCTCGGCCAACCACTGCGGCGCCGCACCGGGACTCAGCTGCTCCAGTGAGGCGCAGGTACGGTCATACCAGGCACGCAGCTCCTCACGGGAGAAGAGATCCTCCAAGGAGTACATGCGCTGCAGGTGCTGCACCGCAGAGAAGGCCTCGGACACCTCACCGCCGACCTCCTGGGTCGGGGAGTCGGTGGAGACGATCTCCGGATGCTCGGCCTCGATCCGCTCCAGGCGGCTGAACAGCTCATCGAACTCGGCGTCGGAGATGAGCGGGGAATCGTCCTGGTAGTAGGCCACACGGTGGCGGCGCACCTCATCGATCAGCTGCTCGTACTCCTCCCGGAGCGCGAGTGAGGGCGTCGGCTGGTCTGTATCAGTCACTCAGGTGAGTCTAGTCGCTGCCTCTGACACCGCAGCCGGTGCCGGAGTTCAGCCGCGACGGACGTCGACGACGACGACTGTCACGTTGTCCCGGCCCCCAGCACGCAGCGCCGCGTGGATGAGCCAGTCCACCGTGTCCTGCGGCGACCTGCCCGCACCGAGGATATCGGCGAGCGCGTCAGCCTCCAGCTCACCGCAGAGCCCGTCGGAGCAGATCAGCAGACGCTGCCCGGCCTCCACCGGGGCGGTGAAGACCTCAGGCCCGGCCGTCTCCCCGGCGCCGACGGCGCGGGTCACCACATTGCGCTGGGGGTGGTACTGGCGCTCCTCAGCGGTGATCATCCCGGATTCGTAGAGCTCCTGGACCTGGGAATGGTCCACGGTGATCTGGTGCAGGGCGCCGTCCTGGAAGATGTAGGTGCGGGAATCACCGATGTTGAAGATCAACCACTGCAGGTCCGAGCCCTCGGCCTGCCCGGCACGCTCCGCGTCGTCTGTGTGCCCGGCACACTCCGCGTCCTCTGTGCCCTCTGCCCCGCCGGAACCTTCGGCCCCGCAGATCACGGCACCGGTGAGCGTCGTCCCGGCGCGACCGGCCGTCTCGCGCCGGATCCGTTCATCGGCCTCGCGGACGGTGCGTTCGATGTCCTGAGCGGTGAGCCCACGCTCGGATCGCTGCCACTGCTCTGCCAGGACCTGCACGGCCAGCGCGGAGGCAACTTCTCCCGCCTCGTGCCCGCCCATGCCGTCGGCGACGGCGAAGAGCGAATCGGTCACCACCGAGGAATCCTCATTGAGCTCACGGCGCAGCCCGACGTGGGAGCCGTACCCGTAGTCCAGGTACAGCCCCTGCGTCTGCTCGATCTGTTCACTGCTCATCGCTGCGGCTCCCTCTCCTCACACACTCTCAGACGAACGGCTGGACGAACCGTGAGACGAACGCGGGCATCGACGGCGGATTTCGACGGCGGGCATCGACGAGGCACTGGCGCGCGGGGTGCGGCGACACGCAGCCACACGTGGACGTGCGAGCACTTGGCCCGCTGCCGGTGCTGGATCAATCTTCGCACGGGGATGCGGGGATCACCATGGCCCTGCTGCCCCGGAGTCATGACACCTGAGCTCATCACGCCCGCACTCATGATTCCAGGGAGATGCCGTCGGCGCCTGAACGCAGCAGCATATGCGGTTGAACCTCACCGAAGCCGCGGACGATCCGCGGAGGCTGGGGCACCAGCAGGTAGTCATCGCCGTCAAGGGATTCGGCGGTGACCGTGTCCACCAGCACCGAGCCCGGGTCGGCCAGCGCGGTGAGCCGGGAGGCCAGATTCACCGTCGGTCCGTAGATGTCCCCCATCCGAGAGAGCACGCGGCCCCAGACCACCGCGGCCCGGGCCTGCGGCAGGATCTCATCGGCGGCGATGGTCTCGGCCAGGGCCAAGGCGATGTCCGCACCGGCCTCCGGAGTCTCGGCGTTGAACAGGACCTCATCACCGACCGTCTTGACCAGACGGCCACCGCCGATGGAGATGATCTCCGCGCAGATCGACTCGAAGCGCTGCACCGTCTCGGCCAGGGTGCGTTCGTTCATCGTCCGGGACAGTGAGGTATAGGAGACCAGGTCCACGAAGCCCACAGCGCGGGCCAGCGGCAGCGGAGCATCATCCTCGGAACCGTCACGCCCGGCCTCGCTGGCAGCCAGCCCGGACTCTACCCGCACGGTCAGCCGCTGCAGGGCTGCGGAGAGCTGACGGCGCCAGGCATAGCCCATCAGCTGCTGGAGCGGGTCGATCAGGCTGGGCAGCGTCTCGATGACCTGGCTGCGGGCAGTGGCGTCGGAGAGCCGTTCCTGGGTGATGCGATCCTCCACCAGCGCTTCGATCTGCCAGACCACCATGCGGTCGGTCATCTGTCCGACGGAGCGGGTCAGCGAGATGGCGGTCTGTTCGTTGAGGTGCCCGGCGCGCACCAGCTCGATCATGGCGGCGAGCGCTTCGACGTCGGCGTAGGTGAAGGCCTTGACGTCGTCTTCGAGGTTCGGGAAGCCCAGCGCGCGCCAGAGTTTGCGTGCTGAGACGGTGGAGACGCCGAGTTCCCGGGCCATCTCCCGGTAGGTCAGCGACCGTTCGGCGCCGAGCAGGCGGTGTTCGAGTTCGCGGATGCGCCGGTGCCACTCGTGCTGTTCGATCTGCTCCATGCGCGGGATGGGGATCGCCGCAGTCAGCGGAGTGCGCTCATCATCGTACTGCTCGTCGTACGGCTCATCGTGCTGTTCGGCGTGCTGTTCCTCGACGTGTTCCTGGTCAGGCGCACCGGACCCTGTGCGCATCATCGGCTCCGGCGCTTCGGCACGCTGGGCACTGGGCCGGTCCGGGTCGATCGGGGTGCCGGCCGCAGGGGCGGCGACTGCTCGACGGGGAACCGGTGGCGCGGTCTGCGAGGTGGTCGGTGAGGGGAAGTCACTCCAATCCCGGCGGGCGGCGTCGAGTTCCTCCCGGCTGTACTCAGCACCGCCCTCGGCACGCCGCAGCGGGCCTGTGCCCTCGGAGAGCGCCTCGTCATCGGAGAGCACATCCGGTGTGGCCGGCACGATGCCGCTGATGTGCTCGTCGGAGCCGAAGCCCCGGCGTCGTGCCTGCTCCCAGGCCAGACGTCCGGTGTCTCCGCGGGCCCCGGGAGGCCCGGAGCCGTCGGAGACACGAGAGGACTCAGCCATGCCTCACCCCGGAGTCATGGGCGTAGTGCTGCGGGTGCGGGCCGGAGTAGCCCACGGGAGCTCGGGCGGCCTGCTGGGCGGCAGCACGATGCCGGTACTCCCCCAGCTCCTCGGCCACCACCGTATGGAAATGAGCGGCATCGGGCATGTCATGGAGCACTGTGCGCTGCTGCTGGCCGTAGGCACCGGAGAGCACGATGAGGTCACCGGCGCCGGAGACTGACTGCATCCGTTTCGAGCGCAGCTGAACCTCGGAGATCAGTCCGAGCGGGGCGACCATCGGCTCCGGCGGGCCGATGAGGTTCTTCTGGACGACCCGCAGGTTGGTCAGGAAGGTCAGGCGGTTGAGCCAGCGCAGCACGGGCCGCACTGTGCCGAAGAAGACGGTCAGCCCACCGAGGGCCCAGACGACGAAGAGGCCGAGCCCACTGAACTGCCGGACGAATTCCGGCTGAGAGCCGCGGGAGAGATAACCCAGCAGGAAGCTGACGACGGCGGCGGCGATGAGCAGGTTGACCAGCGCGGGAATCAGTGTGCGCCGGTGCGCGCGGGTACGCACGACGACCTGTTCGCCGTCGACGAGCTTCAGCTTTCCCACTGACACCCCTTCCCCGGTGATCCCGGTATACGCCGCCGGGTCAGCGCAAAGATTCAGCGCACTGCTGTGGACCAGGTCTCATTCTACCCGGCAGTACCTGACGAGGTGAGGGGTCCGGGGAACTCTGCTGCCATCTGCCTGACAGTGGTTGACCTCTCACCACATCTGTAGTGGTGTGGTTCACAGGTGTACTGACGGATTCTATGAATCGGGTGAGGATCATGCGTGCAGCTCTCTTTGTGCTGATCTTCTCCCTCTTGGTAGCCCTCTGGGCGGTGAGCGGGACAACCAATATCGTCTTCGCCCTGTATATCAGCGCCGCACTGGCAGCGATCGGTGCGACTGTCATGTCGGCCAGCGGCCGCCAGGCTCTCCGGCGGATTCGACACCATGCCACACAGGGCTGGTCCTGAGACAACGCTGGTCCTGATGGAGTTCGCAGTGACAGCGGAGAGCGGCCGGGCTGCCCCGAGGCCCTCAAGCCCAGGAGGCGGAGCGTCCGCCCGGAAGGTCTCGGCTCCGGGGACGGCGTCGTCAGGGCCGGCGCTGAGGGACTACGAGGGAGTGGATCCGCGTGAGGCCTCCGGGCGCAGGTGGACGACGTCGACGGCGGAGAAGGACTCGCGCTGCGGAGGCACCTGAGTCCACGGGACATCCTGGGATGCACGCTGCTCGCAGACCTCGACGATCAGCGCGCCGTCATCCTCCAGACCGGTCGCCGTGCCGCGGCGGGCCGCACCGCCCGGCAGCTCGACTCTGACCCGGCGGCCAATCGTGTCCATCATCGCCAGCAGCCGTTGCCCCAGTGCGGTGCGCGGCAGCGGGACCGTGAGGTGCTGATCGGCCAGCTCCCCGACACTGTGCAGATGCTCACCCAGCCTCCGCAGCAGGGCGATGAGCACCTGAGTACGCAGATCTCCACCCTGCCCTTGTTCTGCACCTCCACCTGCACCCCTGCCCGCGGTCACGCCCCGGCCCCGCTGCTCCAGGATGACCGAGGTCGAGGTCTCAGTGGGCAGCTGATGCCCCTCGAGCAGCACGTTGACCCCGATGCCCAGGATCACCGCGAACCCACGCGGCGCACCGGAGGAGTCCGGGCCACCGGGGGTGATCAGAGCCAGGATCCCGCTGATCTTGCGGTCCTCGACGTGGACGTCATTGGGCCATTTCACCCGGGCGGGGATGCCGAACTGCTCGTCGAGGACCTCGGCCAGGCTCAGCGCAGCCAGCAGCGAGGCCCAGCGCAGGTATTCCGGGTCCCAGTCAGGGCGCAGCACCACTGAGATGGACAGCGTGGTCCGCGCCGGAGACGACCATGCACGGCCCACCCGACCTCGCCCGCCGGTCTGCTCCTCAGCGGTGAGCACGGAGAGATGCTGCCACTGCCGGGCGAATTCGCCCGGGTCCTGCCCCGCACGCTGCAGGAAGAGGTTGGTGGAATCGATGCTCTCGACCCGCTCCACACGGCTGTAGGGGCCATGCTCCACCAGCTCCTCAGCGAGCCGAGGCACATCAAGGCCCGGCAGTCCGCCCGGGGAACCAGAGGACGCCGACGACGAGGAAACGGACGGGCCAGCGTGCGAGTCAGCGTGCGGGTCATTCATCGGGCACCTCAGCGCAGAATGCGGATCAGCTCACAGGAAGATGTCCGGGGTGAGCGTCATGGTCGGGTCCACAGCGTATCCGCTGAGGTCCTGCACGCCGGCGGCTTCGAGCACCTGCTCATCGGTGAGGAACTGCCCGCGGTGGGTACCGGCGGCCCCGGTGGTCAGCGCCAGGACGGCGTCAGCCATGATCTGCGGGGTCCGGGCCGTCTGGGCCAGGGCATCGCCGTCGGGCATGGCGCGGATCGCGGCGGTGTCGATCAGAGTGGCCGGCCAGAGCGAATTGACCTCGGCGTCGACGTCGGCGAGGACCTCGGAGAAGCCCAGAGTGGTCATCGACATGCCATATTTGGCCATGGTGTAGCCCAGGTGCTTGCCGAACCACTGCGGGTCCAGGTTCAGCGGCGGAGCCAGCGTGAGGATCTTCGGAGTCCAGCTGCCGAGTCCGCCGTCGGCCTGTGCCGCGCTGCCCGAGGCGCGAAGATGCGGCACCACCGCCTGAGAGAGGTGGAAGGTGCCGCGGACGTTGATGTCGTGCATGAGGTCATAGCGCTTCATCGGCAGCTCGGCCGTGGGGGTCAGGTCGATGGCGGAGGCGTTGTTGATGAGCATGTCGATCCCGCCGAAGGCCTCGACGGTCTCGCCCACGGCCCGCTGGACGTCCTCATCCCGGCGTACATCACCGACGACGGCCAGCCCCCGGCCGCCGGCAGCCTCAACGTCGGCGACAGCGGTGTGGACTGTGCCCTGCAGGTTCGGGTGCGGCTGATCCGTCTTGGCCAGCAGCGCGATCTGTGCGCCCTGGGCGGCCAGGGCGACGGCGATGGCATGACCGATCCCGCGGCTTCCGCCGGAGATCAGCACGGTGCGGCCCGCCAGAGACTGCGGACCGGAGAGCTTCTGAGCAGACGTGTTCTGGGTCATAGCGGCAGTCTACTTCTCGGTAACCGAGCTGTCCGCCCCGGGCCGGGATCTGCGCGAGAATGATGGCGGCACTGTTGTAGGTTTCCTACAGCCGAATGACCCTGTGACCCGGATAGACTGAGCGCTGATTTGTAGGAACTCCACCGATCATCTGTGAGGAAAGGCTCGCCCGCAGAACCATGACGAACTCGCCGAAGCACGACGCCGAGGCCTCGCGCAGCTCATCCCGCGACGCTTTCGACCTCGCCACCACCGCCGGCAAGCTCGCCGAGTTCCGCCACCGGCGGGACCAGACCGCCGCACCGGCCGGGCAGGCCGCCGTGGAGAAGCAGCATGCCCGGGGCAAGCACACCGCCCGCGAACGCATCGAGCTGCTGCTGGATCCAGACTCCTTCGTCGAGTTCGACGCGCTGGCCGTCCACCGGTCCACCGCCTTCGGCATGGAACGCCGGAAGCTGCTCGGCGATGGCCTGGTCTCCGGCTACGGGACCATCGACGGCCGGATGGTCGCGGTCTACTCGCAGGACTTCACCGTCTTCGGCGGCTCCCTCTCCAATGTCAACGGAGAGAAGATCGTCAAGGTCCAGGAGTTCGCCGCCCGCAACGGCTGCCCGGTCATCGCGATCAACGACGGCGGCGGCGCCCGCATCCAAGAGGGTGTGGCCTCACTGGCGATGTTCGCCGACATCTTCCGCAACAACGTCCACTCCTCCGGGGTCATCCCTCAGATCACGCTGATCATGGGCCCGGCGGCGGGCGGAGCGGCCTACTCCCCTGCGCTGAACGACTTCGTCATCATGGTCGATGAGGCCTCGCATATGTTCATCACCGGGCCCGACGTCATCAAGTCGGTGACCGGCGAGAACGTCGATATGGAGACCCTCGGCGGGGCGAAGGTCCATAACCAGCACACCGGCACGGCAGCCTACCTGGCCAAGGATGAGACCGATGCGCTGGAGTTCGTGAAGGATCTGCTGGAGTTCCTGCCGCTGAACAACTTGGCCGAGGCCCCGCAGGAGCCCTTCGAGGACCGGGCGAAGATCGAGATCGAGGACGAGGCGCTCAATGCCCTGATCCCGGACTCAGCCAACCAGCCCTATGACATGCGTACTGTGATCGAGCAGCTCCTCGACGAGGGGTACTTCCTCGAGCTGCAGGCCCTCTACGCGCCGAACGTGGTCATCGGGCTTGGGAGGATCGAGGGCCGCAGCGTCGGGCTGGTGGCGAATCAGCCCTCCCAGCTGGCCGGCACCCTGGACATCGCCGCCAGCGAGAAGGCCGCCCGGTTCGTCCGGTTCTGCGATGCGTTCAACATCCCCATCGTCACGCTCGTTGACGTCCCCGGATTCCTGCCCGGCACTGACCAGGAGTTCAACGGGATCATCCGCCGCGGAGCCAAGCTGCTCTACGCCTACGCCGAGGCGACCGTCCCCAAGATCACGGTGATCACCCGCAAGGCCTTCGGCGGCGCCTATATCGTCATGGGTTCGAAGAAGCTCGGCGCTGACATCAACTTGGCCTGGCCGACGGCCCAGATCGGGGTGATGGGCGCCCAGGGGGCGGTCAACATCCTCTACCGCCGTGATCTCGCCGCCGTGGAGAAATCCGGCGGGAACGTCGAGGCCAAGCGTCAGGAGCTGATCGACGACTACGAGGCGGAGCTGCTGAACCCGTACCAGGCCGCCGAGCTGGGTTATATCGACGCGGTGATCGAGCCTGCCGAGACCCGGTGGCAGGTCTCCAAGGCGCTGCGGGCCACCTACCACAAGCGCGAGACGCTGCCGGCGAAGAAGCACGGCAACATCCCGCTGTGAGCGAGGCATCGATGACTGAGCAGACTGACCGCGCCGAGCCGGCTGACCACGCCGAGCAGACTGAACAGGCGGCGTCCGCCGACACTGCCCAGGATCTCGATCCGCAGGAGGATCAGGTCCTCGACGACGAGACCTCGACGACCCTTCCGCTGCGGGGCACTGAACTCAGCGATGACGAGCTCGCGGCACTGCTGGCCGTCATCGGGCGTCTGGCTGGAAGCGAGGCGGTCAAGGACCGGGGTCAGGGCACGGCGGGGCCCACGAACCGGGCGCGCTATCGACGTCGCCGACTGGGCCTGCATGAGCGTCACGGCGCCGATGCCTGGCAGTTCGCTGCGGGGGTGCGGTGATGACATCCCCCACCGACGCCATCCCCGCCTCACTGGTGCTGGCCTCCGCCTCCCCCGGCCGGGCTCGTGTGCTGGAGGCCGCCGGTGTGGCCTTCTCCACTGAGGTCTCCTCAGTCGATGAAGAGGAGGTGCTCGCCGCAGCACGGGCACTCGGCGGAGCCGAGGGGCTGGCCCCGTCCGAGGTGGCGCTGCTGCTGGCCCGTGCCAAGGCCGAGGACGTGGCCGCAGCGCCGCGGCAGCCGCAGGCACCGGTGCTGGGCTGCGATTCAGTGTTCGAACTCGACGGTGAGGCCCACGGCAAGCCCTATGAAGTCGACGTCGCCGTCGCACGGTGGCAGATGCTGCGCGGCCGCACCGGGGTGCTGCACTCCGGGCACTGGCTGATCGGCCCCCAGGGGCAGGCCGTGGGCCGCACGGTCTCGACCCGAGTCTCCTTCGCTGAGCCGACAGAAGCTCAGATCCGCGCCTACGCCGAATCGGGGGAACCGCTGCACTGCGCCGGGGCATTCACCATCGACGGCCGGGGGGCCGCCTTCGTCCGGAGTGTGGACGGTGATCACCTCTCGGTGATCGGCGTCTCTCCGCATGCCCTGACTGAACTGCTCGCCGAGATCGGCGAGGACATCACCGACTATTGGCGCCCCAGCCACACCGACGATGCACCATCGAGCACGCCCACCGAGAACCGAGAGCAGGAGCCGAGAGAACGATGAACGACTTCAGCAAGGTGCTGATCGCCAACCGCGGTGAGATCGCCGTGCGGGTGATCCGGGCGGCCCACGATGAGGGGCTCTCCGCCGTCGCCGTCTACGCCGATTCAGACCGAGACGCGATGCATGTGCGGATGGCCGATGAGGCGTACTCACTGGGCGGCAGCACCGCCGCCGACAGCTACCTGCTGCAGGAGAAGATCCTGGAGGCCGCACGGGCCACCGGTGCTGACGCGATCCACCCCGGCTACGGGTTCCTCTCGGAGAACGCGGACTTCGCTCGGGCGGTGGTCGAGGCGGGTCTGACCTGGATCGGCCCGTCGGCGGAGGCGATCGAACGGCTCGGTGACAAGGTCTCGGCGCGGCGGCTGGCCGAGAAGGTCGGCGCCCCTCTGGCGCCGGGTACGAAAGAGCCGGTGAAGTCGGCCAAAGAGGTGGTCCGCTTCGCGGAGAAGCAGGGCCTGCCCATCGCGATCAAGGCCGCCTTCGGCGGTGGCGGACGCGGGATCAAGGTGGTCCGCGACGCCGAGGAGATCGTCGAGCTCTATGAGTCTGCGGTGCGTGAGGCGACGGCGGCGTTCGGCCGCGGGGAGTGCTTCATCGAGAAGTTCCTCGACGCCCCCCGCCACGTGGAGACCCAGTGCCTGGCCGATGCCCATGGTGGCGTGGTGGTGGTCTCCACACGTGACTGCTCTCTGCAGCGCCGCAATCAGAAGCTGATCGAGGAGGCTCCGGCTCCGTTCCTGAGCCGACATCAGCAGCGCCAGCTCTACCGGGCGTCGAAGGCGCTGATGCGCGAGGCCGGCTACACCGGAGCCGGGACGTGCGAGTTCCTGATCGGTGCGGACGGGACGATCAGCTTCCTGGAGGTCAACACTCGTCTGCAGGTGGAGCACCCGGTCAGTGAGGAGGTCACCGGGATCGATCTGGTCCGGGAGCAGTTCCGCATCGCCCGCGGGGAGCGTCTGGGCTATGAGGACCCAGAGGTGCGCGGGCACAGCATCGAGTTCCGCATCAACGGCGAGGACGCCGGCCGGAACTTCCTGCCGTCGCCGGGGACCCTGGAGCGCTTCGACCTGCCCACCGGCCCCGGTGTGCGCGTGGATTCCGGCGTGGTCTCGGGTGAGACGATCTCCGGCTCCTTCGATTCGATGATCGCCAAGCTCATCGTCACCGGTTCTGACCGGGAGCAGGCGCTGCGCCGGGCCCGCCGGGCGCTGGCAGAGATGCACATCGACGGGCTGCCCACTGTCATCCCGTTCCACCGCACGGTGATCGAGGATCCGGCCTTCGCACCGGAGCTGGCAGAGGACCATGTCAGCCAGGACGGCAAACGCCGCCCGGCGGGGGCTGGGCGGCACCGACGCGAGCCTCAGCAGTTCTCAGTGCATACTCGGTGGATCGAGACGGAGTTCCACAACACGATCTCCCCGTACAACGCGCTGACCGCCCACGCAGTGCCGGAGCAGCCCGAGCAGCGCGAGGACGTGGTCATGGAGGTCAACGGCAAGCGGGTGACCGTCTCGCTGCCGGCCTCCTTGGCTGCGGGCAAGCTGGCCACCAGTCAGCAGCGCTCGAAGCGCCGCCGTAAGCGCACTGCCACCGCCTCCGCCGTCACTGGGGACCAGCTGGCCTCCCCCATGACCGGAACGATCGTGAAGGCGCACGCGAAGAACGGGGACAAGGTAGCCGAGGGCGACCTCATCCTGGTGCTGGAAGCGATGAAGATGGAGCAGCCGCTCACAGCGCATAAGGCGGGCAAGGTCAAGGGACTCAAAGCGGAGCCGGGCACGACGGTCACCGCCGGTGAGGTGCTGGCCACGATCGAGTGAGCCGGGGACCGATAATCTCTGGTCGGCGCTGCGTGTCCACGAGGATCCGTAGCTGAGGCCCGCTGCCGTCAGCCGAAGTGCACCGTCGGCTCAGGCCCGCCGTCTGAGGAACTCGTAGAAGATGGCCGAGAAGCGTTCAGGCGCCTGGACATTCGACTGGTGGCCAGCACCGTCGATGATGTGCAGCTCTGCCTCGGGGATCCCGCTCGCCAAGCGCCGCGCCGCGGGCAGGTTCGCACGATCCCGAGAGCCGCAGAGGACGAGTGTCGGTGCGGCAACTGACGCAAGCTCACCTGTGAGATCCACCGCGGCAACGGCATCGACGACGGCGAGCATATAGGCCTTGCTCACACCCTGAGGGGCCACGACTCTCGCCGGCAGCATACGCATGATGGCTCTCTGGAGTGTCATCAGCAGCCGTGGTGGCTTCACCTGCCCGGCCGCGAGGGTGAGCGAATGTACACGTTCAGGACGATCCACCGCAATCCGGAAGGCAATCATCGCGCCCAAGGAGAGTCCGCAGAAGTGAGCCTTCTCGACACCGAGGCGGTCAAGCTCTCCGAGGAGATCTGCCGACGCCTCAGCGAGGGTGAACTGCCCGGTTCTCGAGCGGACCGCCGCTAGCGCGGGGACGTCGATCACCACTGCTCGAAAACCGGCCGGAAGCGCATCGATCTGAGAGTCCCAGGCATCTGGAGTATCTCCAAGCCCGTGGATGAAGACCACCACCTGTTCCTCGCGCATGAGGCTCATTATCCTCCTGCCTCGAGTGACGACGAGCGTGACGATCGACTGGGCCGCTCGATACCGCATCACTCGATACCGCATCAGCGGCCCAGTACAGAGAGGCATAGCAGGAATCACCGTCCACAAAATGAGACAACTCCGAGCACCCCTGCTCATCGGAGATCACCAGGCGTAGAATCACGTGGTCCTGGCCTCACCGCAGAAGTCCTCGCGGTGGGGCCATCTGTGAGAGTGAGGAGCGCCCCATGGCTGACCCGACATCCGAAGCTGGTCCCGCTGACCAGCTGAGCGCGCGTGAATCTGAGCTCGTCGCCAACGCCACGGCGACGCCCGATGCTCAGACCAACGCCAACGACGCCGTCGCGGACCCGCACCTGAATGTCCCACGTCGGCGAATCATCCTCGCCTCGCTCATCGGCACCACGATCGAGTTCTACGACTTCTACATCTACGCCACCGCCGCCGTCTCGGTCTTTCCGATCCTGTTCTTCTACGGCGGCGCAGACTCCACTGAGGCCCAGCTGGCCTCCTTCGCCACCTTCGGCGCAGCCTTCATCGCACGCCCCCTCGGCGCGGTGATCTTTGGCCACCTGGGTGACATCATCGGCCGCAAAGCCACCCTGGTCGGCGCGCTGCTGACGATGGGGATCGCCACCTTCCTCATCGGCCTGCTGCCCACCGTCCACCAGATCGGCCTCTGGGCGCCGGCCATGCTGACCATCTTCCGCTTCTTCCAGGGTGTGGGCCTGGGCGGCGAATGGTCCGGTGCCGCCCTGCTTGCCACCGAGACCGCCAAGCCGGGCAAGCGCGCCCAGGCGGCGATGTGGCCCCAGCTGGGAGCCCCGTTCGGCTTCCTGCTGGCCAACGGGCTCTTCCTCACTCTGACCATGCTCTTCGCCTACGACTCCACCGAGGCCTCGATCGACGAGCCCTTCCTGGTGTGGGGCTGGCGGCTTCCCTTCCTGCTCTCCATCATCATGGTCGGCGTCGGGCTCTACGTCCGCCTGCGCATCGAGGAGACCCCCGTCTTCGCCCGGGCCATGCAGAACAACGAGCAGGTCAAGGCGCCCATCGGTGAAGTCTTCCGCCGCAACTGGTGGGAAGTCATCCTCGGCACCTTCACCATGCTGGCCACCTACGGCCTGTTCTACCTGATGACCACCTGGATCCTCTCCTACGCCATCGGCGCCGGTGGGCTGGGCTACGACTACCAGAACTTCCTGATCCTGCAGGTCCTCTCCATCCTGTTCTTCGCCGCCTTCGTGCCGGTGGCCGGACGGCTGGCCGACCGCTTCGGCCGCCGCCCGATGCTGATGGTGGTCACCGCTGCGATCATCCTGTTCGGGCTCTCCTTCGGCGTCTTCCTGGCTCCGGAATCCATGGGCACCGGTGCAGACCTCAACGTGTGGCAGATGCTGCTGTTCCTCTGCGTGGGCATGACCCTGATGGGGCTGACCTTCGGCCCGATGTCAGCGGTGCTTCCCGAACTGTTCCCCACCAACACCCGCTACACCGGCTCCGGTGTGGCCTATAACCTCGCCTCCATCCTCGGTGCGGCGCTAACCCCCTTCGTCGCCACCTGGCTGGTCACCTCCTTCGACGTGGCCGCCGTGGGCGTCTACCTGGCCATCCTGGGCGTGCTGACCATGATCTCGCTGCTCCTCTCCCCCGAGACCAAGACGAAGTCCCTCTACACCGCAGGCACAGACTGAGACGCGGGTGTCCGCGCCGCGTGAGCGGTTCGCACGGCGTTCACCTTCCTCAGGCAGACTGTCCCGTTGATGTCTGAGCACACACCCACCAACTCCGACCGCACACCTGAGCGCCATGGCAGCGTCGGCGAGGTCTTCCTGATCTTCCTGCGCCTGGGGCTCACCTCCTTCGGCGGCCCCGTCGCACATCTGGGGTACTTCAGGGAGGCCTTCGTTACCCGGCGTCGATGGCTGACGGAGAAGGCCTACGGAGATCTGGTCGCCCTATGCCAGTTCCTGCCCGGTCCGGCTTCCAGCCAGGTGGGAATGGCACTGGGGCTCCAACGCGCCGGAGTCGGCGGACTGTTTGCCGCATGGGTGGCCTTCACACTGCCCTCTGCGGTGCTGATGGGGGCCTTCGCCTATGGGCTCTCCGCCGCCGGTGACCTGGCCGAGGCCGGGTGGGTGCTCGGACTCAAAGCCGCCGCCGTCGCCGTCGTGGCCCACGCGGTGCTGGGCATGGGCCGCAGTCTCACCCCGGATGTCCCTCGGCTGCTCATCGCCGCCGGAGTCATGGCGGTGGTGCTGTGGGTGCCGAACCCAGCGGTGCAGATCCTCGTGCTGATCGGCGCCGGGGTCCTCGGGCTGCTGGTGCTGCGCCCAGCGCAGCCCGAGCCGGACGAACTCGACTCACTCCACGGCGGCATCTCTCGGCGCACCGGTGGAGTGCTCCTGGGGCTCTTCCTCGCCCTGCTCGCCGCCCTGCCGCTGATCGCGGCGTTCCTGCAGAGCCCGACATTGGACCTTGCCGATATCTTCTACCGGGCAGGTGCCCTGGTCTTCGGCGGCGGGCACGTGGTGCTTCCGCTGCTGGAGGCCGAAACCGTGCAAACCGGGATGCTCAGCCAGGATGAGTTCCTCGCCGGGTACGGTGCAGCCCAGGCACTGCCGGGGCCTCTGTTCACCCTCGCCACTTTCCTCGGGGCTGCGGCAGACTCCGCCGGCCTGCTCGGCGCGATCGTCGCCACTGTGGCGATCTTCCTTCCGGCCGGGCTGCTCACAGCGGGGGCGTTGCCCTTCTGGGAGCAGCTGCGCACCAACCTGCGCGCCCGCCGCGCACTGGACGGACTCAACGCCGGCGTCGTCGGGATCCTCACCGCCGCGCTGATCACCCCGGTGTTCACCGCCGGTGTGCTGGAGACCGGGTGGATCGCCGCAGTCATCGCCGCGGCCGGATTCGCCGCCCTGCAGTTCGGAAAGGTACCGGCATGGGCGGTGGTGCTGGGTGCGGCAGGCATCGGCTGGCTGGTGTTCTAGAGGAGCACACTGCCGAAGAGCCTCAGTCAGGGGAGCGGGGCGTGAACCTGGCCTCCCGGGGACTTATACAACTCATACGGCGACAACTCATACGGCAGAGTCACCGCGTTCACTGCGCGGGGAGGCTCACCGCTACGCTCCACGCTCCGTCTGTAGCGCCCCTTCACCCACGGTGCTCAACCGTCGGCTATATATGTGCGTCGGACTGGATCTATATCGCAGCCCGACGCACATTCATAGCGCAAGCTCCGGCATCGACCCGCTCACCCGCAGGATCGGCCTCGTAAACACCCCGCGCGGCCGCTCACCGGCTCAGTAATACACCGCCAGCGGCCCGCGCGGACCGTCGATGACCTCCACATCGGTGTCGAAGATCCTAGAGAGCACCTCATCGCGCATGATCTCCTCGGCCGTGCCGTGCTCGACCACTCCCCCGTCCTTCATCGCCAGGATGCGATCCGAGTAGTGCGCGGCGAAGTTGATGTCATGCAGCACGATCACCACAGTGCGGCCGAGCTCATCGGCGGCTCGCCGCAACTGGCGCATCATCTGCACCGAATGCTGCATGTCCAAGTTGTTCAGCGGCTCGTCCAGCAGCACGTAGTCAGTGTTCTGCGCCAGCACCATCGCCACATAGGCCCGCTGCCGCTGCCCACCGGAGAGCTGATCCAGGTAGCGCTGTTCCAGATCGGTCAGGTTCAGAAAGTCGATCGCCTCGGAGATATGTCGCTCGTCCTCTTCGTTCAGCCGCCCCCGCGAGTACGGGAACCGTCCGAAACCCACCAGCTGGCGGACTGTCAGCCGGGTGACGAAATGGTTCTCCTGCCGCAGGATCGAGAGGTTCTTCGCGATCGCCTTCGAGGGTGTGTTGACCACATCGTGCCCGGCCACGGTGATCGTCCCGGTGTCTAAGTCCAGCAGCCGGCCGATCATCGTCAGGATCGTCGACTTCCCAGCACCGTTGGGACCGACCAGCGCAGTGATCCCCCCGGAGGGGATCTCGACGTCGACGGGACCGATCCGGACCTCGGAGCCGTAGCCCTTGGTGACCTCGCTCAGACTGATCACAGGCGACCCTTCCGCAGAATGAAGAACAGGAACACGAGACCGCCCACCAGCTCCACGATGATCGTCACCGCGCCTTGGGCGTAGAAGATATGGCGCATCACGAAGTAGGCGCCGGTGAGCACCACGTAGCCGATCAGCGCGGCCATCGGGAACAGCATCCGATGCGAATAGGTGTCAGCCAAGGTGTAGGCCAGCGTGGCCACCAGGAAGCCGAGGAACGTCATCGGCCCCACCAGCGAGGTGGTCATCGCCATCAGCACCGAGACCAGCCCCAGGATGACCATCAGCTCCCGCTTATGGTTCAGCCCCAGGTTGTTCGCGGTGTTCTTCCCCAGGGCGACCACGTTGAGCCGGCTCGCCCGCAGCCAGAGCACCGTACCGACGATGAGCACGATCGGGATCACATACGGCAGGTACTCGGTGCGGGCGTTGCCGATGTTCCCGAAGAACCGGGCGGTGAGCACATCGAACTCGGACGGGGTGAGCATCCGCTGCATGAATGTCGAGAGCGAACCGAGCCCACCGCCGATGACCACACCGACCAGCAGCATGATGTGGATGTTGGAGAACCGCCCGGAGAGCAGCCAGGTATAGAGGATCATGGCGAAGACCACCATCGCCCCGGCCTGCAGGAAGAACTGCGGCACACCGATGAGCATGCTCACCCCGGTGATGCCGAAGAGGAAGACCATCGCAGTCTGCACGGCCACGTACAGCGATTCGAACCCCATGATCGAGGGGGTGATGATGCGGTTGTTCGTCGCCGTCTGGAAGGCCACCGTCGCCATCGCCTGGCAGAGGGCGACCACGGCGACGACGATGACTGTCTCCACGCGCATCCGGGCGATGAGCCAGAATCCGCGGCTGCCCACCTCCATGGGGTTGTCCCAGGCGAGGATGCCGAAGGTGAAGCCCACGGCGCAGAGCATCAGCACCGCCATGATGATCCAGTAGCGCAGCGCGTGCCCGCGGTCGGGCAGCGGGCCGGAATGCCGCCGGGGCGCCTTGCCCCGGGGTTGCGGTGCGTGACCTGCGGTCTCGGCCTGTTGCGGCGCAGCCTCACGGGAGGGGGAACGGCTCAGCAGGCTCATGTGGCCAGCCCTCCCTTGCGGCGCTGGCGCAGCAGCAGCCCGACGAAGACGATGGACCCGACGAGTCCCAGCACCAGCCCGACCGGGATCTCGAAGGGCGCGCGGATCGTGCGGCCGATGAGGTCACAGACGGTGACCACGCAGATCCCCACCAGGCACACCCAGGGGAGATTGGAACGCAGGTCATCACCGCGGAAGAGCGAGACGATGTTCGGCACGACCAGCCCCAAGAACGGCAGGGTGCCCACGACCACGGCGGTGACCCCGGTGGCCAAGGCGACCATCGCGGTGCCCATGAACAGTACGACGGCGTAATTGAGCCCGACGTTGGTGGCTGTCTCCTTACCCAGTCCGGCCACGGTGAACTGATCGGCGACGATGAACACCAGCACCGCCACGATGAGCACCACCCACAGGATCTCGTACTGCCCCCGGATCACCGAGGTGAAGGACCCCTGGAACCAGATGCCCAGGTTCTGCAGCTGCTCGGTCATCAGCGCGATGTAGGTGGAGACGGAAGAGACCACCGCACCGAGCATGATGCCGATGATCGGCACGATCAGCGAGGAGGTCAGCGAGACCCGGCGCAGGAAGAGGAAGAAGATCATCGTGCCGATGAAGGCCATGATCACGGCACCGAGCATCCGGGTGGTCAGGGAGGGCGAGGGCACCAGGATCATCACCAGCAGCAGGCCCAGTCCCGCCCATTCGGTGGTGCCGGTGGTGGTCGGCTCGACGAACCGGTTCTGGGTGAGCAGCTGCATGATCAGCCCGCACATCGCCATCGAGGCCCCGGCCAGGATCAGCCCGATGGTCCGTGGGATACGGGTGATGCCGAACATCCGTGACCCGCCCTCACCGAAGATGTCGTACTGGCCGACCATCAGTGACAGGGTCAGCAGTCCGAGGGTGACGGCGAGGCCGATGAGCAGGGCGGGGGTGAACAGCCGGCGTCCGCGGGATCCGCGTTCACGGCCCGGGGAGGCTTCTCCGCTGAGTCCGGTCTCGCCGGTGCCCAACGTGCTCCGGGGCGCGCGAACGACAGCAGTCTCAGCTTCTCCGTGTGCTTCGGGGCTGTCTGCCGGGTCGGCGTGTTCAGTGCTCGACATGGGTTCTTCCGGGTCTGGTGCGTCAGGGGGTCGGTCGGGCGCCGGTGCGAGGGGCGCAGCTGAGGCCCCGAGCCGCAGCTCGGGGCCTCAGCTCAGATTCGGACTCACTGGTCCTGGGCCTCTTCCATGGCGTCGGCGATGCTGGCGAGCGCCTCGGTGTAGGCCTGGATGTCCTCGGTCAGGTACAGGTTGCCGGGCATGTAGATGACCTGATCATTCTGCACGGCGGGGACGTCCTGCAGGGCCTCGGACTCCTCGATGAGCTCCTGGGCGGGGCTGTACTCTTCACCCTCGTCACCGCTCATCCGCGCGTCACGGTCCATGACGATCAGCCACTCCGGGTTGGAGTCGGCGATGGCCTCGACGGAGATGTCGTCGCCTTCGTGGTCGGTGGAGGCGTCGTCGACCTCGAGGGCCGGCTCGAAGGGCACCATGTCGAAGAGCGGGCCCACCGCGCGGCCGACAGAGGGAGCGGCGTAGTTGATGTCTCCGCCGGAGGTCACCAGTCCCATCACCGTGGACTCGCCGTCGTAGGCCTCGGTGGCCCGGTCGATCTCGTCCTGGAACGCGGTGACCAGTTCCTCGGCGGCCTCCTGCTCGCCGAAGATCTCCCCGAGGGCTTCGGTCTTGTGGATCAGGTTCTCGTCCAGGGTCTCGTCGCCCTCTTCGTCCAGCTCGAACTCCACGATGGTGGCGTCGGGGGCGTACTCTTCGAGGTCCTCGTAGTACTGGGCGAAGCGCTGGCCGTTGATGATCAGGTCCGGTTCGGCGGCGACGAGCTGCTCGAAGTCCGGCTCACGGTGATTGCCCAGGTTGAGGATGTCCTCGTCCTCGGCGTAGCTGTGGGTCTCCGGGTCCATGATGTCCTGCGGAGCGGCGGTGAGCTCGACGCCGAACTCTTCGAGAGTGCGGAAAGAGCGGTTGTCGGTGGCGACGATGGAGTCCGGGTCCTCGGGCAGCTCCTGGGTGCCGTGGTCGTCCTCGATCTCGGTGACCTCGGTCTGGGCCTCCTCGTTGCCGTTGTCCTCTTCGGCGTCGGAGTCACTATCCGAGCCGCAGGCGGTAAGCAGCAGGGCGGCGGCAGTAGCTGTGGAGAGCAGGGCCGCGCGGCGGCGGGAGAACTCAAGAGTGGGCATTTACGTGGACTCCTGTTCAGGGCGAGGATCGACCGACGAGGACGCGACCAGCGTGATACATCACATCATGCTGATGCATTCTGCGGCGATTCCGAGTGACATAAGGGTTGCCTAAGCTCAATAGACACTAAGTGCATTTCTTCACCGGTGCAACTCTGTGACGTCACACCCTTCGCACATGACATCTGCCGTGCCGGACATGCGCCGATAGGCTGTCAGGCATGTCAGACTCGACCGCTTCGCCGCCCTCACTGCTGGCCCCGGTGCTGACCACCCAGGGCTGGGAGCTGCTCGCGAGCCTGCCGTCCTACGACGCCGACGAGAGCTTCACGCTGAACCAGCGGCTGCGCCGGCAGGGCCATCCCGCCGAGACTGTAGCCGCCGCGCTCACCCAATCCCGATTACGCGCCGCGGCTGCGACGAAGTTCGGCCAGTTCGCCGCCCGCATGCTCTTCACCGAGGACGGGCTGCAGCAGGCCACTCGGCTCGATGTGGCCGCCCGGCATGCCCGACGATTCCACCGCGCAGGGATCACCACACTGGCGGACCTGGGCTGCGGGATCGGCGGAGACGCCCTGGCCGCGGCGGCATCGGGACTCCAGGTCATCGCCGTAGAATCCGATGAGACGACTGCGGCCGCAGCCACGATCAACCTCTCCCCCTTCCCCGAGGCCCAGGTGTGCCACGGCACAGCCGAAGAGTTCCTGACGGAAGAGCTACCCCGCGCCTTCCCTGACCCCTCACCTGGAGCCTCACCCGAAGCCTCCCCTGCTGAGCCGAGCGAACCCGCAGCTGAGCTGGGGCTATGGCTGGACCCCGCCCGCCGCGACCCGCATGCCGCCCGCAGCGCCGACGGTGCCGCCCATCGGCTCAGCGATCCGGAGACCTTCTCGCCTCCGCTGAGCCTGGCACAGGATCTGGCCGCCGCAGGGCATCCGGTAGGAGTCAAGCTCGGCCCCGGGATCGCCCACGAGCAGATCCCCCGGGACTGTGAGGCTGAATGGGTCAGCATCGACGGCGACGTCGTCGAAGTGGCCCTGTGGTTCGGCACCCTCACCCGCCCCGGGGTCCGGCGCGCGGCCACGGTGCTGCGCCAGGGCCAGCCGGCAGTGGAGCTCACCAGCTCAACGGACTTCAGCCCACAGGAATCAGGCTCAGCGGAACCAGACCCAGCGAACCCCCACCTGAGGGGAACTGATCCAACCCCGGCCAGCGCGCCCAGCGGCCCTGACGGCCTGCACGGAATCCTCTGGGAACCTGATGGGGCGGTCATCCGGGCAGGGCTGGTCGCCGACTGCGCGGAGCTGTTCGGCGGGTGGCTGCTGGACCGTCATATCGCCTATTTCTGCACTACCGAGGACACCCAGGCACCGCCTGAAGCCCAGGGACTGGCGCGGGGCTATCGGATCCTGGAGACCATGGCCTTCAACGTCAAGACGCTGAAACGGTGGGCTGCGGAGCAGGAGGTGACCCGCGTGGAGATCAAGAAGCGCGGAGTCGACATCACGCCGGAACGGCTGCGCCAGCAGATACTGCCGCCGCGACGCCGCGGGGCACAGGCCAGAGCAGCAACTCTGGTGGTGACTCGGGTGGCAGATCAGCGGATCGTCGCCGTCGTCGAGCCCCTGGGCTGACGTCGCAGTGAAGCTGACGTCGCAGTGAGGCCAAGACCGCACTGGGGACTGACATAGCAGTGGCGGGGCCTCGCACCAAGCCCCGCCACTGTCGTATTCATTTGTCGCACCCAAGAAAGACACAGAGCACTGTGCCGGTCTCCCGATCACGTTCGCACCCGCCGAACGGGAGATCTGCCGGCGACGAGAAGGCTGACCTCCGACATCCGCCGAAGTCCACCCTTCAGGTCGTCCTGAAGTAATTAAACAACATGACCCTCACCTAATCAAGCCGGTCCTGAAGTGAGCTGCATCACGAGACTGGCCACTGTGGCAGGCTGTGGTCATGACGGACTCAGCGTCCCACCCAGAAAGGCCCTCACTATGACCGACGAGCAGCTTCCGCCGATCGTGCGGGGCAACCGCGGCGTCAGTATATGGTTCTGGATCACGCTCGCAGTCATCATCCTGGCCGGCCCGGTGATCATCGCCGTCCCGAGAGCGGGAAGTGAGGCGGCACCTCCGGCACAGTGGCCGCTGATCATCGGCTGCGGCGTGGCCCTGCTCCTCGGTACTCGTGCGCTGCTGATCCCCCGCCTGCGATTCGACCTCCCCCGGGGCGAGTTCACGACGCGCCGTCACAGGTACCCCTTCGCCGCCGTGGCGCGGATGGAGTTCACCCGGCAGAGCGCGGGCCTCTGGGCCGTGCTCCGCAATGATCAGGGGCATCGGATCGGCGCGATGTCTCTGGGGAACTCGTTCTGCGCACCACCTGATGCCGCACAATGGGCGGCGTTGAGGCACACCTTGGCGACCTCAGCGGCGATCCGCCGGACACCACCGGTGCCACCGAGCCATGGAGAGCTCGCGATCGGCCAGGTGCTGCAGATCCTCGACGCCCAGGTGGCCTGGTGCCGCTCGGGCAAGCGCAGCTCCTCCCGCGAGGCACCGCATCAGGCCCTGTACCGCAGCGCCGGGTCATCTCGCGGAAAAACCACGGTGGATCTGCGCGCGCACCGGTCCTAACACTGCTCCTTGCCACACACTGATCTTTGCCACACACACACTGCTCCTGCCACCGGCGGTGCGAGCCGAAGTACCTCACTCAGCGCAGCGGGAGTGACCCACCTCGTGCTCACCCACCGCAGTGGGCAGTGCGCCGGGGGCTTCACGGCCTTCCAGCACCTCAATCAGCGCCTCGAAGGAACCCGGAGTGTCCCCGTAGAGCGCGATCTGGACCGGGGCATCCGCACCGGCTAGCGCCTCCGGGCGCTCCAGCGCGACGGCGACGTCGCCTCCGGCTGACCCCTGGGCACCGGAGAACAGGTGCACCTGGACGCCACCCGCTCCCACGTCCACCCCGGCCGCCTCAGCGGCCTCGGTCAGGCGTGCGCGGTCCTCCTCATCCCCACCGATGATCTCGATCCCCGCCGCGGCCTGCTCATCATCGGCCTCATCACCCACCAGCGCGGCGCCGCATTCGCCCTCGACCAGAGTCACCGCATCCCGGCTGACTCCGAGGCTCCGCTGATCCGGAGCCACTGCACCAGTCTCGTCCTGCTCACCGGCATCTGAGCCGACGTCTGAGCCAGCACCGCTGCGAGGGCCGCCGGCGAGCTCGCCGGCGGCCAGATCCTGCTGCCAGAGCATCATCGCGACCACCCGCTGGGCGGCCTGGTCGAGCTTCTGCTCCTCCAGCTCCCCGTTGCCCAGCGCTGCGAGGATCGCCTCATGCGCCCCGCGGATGTCCGAGGGCATCAGCAGTAGGTCGGCCCCGGCGTCGAGGGCCTGCACAGGGGCCTCATCGGCACCATACTGCTGGACGATCGCACCCATGTTCAGTGCATCAGTGACCGCCACCCCGTCGAACCCGGTGCCGCGGAGCTGCGAGTAGGTCACCGAGGACAACGAGGAAGGCACCCCCTCCTCGAGCGCGGGAACCTCCAGATGCCCGACCATCACCATCGGCGCGCCCTCTTCACCCGCCTCACGGAAGGGCAGCCAATCCTCATCCCACAACTGCTCCAGGCTCTTGTCCTGCACCGGCAGCGTGTGGTGGGAATCGTCCTCCACAGAGCCGTGCCCGGGGAAATGCTTCATCGAACCGGCGACTCCAGCCTCGCTGAAACCGCGCAGCCCGGCCATGCTCAGCTGAGCGACCATCTCCGGGTCAGCGCCGAAGGCCCGGCTGCCCATCGTGGGATCGGCGGAGCCGACGGTGACATCGCCGTTCGGCGCGAAGTCCACAGTGAAACCCAGCTCCGCGAGCTCGCGGCCCATCGCCGTATGCCCCTGCTGAGCCGTGGCGACGGCGTCGTCATGCCCGCCCTGCGCGGCGGCCCCGTAGGCCATGGGGGTCGGCCATTCGGTGAGCGGCTCCCCGATGCGGGTGACCAGCCCGCCCTCCTGATCGACGGAGATGATCGCGGGGTAGCTGCGGTCCGAGGCGGCTTCCTGCATCGTCTCGATCTGCGAGGCCAGAGCCTCGAGGTCCGCCTCCGAGCCCTCGGTGGGGACGTTGTCACCCATGACGATGACCCCGGCCAGGTGCAGTTCCTCGATCAGCCCGGCCATCTGGGAGGCGTCTGTGCCGGAGTACTCCCCGACGAGCACCTGCCCTGCCTTCTGCTCCGGCGACATCTGTGCCACCAGCTCCTCGGCTTCGTCACGGTGCTCGGCGGAGGGCCCGGCCAGTGCGGCCTCGACCTCTGCGCCGTCATCGTCCGCGTCATCCCCCTCACCCTGTGCGCTCTCGCCTTGTGCACTCTCGCCCTGTTCCGCCGTCTGCCCATCGTCGGTGCCCTCCTCAGTGGCCTCGTCGCCGTCGGCGCAGGCGGTGACCAGCAGCAGCGCGGCCAGGCTCAGCGCAGCATAGCCGCGACGCCGGCGGGCGAGCGCTACGGACCGGGGTGCGGCAGCGGCGTTGGAGGTGTCAGCACATGAGGTCTTCAGCATGCGACCCAGAGTAGCCCTCGTACCAGCGAATCGGGGCGACCTGCGAGTATTCTGAACTGTCTGCACCTTCCGGGCGTACTTTTCCTCACCCGGCGGGGCGGCAAGGCCCTGCACCGACCGAGGATGAGCCCATGGAACTGCCCTTCGCCCGATCGGAGCGCTCCACACTCGGACTTGAGTGGGAACTGGCTCTGGTCGATCACCACACCGGTGACCTGCGCCCGGTGGCTGATCAGGTCCTCGAGGCCTGCCGGCGTGCCGAACCCAGCTGTGGCCCCGACGACGACCACCCCTATGTGAAGCAGGAGCTGCTGACCAACACGGTGGAGGTCATCACCGATGTCTGCCGCAGCGTGGGTGAGGGCATCGCCCAGCTCCGCCAGGTGGCCGGGCTGGTGGAGGAGATCTGCCGACCACTCGGCGTCGAACTGTACTCCCAGGGGTCCCACCCCTTCGCCGCGCCCCGTCAGCAGCCGGTGACGGATAAGGAACGCTATGCCGAGCTGATCCGCCGGACCCAGTGGTGGGGCCGGCAGATGGTGATCTACGGGGTGCACGTCCACGTCGGGCTCGAGCGCCGCGCCTACGCGGTGCCGGCGATGAACACGCTGACAGCCTTCCACCCGCATTTCCAGGCGCTGACGGCCTCCTCACCGTTCTGGTCGGGTGAGGACACCGGTTATGCCTCACAGCGGGCGCTGATGTTCCAGCAGCTGCCCACCGCCGGGCTGCCGTTCCAGCTGTCTGATTGGGGCGGGTTCGAGACCTATGTGCGGGACATGCTGCGCACCGGGGTGATCGATGACGTCACCGAGGTCCGGTGGGATGTCCGCCCGGTGCCGCGGCTGGGGACTGTGGAGATGCGCATCGCCGACGGGCTGGCCACTCTGGAGGAGATCGCCGCGATCGCCGCGCTGACGCAGTGCCTGGTCCACCGCACTGTGGAGGATCTGGAGGCCGGCCGCGAGACCCCGCGGATGCCGCAGTGGTACGCCCAGGAGAATAAGTGGCGGGCGGCTCGGTACGGGATGGAGGCGATCATCATCCTCAACGCCGACGGCGACGAGATGCTGGTCACCGAGCATCTCGAGAAGGTGCTCGAAGACCTCGCCCCGATCGCGGAGAAGCTGGGCTGCGATGAGGAGCTGGCGGGGGTGCGCACGATGATGGCCGGGGAGGTCGGCTACCAGCGGCAGCGCCGGGTGGCCGCCGCGCAGGGCGGTGATCTGCGCGGCGTCGTCTTAGACTCCACGGACCTCACCCGCCGCTCGATCCGCCACGAGCTGTAACTCCGCCCCACCGCCCCACCCCACACCGCGCGACCCCGCACCCACCCCACGTTGACTCTGGAGTTGGTGCCCTTTTGGTGCCGTTTTTCAGCTGAAAAGGGCACCAACTCCAGAGTCAACCGGGAGGGGGCAGGGGACGGGTCATGCCGTCCAGCGGTAGCGGTGCTCCGGCCGGCCCGCCGAGCCATAGCGCAGACCCAGTTCCGCCCGGCCCTCCGCACAGAGATGCTCCAAGTATCGACGCGCCGTCACTCGGGCGAGCCCGGTGCGCTCGGACACCTCTGACGCGGAGAGATCCTCCCCGGCCTCACGAAGCGTATCGACGACCAGATCGATCGTCGGCGCGGCCATACCCTTGGGCAGCTGCGCCTTCTGCTGAGGCTTCATCGCCGCGAAGATCCCATCGACGTCGGCCTGCGACGCCAGCCCGCCGGCCTCGGCACGACGCCGCATCCCCACATAGCGTTCCAACTGATCACGCAGAGCAGCCAGAGGGAACGGCTTGATGAGGTAGTAGAGGGCGCCCAGCCAGGAGGCCTCCCGCACGTGCTCCATGTCCCGCAGCGCGCTGACGACGATCACATCCACACGCCCGGAGGACTGACGCATCCGAGGATCACGCAGCCGGTTCATCAGGTCCATGCCCCGGCCATCGGGCAGATAGAGGTCCATCAGCACAAGATCCGGCCGCTTCGCCGGAATGACCGCCAAGGCCTCAGCCATCGTGTGGACCACCGCCGAGACCTCGAATCCCGGAACAGACTCAACCAGTTCACGGTGATTACGCGCCACGCGGACGTCATCATCAACGATCACTACCGAGAACATGACCCTCCTTCTGTGCAGACCCCTAGCTCGGCAGCTCCCCAGACTGCTGGGCAGAGTCTCCGGCCGGCCGTGTCACCGGCAAGAACGCCGAGAACACCGTCTCACGGTCGGATTCGCAGACGACCGCCCCGCCCCGACGCTCGCAGGCCCGCGCCACCAGCGCCAGGCCGATCCCCCTGAGCCCGCGGCCGTCATCGGATCGGGTGGAGACCCCGGCGGTGAAGATCGACTCCTGCAGATGTTCCGGGACGCCGGGGCCGTCATCGATCACCCGGATCTCGATGGTCCCCTCCGCTGAAACACCGTCTGAAACACCCTCTGAGACACCCTCCGCCCTTGCCAGGACCCCGTGCTCCCCCGCACCACCGCTGTGCTGACGCACCAGCAGCTCCACCGCACCACCCGGACCCACGGACTCCATCGCGTTATCGACGAGATTCCCCACCACCAGCAACACGTCATCACGCAGATCGGCAGCGAGCCCGTCCCGGAGCAGGCTCAGCGCAGACAACGTCACCTGACATCCGGCCTCATCGGCCTGAGCCATCTTCGCCAGCACCAAGGCGGCCACCGAGGGCTCCTCCAGCCGTTCGACGACGTCGGCATCGACCCGCGAGGTGCTGGTGGCCAGATCGGCGAGATACTCCCGGGCCTAGTCTACCGCACCGAGGTCCAGCATCCCGGAGAGCGTGTGGAGGCGGTTGGCGAACTCATGGCGCTGGGCCCTGAGCCCCTGGGTCACCGTGTGTGCCCCGTCGAGCCGTCGGCTCAGCTGGGCCACTTCGGTCTGATCACGGACGGTCACCACCGACCCGCTCTGCCGATCGTCGATGCGCACCGGCCGCCGACGGCAGATCAGCACCCGCGAACCGAAGCTCACCACCTCATCATGCTCCGCAGATCCCTCCACCAGCACCCGCTGCAGGCTCGGTGGAAGGTCCAGCTCCGCGGCGGTGCGCTGCAGATGATCCGCAGGCAGATCCAGCAACCTCTGGGCCGCGCGGTTGGCCAGAGTCAGTCGGCCTGCCCCGTCAGTGGCCACGACCCCCTCCCCGATGGCGTGGAACACCGCTTCCCGGGCATCGAGCAGCGCCGTGATCTCCTCCGGCGCCAGTCCGTGGGTCTTGCGCCTGATCCGCCGCGAGATCACCAGAGCCCCCAGGACTCCGACGCCGAGCACGCACAGCGCCGAGGCGAAGATCAGCGGCACGGCCTCCCAGGAGGCTCCAGCAACCTGAGACGCGAGGAACCCGACGGAGACGTACCCGATGACCTCCTCGGTCTGCGGGTCGGTCACCGGCACGCGAGCGCGCAGCGTCATGCCCGCCGGGCCGTGTTCGACGCCGGTCCACGTCTCACCTTCCAGCACCGGGGCCGGGTCGAGTACCGGCCGTTGGCCGATGGCCGACGGGTCGGGATGGGACTGCCGGATCCCCTCAGCATCGACGACCACCACATATTCGGTGCCGGAGGCGGTGCGCAGGGTCTCCGCCAAGGGGGCCAGCACCTCTGAGGGGTCGGGTTCCTGGGTCAGGGCCTCGGCCACCGTCGGCATCGCCGCCACCGATTCGGCCACGGCCAGCGCCCGGTGTTCGTAGTGGTCACGGACGTCGCGATACTGGGCCACAGCCCAGAACGCGCTGACGATCAGCACGGCGAAGGTCAGCAGCACGGTCACAGAGAGGAACAGCTCTCGGGTCAGGGGCGCGACCCGGCGGCCGGAGCGCCTGCCTCCAGCTGTGGAACCCTCTTTCACCGTCATCGCACCCCTCTCCGCCGTGCTGAGACCAGTATGACCACTATGACCTCCGGGGGACTAAAAGCCTGGGTCCCATCCCCCATGCCCCACGCTGTCATACAGATCACATTCCCTTGGGCTTTCTTTTCGTTGACAGGAGACGACTATGCTCAGCATCATCGGCCTGGCAGTCATCGCCACGATGACGACTCTGCTGATCCTCGGCCGTATCGCCCCCATCGTCGGCCTGACGGTGATCCCCGTCGCCGGAGCGCTGGCGGCCGGGTTCTCATTCGCCGAGATCGGAGACTTCTTCGGAGAAGGCATCGCCTCAGTGCTCGACGTCGCGGTGATGCTCATCTTCGCGATCCTGTTCTTCGGGATCATGAACAAGGTCGGGCTCTTCGACCCTCTCGTCCGGTTCACCGTGCGCATCACCCGCGGCAACGTCGTCGCCGTCGCCGTCGGCACGGTGCTGCTGGCCACGATCTGCCACCTCGACGGCGCCGGAGCCTCCACGTTCCTGATCACCATTCCTGCCTTGCTGCCCCTCTACCAGGCACTGGGCATGAGCCCGTACCTGCTGCTTCTGCTGGCAGCGACCAGTATGGGCGTGTTGAACATGCTGCCCTGGGGTGGGCCGGTCGGTCGCGCCGCGGCAGTGATCGGTGAGGACCCGATCAACCTGTGGCGCGGGTTGATCCCGGTGCAGATCCTGGGTCTGGTGCTGCTGGTCATCATGGCGGTGCTCCTGGGCCTGCGTGAGCAGCGTCGGATCCGCATCCTGCGTGAGGCCACCGGCGATGACCGGGAACTGGTCGGCGCGGGGATCGGCACCGATCCGCAGCGCGCCTCCACCGGTTTCGGCGATGCCCCAGCCAGGGAATCGCTCAGCCCCTCGCAGGGCAGCGCCTCCGACGGCGAGGCACCGGAGGAGGGCTCACAGCACAGGAAACAGACCGGGGACTCCGCCGATGAGAGCCTCGAGGTACCGCGTTGGCGGTACTGGGCCAATGTAGTGCTGGTCCTGGGCATGCTCACACTGCTGATCTCTGATCTGATGCCTCCGTCGCTGGCGTTCATGCTCGGTCTCAGCGGCGCCCTGGTGGTGAACTTCCCGAGGGTCGCGGACCAGATGGAGCAGATCAAGCAGCAGGGTGGTAACGCCGTCGGCACCGGGGCCATCGTCCTCGCGGCCGGATGCTTCCTCGGGATCCTGGGCGAGTCCGGCATGCTGGAGTCGCTGGCAGAGGATGCGGTGACACTGCTGCCGGCAGCTCTGGTGCCCTACCTGCATCTGATCGTCGGGTTCTTCGGTCTGCCGCTGGAGCTGGTCTTGAGCACCGACGCGCACTATTTCGCGCTGCTGCCGGTGGTGGAGGGCATCTCCACGCAGGTCGGCGTCGATACGATGGCCGTGGTCTATGCAGTGCTCGTCGGCAATATCATCGGCACCTACATCAGCCCCTTCGCCGCTGCGCTCTGGCTGGCGCTGGGCCTGACCGGGTGCGACATCGGCAAGCACATCCGGTATTCGTTCTTCCCGATGTGGATCTTCTCCATCGTCATCCTGGCGCTGTCGCTGCTGCTGGGCCTCATCCCCACCAGCTGAGGCGGAACCCACTGACCCACCGTACCCACGTTGACTCTGGAGTTGGTGCCCTTTTGAGGCCGTTTTCCGGCTGAAAAGGGCACCAACTCCAGAGTCAACCGGGAGGGGCGGCTCAGGCGCGGATGCGCTCCACCGGTTGGGAGGAGTCGGCCGGGATGTCCAACGACGACGGCGCAGCTCCCGCGGCCACCAACTGCGCGCCCAGGGCCGCGACCATCGCACCGTTATCGGTGCACAGACTCACCGGCGGGATGCGCAGCGCGATACCGGCCTGCTCACAGCGCTGCCCCAGCAGCTCACGCAGCCGCCGGTTCGCCGCCACTCCCCCGCCCAGCAGCAGCGTGGACAGCCCGTGCTCGGTAGCGGCACGCACCGCCTTCGCAGTCAGCACGTCTACCACGGCCTCCTGGAAACTGGCGGCGATATCAGCACGAGGCACCGGTTCGCCGCGCTGCTCGAACTGTTCCACCGCCCGTGAGACAGCCGTCTTCAGCCCGGAGAAGGACCAATTGTGCCGATGCGGCCCCGGCGCCTGCGCCGTACCGACGAACTTCGGCAGCGTCAGCCCGCGTGGGAAACGAAATGCCTGCGGGTCCCCCTCAGCGGCGAGCGCGTCGATCTTCGGCCCGCCCGGATACCCCAGCTCGAGCAGCCGTGCCACTTTGTCATAGGCCTCACCGGCGGCGTCGTCGATGGTCGAGCCCAGCAGCTCGACGTCCTCGGTGAGCGAGCCGACCCGCAGAACCTCCGTGTGCCCGCCGGAGACCAATAACGCCCCGGTGTGCGGGGGCAGACCCGCGGGTGCCGCACCCTCAGTCTCCAACAGCCCGACGCCGACGTGGGCGACCAGGTGGTTGACCCCATAGAGCGGCTTTCCTGCGGCCAGCGCAAGTCCTTTGGCGGCCGAGAGCCCCACCATCAGTGCACCGGCCAGCCCCGGTCCGGAGGTCACGGCGACGGCGTCGAGCTCCTCCACGGTGACCCCCGCAGTGTCCAGCGCCTGGCGCAGGGTGGGCACGAAGGCCTCCAGATGCGCGCGGGCGGCGATCTCCGGGATCACCCCGCCGAAGCGGACATGCTCCTGCATCGAGGAGGAGACGGTGTTCGCCAGCAGCTGGGTGCCCCGAACGATGCCGATGCCGGTCTCATCGCAGGAGGTCTCGATGCCCAGGACCAGCGGGGCACTGGTGGAGGGGGCGGTCACGCTCTGGATACTCGTCACTGCTGACTCCTCAGCTGGCTCGCGCTGGTGGGGGCCTCGAGATCGAGCAGCGGCAGCCGCATGATCAGAGCGTCGGCGCCGTCGGGGTAGTACCGCGGGCGGGTGTGGATGACCTCGAACCCCTCACTGCGGTAGAGACCTTGGGCGCCGTGGTTGTCTGTGCGCACTTCCAGCAGCACCTGTTCGGCACCGCGGCGCTTGGCCTCGGCGATGAGCCTCCGCAGCAGGCGTCGACCGAGTCCACGGCCCTGAGCCGACTCGGCGACGGCGATGGTCTGCACATCGGCAAACGGCAGCACGCACATGAGCCCGATATACCCGAGCACCACACCGTCAGCGCCCCCGTCCTCAGCACCGACACCGGGCGCGGCAGATTCGGCCACCCAGTATCGCCGGGTCTCGGTGTGGGCGAGTTCCTGATGGAAGAACCGCTCGGGCCAGGCATCGACGGGGAAGAGGACCTGTTCCAGAGCCGCCACCGCATTGACGTCCTCAGGGGTCATCTCTCGGATCGTCTCGGGTACGGGTTCACCGGTGGTGCCGCCGACGGTATCTGCGGGGCGGCTCATGTGCCTGCTCGCTTCCGTGGCGCGGGCACCTTCGCGTCGGATTCGCGCAGGTACAGCGGTTGGGGCGCGAGCCGGTGCGCGGGGTCCGCACCGAGCCGGCCGATCTCGGCAGCATCGGCGGTCCAGTCCTCGGTGCCGGTCACGGCGGTGAGCTGGTCGGGGTAGAGCGTGGCCCCGACACCGACGACGGGCAGCTGCGGCAGCGCTGCGGCCGGGCCGACCTGCGGGGGCTCGAGGCGTTCGACGGCGGCGCCCGGCGGCTCCGGAGACTCTGACGTCTCCTGGCCGCCCCGCGCATCAGGCACCACCCGATAGCGTGCCGAGTAGACCTCCCGACGGCGGGCATCCACCGCCACGTGGAACTCTGCGGAGCCCTCGACGAGGCCCTGCTCCGCCGCACGGAGGGCGAGACTGTCCAGGCTGCACACTCCGTAGAGCGGCAGCGACCACACCTCGGCCAGTGTGTGGGCCAGCACAATGCCGACGCGCAGACCGGTGAACGGCCCCGGGCCGACGCCGACGACGACGCCCGCCAGGCCCTCCCCCGCGCTGCAGGCAGACCCATCCTGCTCCGAGGACGGGACGGATCCCGCACGCTGCGGCGCCATAGGGTCCAGCCCGGCCCGGGTGAGGACGTCACGCACTCCGGCGGCCAGCACCTCGGCGTGAGTGGTCGTCGCCGCGGTGCGCCATGTGCTCAGGCCAGCCCCGGAATCCAGGACGGCGGCGGAGGCACCGGCGGAAGAGTCGATCACAAGAAGCACTCCTCCATGGTAGTGCTCCGCGCTGTATCGAATCCCCGATTGCTGCTACAGTTCACCCCGTTTCCGACCCGACACGCCGCAGGAATCGGGGACTCGATGAGGGCAAGGCTCAGAGGACCGTCACCAGAGAGGGCTACGACACCTGTGGCGGAGGCTGCACGGCTCAGCGGCGGGGCAGGGTGAGACGCGGTGCCTGCACCCACCGGGGGCCGACGCCGCGCAGCAATGCCCTGCGTGAAGCACCCAGAACATCATCATCCGACTCGGAGAAATCAGTCACGATGCCTCGGCTGTCAGCGGGGTCAGACCCGACGCCATCCCCTTCGGCCTCGGTCAGCAGTTCCAGGTCCAGCCAGGAGCCGGAAGCACCGGTCAGCGACTTCTCCGCCAGCCCACGGCCCCATTCGACGACTGTCACCGCCTCAGCTGCTGAGCTGAGCAGGTCGAGGTCTTCGAAGCCCTCGGCATCGGTGCGGTAGGCATCCACATGGACCAGATCAGGCCCGTCATCAGTGCCGCGATGCACTCGCGAGAGCACGAAGGTCGGCGAACTCACCCGGCCCTGGACCCCCAGTGCGGCGGCGAGCGCCTGAGTGAACGTGGTCTTCCCAGCGCCCAACCCTCCGGTGAGGATCAGCAGATCCCCGGCACGCAGATACCCGGCCAGCTCCTCGGCCAACTGGGCCGTGTCGTTCAGATCCTGCAGGTCCAGCTCCACGGTCCACTGCGGCGTCGGCCCAGCTTCCGGCTCACTCATGCGCCCGCCTCAGCGGTCCCACCGGGGGCAGCAGCGACATCGGTGTCGACATCGGCATCGGGATCGAGCACCACGCGCGGCACCCGGGCACCGATCCGGGTGATGATCTCGTAGTTGATGGTCTGCGCGGCAGCACCCCAGTCCGCGGCAGAGAGCCCTGAGTCTCCGCCGAAGAGCACCACCTCGTCTCCAGGCTGCACGGCAGTCTCCGGGTCCTCCAGATCCACGACGAACTGGTCCATCGCCACACGGCCCACTGACCGGTAGACCCTGCCGCCGATCCGCACCGGCGCATCCACCGCAATCCGCGGTACTCCGTCGCCGTATCCCATCGGGATCAGACCCAACGCTGTAGGACGATCCACCCGGTGGGTCAGCCCATAGCTGATCCCCTGCCCGGCTGGCACAGTCTTCACACCGGCCACCCGCGTGCGCAGCTCCATAGCCGGCTGCAGGCCCAGCTCCGCAGGCGTCCGGTCCGCGAAGGGACTCTGCCCGTAGACGCCCACGCCGACGCGGACCATATCGAAATGCGCGTCCGGGCGGGACAGCGCCGCCGGAGTGTTGGCCGCATGACGCAGCGCCGGCCGCACACCGGCCTCCTCCGCGGCCTGCAGGGCCCAGCGGAAGACCTCCAGCTGTTCATCGGTCTCCCGGCGGTCCGGCTCATCGGCGACGGCGAAGTGGGTGAAGATCCCGACCACGGAGATCAGCCCGCGCTCCTGGAGCTGCGCGGCTCGGGCCATGAGCCCCGGCCACTCCGCGGCAGTGCATCCGTTGCGGCCCAGACCGGTGTCGATCTTGAAGTGCACGTGGACCGGGGTCTGCATCCGTTCGGCGACTTCGGCCACCGGCTCCAGCTCCCATCCGGAGATCCCGATGTCCACACCCCGGCGGACCGCTTCGGCGAAGTCACTGGCCGGGGTGTGCAGCCACGCCAGCAGCGGCGCCTCGATGCCGGCGTCTCGCAGCGCGAAGGCTTCGGCGAGATGAGCGACCCCGATCCAATCCGCGCCGCCCTGCACGGCGGCGCGTGCGGCGGTGACCGCCCCGTGCCCGTAGCCGTCCGCCTTGACCGCGACCATCACTTTCGCCGGACGGACATATCCGGCGATGGTCTCCACGTTGCGACGGATGGCGGCCGGATCGATGAGTGCGACACGTTCGAGGTGATCGGCTGAGGTCATGGCGGCATTCTATCGACCGCCACTGACATCACCGGCTCTCCGGGCATCCCGCCTCAGGCGAGCCGGTCAGCACCTCAGTCGTCAGCACCTCAGTCGAAGGTGCCAGCCGAGGCACGGATCGCCGCACCGTTGCAGGCTTCGATCAGCGCGGACGCCCCGAAGCCGCCTCGCCCCTGCGGATCGAGGCGGCACGCGGCCTGCCCGTGGCGCCGCACCGCTGTGGCCGCGATCTCGGCCAGCGGCACCTTCGGCCCGGCGGTGGCAGCCAACGCGACCAGCACTCCGGTGAGCACATCGCCGCTGCCGGCTGTGGCCAGCCCCGGGGCCTGCACCCGGTGCACCAGGGTCCGGCTCCTGGGCTCGGCGATGATCGTGCTGGCCCCTTTCAGCAGCACCGTGCAGCCCAGATACCCGGCGAAATCTTCCACCGCCGTGACCGGAGACGCCTCAAGCTCCTCACACAGATCCTTACGCCCGGCGGCCTCCATCAGCGCGCGCAGCTCACCGAGATGCGGTGTGAGCACGGTGGAGGCCGGAAGCTGGGCCGTCAGCTGTTCGCCTCGTTCAGCCAGCAGCGTCAGTGCCGAGGCATCGAGCACCAGCCGCCCACCGGTGCGCTGAGCCCAGTCGAGCGCACAGTCCAGCGCCGCGCACTGCCCCGGGTCCTCCGCGATGCCCGGACCGACGGCCACAGCGGTGGCCCGCGGGGGAATCTCCGGCGCAGTGGTCCCGACGATCTCAGGCTGCGCCGCGGTGACGAGACTGACCACCGGCCCCGGGGCGTACAGAGTGACCATCCCGCACCCGGTCTGCACCGCCGCCCTCACGCTGAGCACCGCCGCCCCGGGGTACCGGTGAGACCCGGCGACCACATGGGCCACACCGCGGGAATATTTGTGGTCCTGCCGCCGCGGCGCCGGCGTAACCGGTTCTGCGGCGACCACGGACCGGCTGCGCGCTGCCTCAGCACGGAATCTAGCCAGCTCACCCGCCATCCCGATGTCGACGACGACCACCCGCCCCGAGGCCTGGGCACCCGCCCCGACCATCAGACCGAGCTTATGTCCGCCGAAGGTGACGGTCAGATCCGCGGCGATGACCTCCTGCGCCACAGCGCCGGTGCCCGGATCCACACCGGAGGGGGCGTCACAGGCGACGACGGCGGTGCTCTCTCGGGCCAGCGCCTCCGTCAGCCCGGGCACCTGCGGTAGGGCGAACCCGCCGGAGGTTCCGGTGCCGATGACGGCGTCGATCAGGACATCGACGTCGGCGTCGATGCTCTGAGTGAGCCGTCCACCAGCCTGGCGGAAAGCCGCAAGCCCCTGGTCATGGGCACGGTCACTGACGAGCACTGCGCGCGCATCCACCCCGCGGCGGCGCAGCAGAGCCAGAGCGAAGAGGCCATCACCACCGTTGTTGCCGGGTCCGATGAGTCCGGTGACTCGGGTGCCGTAGATGCGGCCCCGGCGGTGACGCAGCTGCACCGCCACTTCCCCGGCGAGCCCCCACGCGGCACGGGCCATCAGCTGCGGACCCTCACCGGCCTCCAGCAGAGGGGCCTCGGCCTGGCGGACCTCTGCCCCGGTGTAGAGCGGGGTCAGCGCCTCAGCGTCCACGGCAGCCGGTTCAGACCTTCTCCGCCACGACCATCGCGGTGGCGATGTCGCCGTCGTGGCTTAGCGAGAGGTGCCAGCGGCTCACCCCGCGCCGCTCGGCCACCGCAGCGACCGTGCCGACCACCTCGATATGCGGGGCGCCTTCGGCATCGGGGACCACCCGGCAGTCCTGCCAGTTCATCCCCGCCGGGGCGCCCAGTGCTTTGGCCACAGCCTCTTTGGCTGCGAACCGCGCGGCCAGGGACCGTGTACTGAGCTCACGCTCGGCCGGGGTGAACAGCCGCTGACGCAGAGCCGGGGCACGGCGCAGCTGCTCGCCGAAGCGCACGACGTCGACGACATCGACTCCGATCCCCGCGATCATCGGCGCTTCCTCTCAGCGTTCACTCCGGATTCGCTCCAGGCTCACTCCACCGTGACCGACTTGGCCAGGTTCCGCGGCTGGTCGACGTCGTAGCCCTTCTCCGAGGCCAGGGCGCAGGCGAAGATCTGCAGGGGCACCGTGGTCAGCAGCGGCATCAGCAGAGGCTGGGTCCCGGGGACGTGGAACACCGACTCGGAGAAATTCTCCACCGCATCGTCGCCGCGTTCAGCCACGGAGATCGTCTTCGCCCCACGTGCGCGGACCTCCTGGATATTGGAGACCACCTTCGCATGCAACGAGTCCCGGCCGTGCGGGGAGGGCACGACGACGAACACCGGCTGCCCCTCCTCGATCAGCGCGATGGGCCCGTGCTTGAGCTCACCGGCGGCGAAGCCCTCGGCGTGGATATAGGCGAGCTCCTTGAGCTTCAGCGCCCCCTCCATGGCCACCGGGTAGCCGATGTGCCGGCCGAGGAAGAGCACCGAGGGGGTGTCCTTCATCTCGGCGGCGAGCTGCTTGATCGTATCGGCGTCGTCGAGGATCTCCTGGATCTTGCCGGGGATCTTATGCAGATCGGCGAGGATGTCTTTGATCTGGCCGGTGAACAGCTGGCCGCGAAGCTGGCCGAGGTAGAGGCCCAGCAGGTAGGCGGCGGTGATCATCGCCAGGAACGCCTTGGTGGAGGCCACGGCGATCTCAGGGCCGGCGTGCAGGTAGAGCACGGCGTCGGACTCGCGCGGGATCGTCGAACCGTTGGTGTTGCAGATCGACAGGGTCCGCGCGCCCTGCTCCTTCGCGTAGCGCACCGCCATCAGGGTGTCCATGGTCTCCCCGGACTGGGAGATGGAGACGATGAGGGTGGACTCGTCGATGATCGGGTCCCGGTAGCGGAACTCGTGGGCGAGCTCGACCTCCACCGGGATCCGGCACCAGTGCTCGATGGCGTATTTGGCGACAGTGCCCGCGTAGGCGGCGGTGCCGCAGGCCAGCACGATGATCTTGGAGGTGTTCTTCAGCTCCTCCCGGTCGATGCGCAGTTCGTCCAGCGTCAGCCGGCCCTCGGCGTCGGTGCGCCCGAGCAGCGTGTCCTCCACAGCCTTGGGCTGCTCGTGGATCTCCTTCTCCATGAAGGTGTCATAGCCGCCCTTCTCGGCGGCGGCGGCATCCCAGTCCACCCGGAACCGGCGGCCCTCGGCGGGGCTGCCGTCGAAGGAGATGATGCGGAAGTCGTCGGTGGTGATAGTGACGATCTGGTCCTGCTCCAGCTCCACCGCGTCACGGGTGAAGTCGATGAACCCGGAGACGTCCGAGCCCAGGAAGTTCTCGCCCTCACCCAGGCCGATCACCAGCGGCGAGTTCCGCCGAGAGGCGACGACGCGGTCGGGCTGGTCAGCGTGGACGGCCAGGATGGTGAACGCGCCTTCGAGCTCGTTGCTGGCCAGACGCACCGCCTCGGTGAGATCGCCCGCGGCGTCACCCGCGAAGAGCCGTCCGATGAGTTTCGCGGCGACCTCGGTGTCGGTCTCAGAGTCGAAGGTCTCGCCTTCAGCGAGCAGCTTCTCCTTCAGCTCGGCGAAGTTCTCGATGATGCCGTTGTGGATGATGGCGAGCTTGCCGCCGTCGCCCAGATGGGGGTGGGCGTTCTCATCGGTCGGGCCGCCGTGGGTGGCCCAGCGGGTGTGGCCGATGCCCACCGAGGCCGGGGTCATCGCCGCCTGGTCGATCTCACCGACCAGGTTGCTCAGCTTGCCCGACTTCTTCCGCGTCTCGACGGCACCGTCGGCGACTGTCGCCACTCCGGCGGAGTCGTACCCGCGGTATTCGAGGCGCCGCAGTCCCTCCAAGAGGACGTCGAGGGCCTGGTGGTCGCTGCTCTTCTCCGGCAGACCGATGTATCCGACGATTCCACACATGGCACATAGCGTATCGTGTCTGTGTGTCCTCGCACTCCTCCGACCACCTCTCTGCGCGCCCCTCGGACGCCGCACCCCGCGCCGTCGTCGAGACTGCGCCGTGGGCCGACTCGCCGCCGCATGAGGAGGACACCGGGCACTACTCCCCCTTCGTGGAGCTGGACCGACGCGCCTGGGCGCGGCTGGCCGACACGATCGAGCAGCCGCTGAACCAGGGCGACGTCGATCGGCTGCGCGGGATCGGCGAGCATCTCTCGCTCGGCGAGGTGGAGCAGATCTACCTACCGCTGTCCCGGCTGCTGTCCATCTATGTGGAGTCCTCGGCGCATCTGCGCAGCGCGACCAATGATTTCCTCGGCGGCACCACCCGCCGGACGCCTTTCGTGATCGGGGTGGCAGGTTCGGTGGCAGTGGGCAAGTCCACCACGGCGCGTGTGCTCCAGGAGATGCTGCGCCGCTGGCCCTCCACACCTCGGGTGGAGCTGGTGACCACCGACGGGTTCCTCTACCCGAATGCGGAGCTGCGACGGCGTGGCCTCATGGAGCGCAAAGGGTTCCCGGAGGCCTATGATCGCCGGGCGCTGCTGCGTATGGTCGCGGAGGTCAAGTCCGGCAAGCCCGAGGTGCGCGCCCCGAAGTACTCGCATCTGTACTACGACATCGTCCCGGATGAGGAGATCTCGGTCCGGCGTCCGGATGTGCTCATCGTCGAAGGGCTCAACGTGCTGCAGCCGGCGCGGGTCCGTGCCGATGGGACGACGGGGCTGGCGCTGAGTGACTTCTTCGACTTCTCGATCTACGTCGACGCCAAGCCCGCCCATATCGAGGAGTGGTACGTGGAGCGGTTCATGCGCTGGCGCCACGGCGCCTTCGCCGATCCGCAGAGCTACTTCCATCAGTACTCCTTCCTCTCCGACGCCGAGGCCTCAGAACGAGGCACGGAGATCTGGCGGCGGATCAACGGGCCGAACCTGCGCTCGAACATCCAGCCCACACGTTCCCGTGCCCGGTTGGTCATGAGTAAGGATCGCGACCACTCAGTGTCTCGAGTGCTGCTGCGAAAGGTCTGAGGGCAGCTGGGCGCAACACGCGCCCGTGACACCAGGAATGTGACGTCGAGGTAATATCGCCCCGTGCTCCCGAGATGACCGTTGCTCAAGGCAATGGAGCCCGCCACAGCGGGGATCAGAGGAGATCAAGGACACACTGCGACACGTCTCACTTTTGACTTGAAAGTGTTGCCGTCACACTCACCCCTGCGTCTATGATGTTCAGTATGCTTAAAGGTTTTAAAGAATTCATCATGCAGGGCAACGTCATCGACCTTGCAGTCGCCGTCGTCATCGGCGCCGCCTTCGCCAGCGTGGTCAACGCGCTGGTCGAAAACGTCCTGATGCCGATGATCTCCGGACTCATCGGCTTCCCCGACTTCGACAACTTCGCCGTGGTCATGCTCAACGGCAACGCCGTGCAGTTCGGCGTGCTGCTCACGCAGGTGGTGAACTTCCTGCTCATCGCCGGGGCCATCTACTTCGTGGTGGTCATGCCGATGAACAAGATGATCGAGGCTCGCAACCGCCGCCTCGGCATCTCCGAGGAGGACGAGGTCGAGCCTGACGTCCAGCTGCTCACCGAGATCCGCGACCTCATGAAGGCGCAGAACACCGGTGGCGCCGCTCCGAGCGCAGGCGGCCAGACCCCCCAGGCCTGACCGACACCGTTTCACGACGGCGCCCCGTCCCTCTTGCTGTGAGGGACGGGGCGCCGTCGTCTGTGCCGCCACAACCGTCAGTCAGACCGCGGCAGCACCTCGACCTCCACCGGTTCCTCAGTTCGCGGAGGGTCAGTGGCCATAGAGTCCTCATCCATCACCTCAAGGAGCTGCTGGTAGCGAGTCTCGACGCGCTCCTCAGTCAACCCGGTGTCCTCGGGAAGTTCCCCGTCAGTCAGCTCAGTCAGCTCGTTCAGCTCTGCCAGCGGGAGAATCCCCCGGTAGCCGTGGGTGCGGTCCACCGTCACCGGGGTCCAGCTCAGATCAGTGACCCGGACCCGCCCCTCAGCCGGAGCCTCGACGTCGGCGAGCACCATCGTTCCCACCGCAGTACGCGGGACACAGCACTGCTCATCCTGGTTCGAGAGGAAGTTCCCCATCGACCAGACCACCCACATCCCCTCATCGGCCGGACCGCCGTCGAGCTGGCGCAGCGGAAGCGGCGTGTGCGAGTGGTTGCCGAAGACCACATCCACCTCCCCACCGGCGGCAAGCTGCTCCGCGTAACGCTGTTCCTCGGCGCCCGGGGTATCGACGTACTCTTCGCCCCAATGCACTGAGGCGAGCACCAGATCAGCGCCCTCGTCACGCGCCGACGCTGCCAGCGCGGTGAGCTGATCAGCCGCCACATCGGTGACCCACCACGAGTCCTGCGGCGGCGGCACGTTATGCAGCAGCGTCGTGGAGATATGCGCCACGGTGATCTCCCGGCCGCCGCGGGAAAGCCGGTACATCTGCGCCGCCTCGCTCTCCTCAGCGCTGCGCGCAGTACCCACATGCCCCATCCCGGCCTCATCGAATAGGTCCAGCGTGCGCTCCAACGCGCCGATGCCGCCGTCGAGGGAGTGGTTGGTCGCGGTGGTGCAGCCGTCGAAGCCGAGCGCGGAGAGATCCTCCACCAATTCATCCGGGGCACCGAACTCGGGATAGCCGCTGGGCGCTCGCCCCTCGGCTCGGACCGGGACCTCCATGCCGCACAGGGAAAGGTCCGCCTGCTCGACCCACTCGCCCACCGGTTCCATCAGGGGCAGGAAGTCGTAGCCGCCGCCGGGCTGGCGTGCCGCCTCGATCACCGGCGTATGCGGCAGCACGTCGCCGGCGGAGAGGAGCGTGAACTCGGTCTGCTCAGGCTCAGATTCCGGCGTCCCCGGCGCAGGGCTCCCCTCAGGCTGTCCGTCCGAGTCGTCACCGGACGGCTGATCTTCAGGGGAGGCGCAGGCCGCGGTCGGCGCGCCTCCGACCGTCGCGAGGACGAGAACTGCGAGCACACTGCGAGCCCTCCGCGTCCATACCCGCAGCTCGTCGTCCACCGCTACAGGGCCAGTTCCCGTCGGACGACCTCCGCCAGCACCTGGGCTTCATCCCGGGCGTCGTCGGCGCTGCGCGCCTCCACCATCACCCGCACCAAGGGCTCCGTACCGGAGGGCCGCAAGAGGATTCGGCCGGCCTCGCCCAGGCGGGCCTCGGCCTCACGCACGGCCTGCTGAACCTGCTCGTCCGTCTTCGCCCGTGCCTTGTCCACCCCGGCGACGTTGACCAGCACCTGGGGCAGGCGCTCCATGGCCGTGGCCGTCAGCTCTCGCAGCGAGGTTCCGGTCGCGGCGACGCGGGAGGCCAGCTGCAGTCCGGTGAGCAGCCCATCTCCGGTGGTGGCATAGTCAGCGAGGATCAGGTGTCCTGACTGCTCGCCGCCGAGCGAGTAGCCCCCGGCGCGCATGCTCTCCAGCACGTACCGGTCCCCCACTGCGGTCTCCACCACCTGGATACCGGCGGCCTGCATGCCGAGCTTCAGTCCCAGGTTGCTCATCAGGGTGACCACCAGCGTGTCATCGCGCAGTTCGCCCCGCTCCTTCAGCGCCAGCGCCAGCACTGCCATGATCTGGTCACCGTCGACGACCTCACCGGTGTGGTCCACGGCCAGGCAACGGTCGGCGTCGCCGTCGTGGGCGATGCCAAGGTCCGCGCCCTGCTCCTGGACCGTCTCACGCAGACGCTCGAGATGGGTGGAACCGTATCCGTCGTTGATGTTGAGCCCATCCGGGTCCGCACC
The DNA here is from genome assembly GCF_031470965.1 of Nesterenkonia aerolata. Classification (NCBI taxonomy): domain Bacteria; kingdom Bacillati; phylum Actinomycetota; class Actinomycetes; order Micrococcales; family Micrococcaceae; genus Nesterenkonia; species Nesterenkonia aerolata. Next base: position 12,821 of record NZ_JAVKGR010000012.1, on the reverse strand, counting down.
GATGACCACGACCTCAGCCCCGGCATCGGTGAACGCCTGCGGGGAACAGCCGGAGGCGGCGCCGTGGGCGCAGTCCAACACGACCTTCAGCCCGCGCAGCGAAGTCTCCCCCAGCGACTTCAGCAGGTGCACCACATAGCGGTCCTCGGCGTCGGAGAACCGGCGGATCCGGCCGACGTCGGCGCCGGTGGGGCGCTGCGGCTGCGCGGACATCTCCGTCTCGATCTCGTCCTCCACCGCATCCTCGAGCTTATGGCCGCCCCGGCCCAGGAATTTGATGCCGTTGTCCGGGGCGGCGTTATGCGAGGCGGAGATCATCACCCCGAAGTCCGCGCCGGAGTCAGCCACCAGGAAGGCTGCGGCGGGGGTGGGCAGGACGCCGGCGTCGTGGACGTCCACACCGGCGCTGGCCAGTCCGGCCTCCACTGCCGCGGAGATGAACTCTCCGCTGACCCGGGGATCTCGGGCGACCACGGCCACCGGACGTCGCCCGGGCTCCGCGCGACGATGGCCGAGCACCACAGCGGCGGCCTGAGAGAGTTGCAGGGCGAGCTCGGCGGTGATGAGCCCATTGGCCATCCCACGAACTCCGTCGGTTCCGAAGAGTCTTGGCATAATTCGTCCAGTGTAAGCGGTTCTCAGCGGTGCAGGCAGCGGCCACGGGTCATGGCCACGACTGGGCGGGCTCAGCCGATGTGCTCAGCGCGCGTGCGGGAACGCCGAGCCCAGCGTCTCCCCGTTCTCCGACAGCTCCGAAGCCGGCCCGCAGATCAGCGGGTCCGGCGTGTGCACCACCGCGGGATCACTGTCCGGATACGGCACCGCATTGAGCACGCACCGCATGGCCTCCAGCCGGGCACGCTTCTTGTCATTGGATTTGATGACCGTCCACGGGGCGGCGGCAGTGTCGGTATAGAAGAACATCGCCTCTTTGGCGGCGGTGTAGTCATCCCATTTGTCCAGTGAGGCCATATCCGTCGGCGAGAGCTTCCAGCGGCGCACCGGGTCGGTCTGCCGGGAGGCGAAGCGGGCTAGCTGCTCGCTCTGGGAGACGGAGAACCAGAACTTGAACAGCCGGATGCCGGAGTTGACCAGCATCCGCTCCAGCTCCGGAGTCTCACGCATGAACTCCAGATACTGCTTCGGCGTGCAGTAGCCCATGACCCGCTCGACTCCGGCCCGGTTGTACCAGGAGCGGTCCATCATGACGATCTCCCCGCCGGAAGGCAGGTGTTCGATGTACCGCTGGAAGTACCACTGGCTGCGTTCTGTGTCAGTGGGCTTGTCCAGGGCGACGATCCGAGCGCCTCGGGGGTTCAGATGCTCATGGAACCGTTTGATGGCCCCACCCTTGCCGGCGGCGTCACGGCCCTCGAAGATGATGAGCACCTTCTCGCCGGAGTCTTTGACCCAGCGCTGCAGCTTCAGCAGCTCGATCTGCAGCGCCCGTTTGCGCTTCTCATAGGTGGCCCGGCGCAGTTTGGTCTGGTACGGGTACCCCTCACGCCAGGCCTCTTTGTCCGGCGCGGGGAGCGAGGCGCCGCCGTAATAGGCGAGGTGCTGTTCGTGGTGACCGGCTTCCTCCATGGAACCCCCTGGTGAGAACGAGTGACGAGGTACACCGTGGCGCGCATCAGGTGCCTTTCAAGTATATGTCCGCTCGCTCCGCGTCCGGCCGCCCCGGCCCACGACGAAGGCACCCCGCCGCTCCTTTGACGGAGCGACGGGGTGCCATGCGGGATCCTGCCTCGGCCTCACGGACCGGCGGGATCAGCGCTTCGAGTACTGCGGAGCCTTACGGGCCTTCTTCAGACCGGCCTTCTTCCGCTCCACCGCGCGGTCATCACGGGTGAGGAAGCCGGCCTTCTTCAGCGCCGGGCGGTTGTGGTCACGGTCGATGCCGTTGAGTGCGCGGGCGATGCCCAGCCGCATGGCACCGGACTGACCGGAGGGGCCGCCGCCGTCGATCCGGGCGATGACGTCGTAGGCGCCTTCCAGACCCAGCAGGGTGAAGGGGTCGTTGACCTCCTGCTGGTGCAGCTTATTGGGGAAGTAGTCCTCCAGGCTGCGTCCGTTGATGCTCCAGCTTCCGGAGCCGGGGACCAGACGGACACGGGCGCGGGCCTTCTTCCGACGGCCGACGGCGGCACCGCCGACGGTCAGCGGGGCACGCTCAGTGCTCTCGCCGGTCTCAGCCGGGGCTGCTGCGGACTCCGAGGTGTAGCTGGACAGCTCCTCGGTCTCGGTGAGCTCTTCAGTGTTCTGAGCCACGGTTCTCCTTGGAAATCTTCTCGTATCGGTGCGGCTCAGGACTGCTGAGCGACCTGGCTGATCTCGAACGGCTTCGGCTGCTGCCCCGCGTGCGGGTGCTCCGGGCCGGCGTAGACGCGCAGCTTCTTCAGCTGAGCGGCGCCGAGCTTATTGTGCGGCAGCATCCCCTTCACGGCCTGGTAGACCGCGCGGGTCGGGTGACGCTCGACCATCTCGTCGAAGCTCAGGGACCGGATCCCGCCGGGGAAGCCGGAGTGACGCCAGTAGCGCTTCTTCCGTCCCTTATCGCCGGTGACGGCGACCTTCTCGGCGTTGATGATGATGACGAAGTCGCCCATGTCCTGATGGGGGGCGAACGTCGGCTTGTGCTTGCCGCGCAGCAGGGCGGCGCTCTGGCTGGCGAGGCGGCCGAGCACAACGTCAGTGGCGTCGATGATGTGCCACTGAGCGTCGGCGTCGCCAGACTTCGGGGTGTACGTACGCACGGTGTTGATGCCTTCGGTCGGTGTTCTACGGTCGGTCTCATCGGGCCGGGACGTGTGAGAGCGCCCCGAATTCCGACGAAGAACCGGTTCTTCGCAAGTGTGCCGTCCGGCTTCCCAGGTGAGGGCTGAGAAGATGCCGGGCCCTTAGGCTCCGGACCCCTATGGAGGCTTGATGGCCATGCAACGAGCCGCCTCGACACAGGTGCGCCCGAGAGTGGACACGCACAACAGAGATCTACTATACCGGTGCGGTGCCCTCGGAGCAACGCGACGGCCGCCGGAGCACCTGCACCGGCCTCAGCCCTGCGCCGCGGCCACCTCTGCACGCACCGCCGAATACAGCGGATGCTCAGGTCTCAGACCGGTGACCTGCTCGACGAGGGCCTCTGCCGGCAGTTCCTCGAGCAGCCGTGCCAGCTCCACCGACTGCTCATCCTCGGAGCGGAAGGCCAGGGCCGCACCGACGGCAGCGAGCAGAGCCGTCGTCGACAGCCCCCGCTCGGCAGCCTCAGCGGCAGGACCGATGAACCGCTCGTGCCGCGAGAGTTTGCGCAGCGGCTGCCGCCCCACCCGATCCACCGTGTCCGGCAGGGCCGGGTTCCGGAAGCGATCCAGGATGGTCGCCCGGTACTGGGCCAGATCCTCAGCACTGAAACCGTGCTTCTGCGCCAGCAGTGCTGAGGTCTCCTCCAACGCTGCGGCCACCCCGGCGGCGGCCCGCTCATCGTCCAGCGCCTCAGCGATGGTGCCCGCCCCGACCTGCGCACCGAAGTAGGCGGCAGCGGCATGGCCGGTGTTGACCGTGAAGAGCTTGCGCTCGATGTAGGGGCCGAGGTCATCGACGAAATGTGCGCCGGGGATCTGCGGCAAGTGCTGACCGAAGGGTCCGCGTTCGATGGCCCATTCGAAGAAGGGCTCGACCTCCACGTCGATCGCCTCGCCGCCACGCTTCGCAGCCCCCTCGGCAGGGCCCTGACCGGGGACGATCCGATCGACGGCAGTGTTGGCGAACACCGCCCGAGAGTCCAGCTCGGCCCAGCGCTGCCCTGCCGCCTCAGCGATGAACCCGCGCAGCTGATCGGTGCCGCCGATAGCATTCTCACAGGCCATGACCTGCAGCGGTGCGGCCTGGGGATCACGAAGTTCCAGACCTGCGACGATATGCGGGGCGATGAACCGCAGCACCGTCGGACCCACGGCAGTGGTCACCACCTCCGCAGCAGCGATCTCCCGGGCCACCCGCTCGGGATCCTCCGCGGAGTTCACCGCGGTGAAGTCGGTGATGACGTGGTCAGCGCCGCCCTCACCGACTTCGCGGACCGTGTAGGAGTCAGCCTCCTGCAGGGCCTGCACCAGTGGCGCGGCGACGTCGGAGAACACCACTCGGTAGCCGCCCTGGTGCAGCAGCTGTCCGACGAAGCCCCGTCCGATGTTCCCGGCCCCGAAGTGCACCGCCGTCTTGGTCGTCGTTGTCGCTGCGCTGCTCATCTGAACTCCTCCCGTTGTGCGCTGGTCCCCTTGCCCGCATCTCTGCTCACACCTCTGCCCGCATCTCTGCTCATATATGGCAGTGACGCATCCGCCGCCTGGACTCAGTCATTGACCGCGTTGAGCATCTCCAGCAGCTCTTCTTCGGTCTCCACAGCCTTCAGCCGCTGCACCGCCTCCTTATCGGAGAAGAGCCGCGCAATCTTGGACAGGATCGTCAGGTGCTCCTTGCCCACACCGGCGATCCCGACGACGAACGTCGCCTGCTTGCCCGCCCAATCGACGCCGCCGTCGTAGCGGGAGACGGTAAGCGCCGAGGCGAGCACGGCTTCTTTGGCGTCGTTGGTGCCGTGCGGGATGGCCAGCTCGTTGCCCATGAAGGTAGAGACGGTCTCCTCCCGGCGACGCATCGCCTCGAGGTAGTCCGAAGTCTCCGCCCCGGCCTCGACCAGCATGTCCGCCGCCTCGGTCAGTGCCTGCTCCTGAGTGGCCGCCCCGGCGTGGATGCGGACCCGGTCCAGAGTCAGCACATCCTGAGGTGCCTGCACATTCTGCGGTACCTGCCCATCCTGAGGTACCTGCTCAGTGTTGCCGGCCTCCGGTGCGACTACAGCGGTCTGAGCCTCCCCGGTGGCCGTCCGGTCCTCTGGCGCCTGATGCGCTGCTGATCCCTGATCCTCACGGGACTCCTGGACCAGCCGCACGATGTCGTCGTACTCCGGGGCGTCCATGAAGCTGTCCACCGAGACATGCACAGCCTCGGCCTCACGGCTCCTGGCCCGGTCCGTGAGCTGCTGCTGGGTGACCACCAGATCAGTGTTCCCCGGCAACGAGGGAATCGCCTTGTTCGAGATAGCGACGTCGGTGATCCCGGCCTCTTTGAGCTTGCGCTTGAGCACTGAAGCGCCCATCGCCGAGGAGCCCATACCCGCATCGCAGGCAAAGATGATGGTCTCGATCCGTTTCGTCGGGACGGTGGTGCCCAGAGCCGCCGCGCCGGAACCCGCGCCTGCGGCCAGCCCGGACAGCGCCTCAGAGGACTTGCCCTTATTCGCCTCCGTCTTCGCCACCGCCTCGGAGAACTGATCGCCACCGGCAGCCAGGTCACGGCGGCGTGAGGCGAGCAGGATAGGCGCAGCCACGGCGAAACTCACACCGGCGGCAACCACCACTGAGAGCATCACCCCGAGGTAGTCTCCAGCAGCGGTCTGCGCCCCGATCGCGAGGATCGACCCCGGCGAGGCGGGGCCGCGCAGCCCGGTGTCGAAGACGACGTTGACCGCCACGCCCGAGGCGCCGCCGGCAACGACGGCGAGCAGCAGAGCCGGCTTCATCAGCACATAGGGGAAATAGACCTCGTGGATGCCGCCGACGAACTGGATCAGTGCGGCACCCGGAGCCGTCGCCTTCGCGGCGCCCACGCCGAAGACGGTATAGGCGATGAGCACCCCGACACCCGGGCCGGGATTGGCCTCCAGCATGAACAGGACCGACTTACCCATATCGGCCGACTCGGCGACCCCCAGCGGAGTGAGCACACCGTGGTTGATCGCGTTGTTGAGGAAGAAGACCTTGGCCGGTTCGATGATCACCGAGGTCAGCGGCAGCAGACCGGTGTCCACCAACCACTCCACACCGCGGCCGAGCACCTCCATCAGCCAGTTGACCACCGGAGCCAGCAGGTAGAACCCGCCGACGGCGAGGAAGAACCCGGTCAGACCGGCGGAGAACATGTTAACCAGCATCTCGAAGCCGGAGCGGACCTTGCCCTCCCACAGCCCGTCGAGCTTCTTCATCACCCAGGCGGCCAAGGGCCCCATGATCATCGCACCGATGAACATGTGGATCTGATAGTTGCCCGCCTCATCGCCGTACTGCTGCAGGATCAGCCAGTCCGAACCGGCGATCACGCCGAAGGTGGCGATACCGGCGACGACCACACCACGCGCCTCATAGATCATCCGACCGCCCTGCATGGCGATCAGCAGCGGCAGCAGATAGTGGATCATCGGGCCGACGATCGTCGCCAGCCCCTCGTTCGGGGTGAAGCCGTCCGGGATGACGAACGCGGTGAGGATCCCCCAGGCGATCAGTGCCGGGATATTGGGCATGATCATGCCCGAGAGGAAGGAGCCGAAACGCTGGATCAGAACCCGCGCTCCGCCCCGGGACTCCGTCTGAGCGGAAGCCTCAGAAGCTGTTGCCGTCATCACGCCGCCTTTCATCCTCTGCGGCACGGCTGCTCCGCCATACCGAACGGTGGCATCCCCGCCGTAGGTCTCGTCGGTCCTCATGGTAGACCGCGCGGAGCACCGCCACCAGCATCCGAATCGCAGCCATCACCGCCGGTCAGGCGATCATCCCGCGGGTTCCGCGACGCAGTGTGCGGTGCTCAGCGCCCGCTGCGGCGGAAGGCGGAATCGGACATGTCCTCAAGCTCACGACCCTTGGTCTCGGGCACCCACAGCAGCACGAACACCAGCGACAGCAGCGCCGAGACCGCGTAGAACCCGTAGGCGAAGACCAGGGAGAACCCGGCCATCGCGGGGAAGATCGTGGAGATGATGAAGTTCGCCGCCCAGTTGGCCGCCGCCGACACTCCCACAGCCATGGCACGGATCCGGTTGGGGAACATCTCTCCCAGCAGCAGCCACATGAAGGGACCCCAGGTGGCACCGAAGAACAGGACGAAGAGGTTGCCGCAGACCAACGCGATGATGCCCCAGGGCTCGGGCAGGGTCACCGCGGCGTCGCCGGCGCCGGCGTCACCGGCCACCTGTGCCTGGGAGAAGGCCACCGCCATCATGCCCAAGGTCACCGCCATCCCGGCTGAACCGACGAGCAGCGGAATGCGCCGTCCGACCTTGTCCACGATGAGGATGCCGACCACCGTGGCCAGGATGTTCACCGTGGCGGTGATGACCTGGATGAGGAATGACTGGTCCTCCGGGATCCCCACCGACTGCCACAGCGTGGAGGAGTAGTAGAAGATCACGTTGATGCCGACGAACTGCTGGAAGACCGCCAGACCGAGACCCACCCACACGATGGGCATCAGCTTCCCGCCCACCAGCAGATCACGCAGACGCTGTCGGGATTCCCTGTTGATGGTCCGCGCGATCTCGGCGATCTTCGCCTGGACCTCCTGCTCACCGCGCAGCCCGACCACCTGCCGCAGCACCTGGGCCGCCCGGTCCTCGTCACCGCGTGCGACCAGATAGCGCGGCGATTCCGGGATGGAGGTGGCCAGCAGCCCATAGATCAGCGCCGGGAAGGCCTCCATGAGGAACATCCAGCGCCAGGCGTCGAGACCGAACCAGAGCGTCTGGCCCGCACCACCGGCGATGTTCAACAGCAGCGCATTGGACAGCGCCGCACCGAAGATCCCGACGACGATGGCCATCTGCCACATCGAACCGAGCCGTCCGCGCAAAGTGGCCGGGGCGACTTCAGCGATATAGGCCGGGGCGATCACCGAGGCCATCCCCACGCCGACACCGCCGAGGACACGCCAGAGGACGAGGTCGTATTCGGTGAAGGCCAGGCCGGAGCCGACGGCCGAGAGGAAGAACAGCGCCGCGGCGATGAGCATCGCCCGGACGCGGCCCATCCGGTCCGCCAGCGAGCCGCCCACCCAGGCGCCGATCATGCAGCCCAGCAGCGCAGAGGCCACCGTGAAGCCGAGCATGACGTCGGTGAGGCCGAAGACTTCCTGGATGGGGCCGACCGCGCCGTTGATCACGGCGGTGTCGAAACCGAAGAGGAAGCCGCCGAAAGCGGCCACCATGACGACCCAGACGACGGCGCCTACTGCACCGGAGTCGTTGTCTGAGCTGCGGCCTGCGCCTGGGCTCGTGCCGTCACCGGCCCCGGATCCTGCGCCGATGTGGGAGTGGGTGTTCATGAGGACCTCGCCTTCGCTCTGCGACGATCTGTTCTACGACGATCTCGTCGGCCCAGACACCTTAGCGCACGTCAGGGCAGCTCAGCGACGCACCGCCCGGGTCTGCGCCGTACGTGCCGCGAGCTGATCCGCCTGCGGGTACTCCACACCCGCCAATGTGAGCCCCCGGGCCGGAGCGAGCCGCACCTTCTCATCCCAGCTGGGTGTCTCGAGCCGCTCAGCGAGCCATCCGGGGCTGCGACGGCCCTCCCCCACCTCCATCACCGCGCCCACCAGCGCCCGGACCATGTGGTGGCAGAAGGCATCAGCGGTCACCTCGGCGCGGATGACGCCGTCGGTGTCGCGGCGGACGGTGAATTCCTGCAGCTGGCGGATCGTAGTACCGGTCTCACGCGGGCGGCAGAAGCTGCCGAAATCGTGCAGGCCCAGCACCGAAGCGGCCTCGGCGTGCATCAGCAGTTCGTCGAGCCGTTGGCGGTGCCAGGCGGTGTCTGCTCGGCGTAGCGGGGACCGGGCCTCGAGGTGATCCGCGATCCGGTAGATGTATCGGCGGCTCAGCGCCGCGAAACGTGCATCGAAATCAGTGCCGACGCGCTGGGCGGCATAGACGACGACGGCGCCGTCCTCACCGGCGAGTACACCGCTGAGCCGCCGGATGAGCACAGTGGCCGGGTCCTCGGCGCTGCGCCGTGGCAGGCCCTGCCATTCGGCGTCGGTGAGATCGACGTGGACGGTCTGCTGTGCGGCATGGACCCCGGCATCGGTGCGTCCGGCGACGGTCAGCTTGACCGGTCGGCGGATCAGAGTGGCCAGTGCCTCAGAGAGCACGCCCTCGACTGTGCGCAGTCCGGGCTGCGCGGCCCAGCCGTGGAAGGCGCCGCCGTCGTAGGCGAGGTCCAAGCGCACACGCACCGGGGACCCCTCCGCAGCTGGACTCATAGCCACCACCCTACCTATCGAGAATCCCTGGCTTTGTGAGTTATCCCTGGGTACATACAGCGGGATTACTCACAAAGCCAGGGATTCTCGATACCGGGTGGGGCTGGGGTGGACATAGGAAGGGCGCCCCGTCCTCTGCGGATCGGGGCGCCCTTCGTACTGCAGAGCTCACTGCCGGATCAGTCCGACGGCGACGGCGTCACTTTTCGTCCTGCTCCTCGGTGACGTCCTCGGCCGGAACATCCTCAGCAGTCTCCTGCTCCGGGGCCTCCTCGACGACCTCCTGCTCCGGGGCCTCCTCGACGGTCTCCTCAGCCGGAGCCTGTGCGGCCGCCGTCTGCTCGGCCTGCTGCACCACAGCCTGCTTCGGGGACACCGGTTCCATGACCAGCTCGATCACGGCCATGGGAGCGTTATCGCCCTTGCGGTTGCCGATCTTGGTGATACGGGTGTAACCACCGTGACGCTCGGCCATCGCCGGAGCGATCGAGGTGAACAGCTCGTGGACGATCGCCTGGTTCGTGGCGTTCTGCGCGCTGATCTTGCCGACCACCCGACGGCGGGCCGCCAAGTCGCCCTTCTTCGCCTCGGTGATCAGCCGCTCGGCGTAGGGACGCAGGCGCTTGGCCTTGGTCACAGTGGTGGTGATCGAGCGGTGCTCGAACAGGCTGGCAGCGAGGTTCGCCAGCATCATCTTCTCGTGCGACGGGCTTCCGCCCAGGCGCGGTCCCTTGCTCGGGGTAGGCATGGTCTCGTTCTCCTTGGATGATGCGCCACAGGCCCGCCATCAGGCGTGGGCGCGGTTCGTGTCATGTGCCGCAGTCGATGAGGCGACCAGGGCCTCAGTACTGCTGCTCGCCCTCGGCGTAGTCCTCGTCGCCAGCCTCCTGGAAGCGTGCGGCGCTGGGGTCGAAACCGGCCGGCGAGTCCTTCAGGGACAGACCCAGCTCGGTCAGCTTGTCCTTGACCTCGTCGATGGACTTCGCACCGAAGTTGCGGATGTCCATCAGGTCGGCCTCGGAACGGGCCACCAGCTCACCGACGGTGTGGATGCCCTCCCGCTTGAGGCAGTTGTAGGAGCGCACCGTCAGCTCGAGGTCCTCGATCGGCAGGGCCATATCCGCAGCCAGGGCGGCATCGGTCGGCGAGGGGCCGATCTCGATGCCCTCAGCGGCGACGTTGAGCTCGCGGGCCAGGGAGAACAGCTCGACCAGAGTCGTCCCGGCCGAGGCCAGAGCATCACGCGGGGTGACGGCCGGCTTGGTCTCGACGTCGACGATCAGCTTGTCGAAGTCGGTGCGCTGCTCGACACGGGTGGCCTCGACCTTGAAGGAGACCTTCAGGACCGGGGAGTAGATCGAGTCGACCGGGATGCGGCCGATCTCAGCGTCGAGCGACTTGTTCTGCGCGGCGGAGACGTAGCCGCGGCCGCGCTCGACGGTCAGCTCGATGTCGAGCTTGCCGTCGTCGTTGAGCGTGGCCAGGTGCAGCTCGGGGTTGTGGATCTCCACACCGGCCGGTGCGGTGATGTCGGCGGCGGTGACCTCTCCCGGCCCCTCCTTGCGGAGGTAGGCGACGACGGGCTCGTCGTGCTCGGAGGACACCGAGAGCTTCTTCACGTTGAGGACCAGCTCGGTGACGTCCTCCTTCGTGCCAGGCACTGTGGTGAACTCGTGGAGTACGCCGTCGATCCGGATGCTGGTCACCGCGGCCCCCGGGATGGAGGAGAGCAGCGTGCGACGCAACGAGTTACCCATGGTGTAGCCGAAGCCCGGCTCCAAGGGCTCGATGACGAAACGCGAACGGGTCTCAGCGACGACTTCTTCGGTCAGCGTGGGGCGCTGTGCAATGAGCACTGATGGTTCCTTTCAGAGTGCATCCGCTATATGACGCAGTCTTGAGTGATGGTGATGCTCACCCTCCGGCGCCGACGACGTCGGTCCCGGCGTGAAACCGGGCCTCCGACGTGCGACGGCGGCGGGGAGCCTGTGCTGGGAGAAGGCCGCTCAGACGCGACGACGCTTGGGCGGGCGGCAGCCGTTGTGGGCGCTCGGGGTGACATCCTGGATGGAGCCGACCTCGAGGCCTGCGGCCTGCAGGGAGCGGATCGCGGTCTCGCGTCCCGAGCCGGGGCCCTTGACAAAGACGTCGACCTTCTTCATCCCGTGCTCCTGCGCTCGCTTGGCGGCGTTCTCCGCGGCCATCTGCGCAGCGTACGGGGTCGACTTGCGCGAGCCCTTGAAGCCGACCTCGCCTGAGGAGGCCCAGGAGACCACGGCGCCGGTGGTGTCGGTGATGGAGACGATGGTGTTGTTGAAGGTCGACTTGATGTGAGCCTGACCCTGGGTGATGTTCTTGCTTGCCTTGCGGCGCGGCTTGCGAGCCGCAGCGCGTGTCTTGGGGGGCATAGGTACTCCGTGTTCCGAGTTGGTCTGATCGGCTGCGGAGCCGGTGGTCGGCTCCGATCAGCGCAAACTACTTCTTCTTGCCTGCGACGGTCTTCTTCGGACCCTTGCGGGTACGAGCGTTGGTCTTGGTGCGCTGGGCACGGACCGGAAGCCCGCGGCGGTGCCGCAGACCCTCGTAGGAACCGATCTCGACCTTGCGGCGGATGTTCGCGGCGACTTCGCGGCGCAGGTCACCCTCCACCTCGAAGTTGCCCTCGATGTAGTCGCGCAGGGCGACCAGCTCGTCGTCCGTCAGATCCTTCACACGGGTGTCCGGCGAGACGCCGGTGGCCTCGACGGCCATCTCTGCACGGGTCTTGCCGACGCCGTAGATATACGTAAGTGCGATCACCGTGCGCTTCTCGCGCGGGATGTCGACACCTGCCAGACGTGCCATCGTGGCAGTCCTCCTCTTTCTCTTCACCGAAGGTCTTCAGCAGCACGGCCCCTCGACGTCGGAGGTGACGTCGTGTTCTCAGGTCTCCGGCCCTCGGTCACCGGAGGTGTGTCCGTCCAGCTCATGACGGACTGTGCTGCTGTCAGCGTTGTTGAGCTGTGTTTCTCTGCGCCGGCGCCTCACCCGCGGGTTCCCGGACCGTGGAGGCCCGTGAACCGGTGGGCTCAGCCCTGGCGCTGCTTGTGGCGCGGGTTCTTGCAGATCACGCGGACCACACCGCGACGACGGATCAGCTTGCAGTCGCTGCAGATCTTCTTCGCGCTCGGGTGAACCTTCATGGCTTTCCTCTTATCACTTGTAGCGGTAGACGATACGTCCACGGTTGAGGTCATACGGGCTCATCTCCACGACGACCCGGTCCTCCGGGAGGATGCGGATGTAGTGCTGGCGCATCTTGCCCGAGATGGTGGCGAGGACCACGTGCTCATTCTCCAGACGCACGCGGAACATCGCGTTCGGAAGGGCCTCGGTCACCTGACCTTCGACCTCGATCACACCTTCTTTTTTCCCCATATGCTCCACACCGTTCGCGACCCTGCGGCGGAGCGACGCATCGAGGTGAGGCCTCATCCCGCCCGGGCGACCCGCTCGGCGGGTCGCACCGCCGAGGGCGATCAGGGCTGTGTGATGATGGCGTCGCCGTCGTCGTACGCGCTGCGACAGGATCTGGTTCAGTTGCTGTCAGAGGTCTCCACACACTCGTACCTGGGCACAGAGGAGCGCAGAGACAACCAGCAGTCAACCCTACCCGACTCTGACGCGCCCGGCAATTCTCCGACGAGACTCACGGAAGATGCCCGCGAAACGCCTTCGGTGCCTCAACTGAGAAT
>NZ_JAVKGR010000011.1:0-86043 GCF_031470965.1 Nesterenkonia aerolata | reverse complement strand
TTCCTATGTGAGGCACGGGAATCATTTCGCGGGCAACTTGACTTGAGGCACCTCGTTCTCCCCTCACCCACAAAAATCCGAACTCTCTGCAGAATCCGTCCCTTATAGAGCCCGGATCACGCAGAGGATTCGGATAAACGTGGTGAGTTAGGGAAGGGGGACGGGGGTGATGCCTAGGGGCTCCAGCTCGGAGGCGCCGCCGTCGTGGGCGGTGAGCACCCACACCCCCTCAGCGTGCCGAGCCACCGAGTGCTCCCATTGGCTGGCCCGGGCGCCGTCGGTGGTGACCACCGTCCAGTCGTCCTCCAACACCCGGGTCTCGATCCCCCCGCGCACCAGCATCGGCTCGATGGCCACTGCCGTGCCCGGGCGGATCCGCGCCCCGCGGTGACCGGTGGCGTAGTTGAAGACATCCGGGGCCATATGCATGGCCGAACCGATGCCGTGGCCGATGTAGTCCTCCAGGATCCCCAGCCGAGGCCCAGGCTGGGCGAGCACATACTCCTCGATGGCCTCACCCACCTCACCGATATGGGTGGCCTCGGCGAACGCCGCGATGCCCCGCCACATCGCCGCACGGGTGATCTCAGAAAGCCGCTCATCGGCGGCCTCCGCCGTACCCCGGGCAGAATCACCGAGGACGATGGTCCGCGCCGAGTCCGAATGCCACCCGGCGATGACGCACCCGGCATCGACCTTGAGCACATCGCCCTGAGCCAGCACCCGCTCACCGGGGATCCCGTGGACGACCTCCTCGTTGACCGAGGCACAGATATGCCGCGGGAACCCATGGTAGCCCAGGAAGTTCGGTGTGGCCCCACGCTCGGCGATGAAGGCGGCGAAGACATCGTCCAGCTCAGCCGTCGTACGCCCTGGCTCGGCAGCGGCGACGACGGCGTCGAGCGCCGAGGCGAGGATGCTTCCGGCGGCATCCATGTGCCGCAGCTGCTCGGCAGTCTTCAGCTCGATACGGTGGCGCGAGAACATCAGCCCGCACTTAGCCCTTCAGCGCAGCCATGATGCGGGCGTTGACCTCGTCGATCTCCCCGAGGCCGTCCACCCGGCGCAGCAGCCCCCGGGACTCGTACTCGGCGATCATCGGCGCGGTCTCCGAGTCGAAGAGCTCCAGACGACGACGGATGGCGGACTCGTCGGCGTCGTCCTGCCGCCCCTCGATCTCCGCCCGCTTCTTCAGCCGCTGCGTGAGCTCTTCGCGGTCAGCGGTCAGCTCCAGGACGACGTCGAGCTCCACGCCCAGACGCCCCAGCATCTCATCCAGTGCCGTGACCTGCGTGCGGTTGCGGGGGTAACCGTCGAGCAGGAACCCCTCGGCGGCGTCCTCCCAGGCGAGCCGGTCCTCGACCATCCGGTTGGTCACCGAATCGGGGACCAGATCCCCGGCGTCGACGTAGGTCTTGGCCTCACGGCCCAGCTCCGTCTCACCCTTGATGTTGGCCCGGAAGATATCACCGGTGGAGATCGCGACGATCCCCAGCTCCTCGGCGATCCGCTTCGACTGGGTCCCCTTGCCGGATCCGGCGGGACCGACGATCAGCATACGTGTCATCGCAGCAACCCTTCGTAGTTTCTCTGTTCCATCTGAGCGTTGATCTGTTTCACCGTGGTGAGCCCCACGCCGACCATGATGAGGATGGAGGTGCCGCCGAACGGGAAGTTCTGGCTGGCCCCGATCCACACGAACGCGATCAGCGGAATCAGCGCGACCGCACCGAGGTACAGCGAGCCGGGGAAGGTGATCCGAGAGATCACATAGGCCAGGTAGTTCTCCGTGGGACGCCCGGCACGCACACCGGGGATGAACCCGCCGAATTTGCGCATGTTCTCCGCGACCTCGTTCGGGTTGAACGTGATCGTCACGTAGAAGTACGTGAAGAAGATGGTCAGCAGGAAGAACGTGATCATGTAGACCGGATGCGCCCCGGACTGGAAGTAGGTCTGCACCCACTGGATGAACTGATTGGGCTCCTCCCCCGGCGCCGGCTGATTGAACTGGCTGATCACCTGCGGAAGCATCAGCACCGAGGAGGAGAAGATGACGGGGATGACCCCGGCCATGTTGACCTTGATCGGAATGTAGGTGGAGGTGCCGCCCACAGTGCGCCGCCCGATCTGCCGCTTGGCGTACTGCACCGGGACACGGCGCTGGGACTGCTCGACGAAGACCACTGCGGCGATGGTGAACAGACCCACCACCATGACGGCGGCGAAGGTCCGCCAGCCCTGAGTCGTCCAGATCTCGCCCATGGCGGCGGGGAAGCCCGCGGCGATGGAGACGAAGATCAGGATCGACATCCCGTTGCCGACCCCGCGCTCGGTGATCTGCTCACCGAGCCACATGATCAGCGCCACGCCGCAGGTCATCACCAGGATCATCAGCAGGATGGTCCAGAGCGACTCGTCCGGGATGATCGGGATATCGCACTGCAGCAGCGCCCCGGAGCGGGCCATGGTGACCAGGGTCGTGGCATTGAGCGTGGCCAGGCCCAGCGTGAGATACCGGGTGTACTGGGTCAGCTTGGCCTGACCCTGCGGCCCCTCACGCTGAAGGTTCTCGAACCGGGGGATCACCACACGCAGCAGCTGCACGATGATCGCCGCGGTGATGTAGGGCATGATCCCCAGGGCGAAGACCGAGACCTGAAGCATCGCGCCGCCGGAGAACATATTGACGAAGGAGTACAGGCCGCCTTCGGTGGTGCCCAGTGCCAGGCACTGCTGCACGGCACCGTAGTCCACCCCGGGAGCCGGGATGAAGGCACCGATCCGGTAGATCGTGATGATGCCGATGGTGAACCAGATCTTCCGGCGCAGGTCGGGTGTGCGGAACACCCTGGCGATTGCGCTGAACAAGAGGCCTCCTTCACGAGGTGATACATCGTCGACAGCGGCGGAGCGCGGCTCACCGCACAGACACAGCCATCCTAGCGCCCGGCGACGGCACCTCGGACATCGTCCGCCGCCGGAACACGGGACGGCCCCCGCCCGTCCGCCGGGGTTCCCGAACATCTCGGGCGGCGGGATCGGACGGGGGCCGTCACAGTGCAGAGGACCAGGGGCTCAGCCCTGGGTCTGAGCCGGAGTCAGGCTCAGCTGCTCGGTGGAGCCGCCGGCAGCGGTGATCTTCTGCTCGGCCGATGCGGAGAAGGCGTGGGCCTTGACCTGCACGGCGACGGAGATCTCACCGGTGCCCAGGATCTTCACCGGGCGTCCCTTCTTGGCCACTCCGCGGGAGACCAGTGCCTCCACAGTGACCTCGCCGCCCTGGGGGAAGAGCTCCGCCAGGGTCGCGATGTTCACCGGGGAGTACTCCACACGGAAGGGGTTCTTGAAGCCGCGCAGCTTCGGCAGGCGCATGTGCAGCGGAAGCTGCCCACCTTCGAAGCCGGCGCGGACCTGGTAGCGAGCCTTGGTGCCCTTGGTACCGCGGCCTGCGGTCTTGCCCTTCGAGGCCTCACCGCGGCCCACACGAGTGCGGGACTTGCGGGAACCGGGGGCAGAACGCAGGTCGTGGACCTTCAGAACCTCGGACTCGGCAGCGTCGTTCTGTGCCATCACTTGGCCTCCTCAACCTGCACGAGGTGCTTCACCGAGTTGATCATGCCCACGGTCACGGCGTCGGCGTCACGGACCACAGTGTGGCCGATGCGCTTGAGCCCGAGCGACCGGATGGTCTCACGGTGGTTCGGTGGAGCACCGATAGTGGACTTGACCTGGGTGATCTCCAGCTTGGCGTCGGAGGGAACCAGGTTCTTCGGGGTGGTCTGACGGACGGTGGTCATACTCATGCACCTGCCTTCTGCGCACGGGCGGCCCGCTCGTCCTCCATAGTGCGGAGCATGGCGGCCGGCGCGACCTCGTCGAGGGCCTTCCCGCGGCGTGCGGCCACGGCCTGCGGCTCCTCGAGCTGCTTGAGAGCGTCGATGGTGCCGTGGACGATGTTGATCGCGTTGACCGATCCCATCGACTTGGTCAGCACGTCGTGGATTCCGGCGCACTCGAGCACGGCGCGGACCGGACCACCGGCAATCACTCCGGTACCCGGGGAGGCCGGGCGCAGCAGGACCACGCCTGCCGCATCCTCGCCCTTGACCAGGTGCGGAATGGTGGAGCCGACGCGCGGGACGCGGAAGAACGACTTCTTCGCCTCCTCGACACCCTTCTGGATGGCGGCGGGCACCTCCTTGGCCTTGCCGTAGCCCACACCGACCATGCCGTCGCCGTCGCCGACAACGACCAGTGCGGTGAAGCTGAACCGACGGCCACCCTTGACGACCTTGGAGACACGGTTGATGGTCACGACACGCTCAAGGAACTTGTCCTTGTCGTCATCGCGTCCGCCGCGGCCTCCACGACCGCCGGAGCGGCCCTCGCCGCGACCTCCGCGTCCACCGCGGCCGGAGCGGTCCTCGCGACCGCCGCGGCCGGCGTCGCCGGAGTCCTGGGTCTCGCCTGCGGCCTGAGCCTGCTCGGCAGAGGCGGCGGCGTTCTCGTTGGCCTCAGTCACAGAGACGTCCTTCGCAGTGTTGTTCTCAGTGGTGTTGACGTTCTCGCTCACAGGTCCAGTCCACCTTCCCGGGCGCCGTCGGCGACGGCGGCCACGCGACCGTGGTACTTATTGCCACCGCGGTCGAAGACCACGGCCTCGATACCAGCTGCCTTGGCACGCTCGGCGATGAGCTCGCCGACGCGCTTGGACTTCGCGGTCTTGTCGCCCTCGTGGCTGCGCAGCTCGGGCTCCATCGTGGTGGCCGAGACCAGCGTACGGCCGACGGTGTCGTCGACGAGCTGGGCGACCATGTGACGGGACGAGCGGTTGACCACCAGGCGCGGGCGCTCGGCCGACCCGGCGATCTTCTTGCGCAGGCGCAGGTGACGACGGCTGCGGGCTGCGGACTTGGACTTGCCCTGGATTCCGATAGCCATGATCACTTACCTGCCTTTCCGGCCTTGCGGCGAAGCTGCTCGCCCTCATAGCGCACGCCCTTGCCCTTATAGGGGTCGGGGCGGCGCAGCTTGCGGATGTTCGCGGCGACCTCGCCGACCAGCTGCTTGTCGATCCCGGTGACGGCCAGCTTATTGGCGCCCTCGACCTGGAAGGTGATGCCCTCCGGTGCCGGGACCTGGATCGGGTGCGAGTAGCCGAGGGCGAACTCGAGGTCGCTGCCCTTGGCCAGCACGCGGTATCCGGTGCCGACGATCTCGAGCTTCTTGGTGTAGCCGTCGGTCACACCGATGACCATGTTGTTGATCAGGGTCCGGGTCAGACCGTGCAGCGAGCGGGACTCGCGCTCGTCGTCGGGGCGGGTCACCGTGACGGTGCCCTCGTCGACGGCGACGTTGATGCCCTCGGGCAGTACGCGCGCGAGCTCGCCCTTCGGGCCCTTGACGCGGATGTCGCGGCCCTGGAGGTCAACCTCCACGCCGGCCGGCACGGTGATCGGAAGCTTACCGATGCGTGACATAGTGCTTCGTCTCCCTTCCGTCACCAGACGTAGGCGAGGACTTCCCCGCCGACGCCCTTCTTCGCTGCCTGCCGGTCGGTGAGAAGACCGGAGGATGTGGACAGGATCGCGATGCCCAGGCCGCCCAGCACGTGCGGGAGGTTGTCGGACTTCGCGTAGACGCGCAGACCGGGCTTCGAGATGCGGCGCAGTCCGGCGATCGACCGCTCACGGTTCGGTCCGAACTTCAGGTCGATGACCAGGGTCTTGCCGACCTCGGCCTCTTCCTCGCGCCACTCGGTGATGTAACCCTCGGCCTTGAGGATGTCGGCCACCCGGACCTTCAGCTTGGAGCTGGGCATGGAGACCTGGTCGTGGTAGGCCGAGTTGGCGTTGCGCAGACGAGTCAGCATGTCTGCGACTGGGTCAGTCATTGTCATGTGGGGCTGCTGCCCTTCCTCACCGTGGTTTCCGCGCTCCGAAGGGGACCTCTGGTGCGCGGACCTGCGGTGTAGTGCTTACTGGTCGGTCTTGAAGGGGAAGCCGATCGCCTTGAGCAGCGCCCGGCCCTCTTCGTCGGTCTTCGCGGAGGTCACCACAGTGATGTCCATACCGCGCGGACGGTCGATCTTGTCCTGGTCGATCTCGTGGAAGACCGACTGCTCGGTCAGACCGAAGGTGTAGTTGCCGTTGCCGTCGAACTGCTTGCCCGAGAGGCCGCGGAAGTCGCGGATACGGGGCAGCGCGAAGGTGACCAGGCGGTCCAGGAACTCCCACATGCGGTCGCCGCGCAGGGTGGTGTGGGCGCCGATGGGCTGGCCCTCACGCAGCTTGAACTGCGCGATGGACTTCCGGGCGCGGGTGACCTTCGGCTTCTGGCCGGTGATCTGGGTGAGGTCGTTGACCGCACCGTCGATCAGCTTCGAGTCACGGGCAGCCTCGCCGACGCCCATGTTGACCACGACCTTGACCAGGCCGGGGACCTCCATGACGTTGGAGTAGCTGAACTCGCTCTGCAGCGACTCTCGGATCTCGTCCTGGTACTTCGTCTTCAGTCGGGGGGTGATCTTCTCGCTCACGCTCTGCACCTCGGTCATCACAGGTCCTTTCCGGAGGCCTTGGCGTAGCGCACGCGCACCGTCTTGGTGCGGCCGTCACGCTCGACGGTCTCCTCCCGGTAGCCGACGCGGGTGGGCTTGCCCGTCTCAGGGTCCACCACGGCGACGTTGGAGATGTGGATGGGGGCCTCGGACTCGACGATGCCGCCCTCGCTGTTGCCGAACTGGCCGGCGCGCAGGTGCCGCTTGATGCGGTTGACACCTTCGACGACGACGCGCTCGTCGGCGGGACGGACTTCGAGCACTTTGCCCTGCTTGCCGCGGTCCTTACCGCTGAGCACCTGGACGAGGTCGTCCTTCTTGATCTTTGCCATGAGTCAGAGCACCTCCGGCGCGAGCGAGACGATCTTCATGAACTTCTTGTCGCGCAGCTCGCGACCGACCGGTCCGAAGATACGGGTACCGCGCGGGTCCTGGGTGTCGCCCTTGAGGACCACCGCGGCGTTCTCGTCGAAGCTGATGTAGGACCCGTCCTGGCGGCGGGTCTTCTTCTTGGAACGGACGACCACGGCCTTGACCACGTCGCCCTTCTTGACGTTGCCGCCGGGGATGGCGTCTTTGACGGTGGCGACGAAAATGTCGCCGATGCCTGCATAGCGGCGTCCGGAACCGCCGAGCACACGAATGACCAAGAGTTCCTTGGCACCGGTGTTGTCGGCGATCTTCAGCCGCGATTCCTGCTGAATCACTGGTGTATCTCCTGTCGTCTCGCCGGTTCTCGTCGATGCCTCGACGAGCCTTGCGGAACTTCCTGATGAACACTCCCCCGCCGCTTACCCCTGCAGTCGTCGCCGGGATGCACCGGTCGATCTCTCACTGTCCGCAGGGCCGAGGCGGCCTGGTGGGGGACGTGCGCTGTCCTATTCCCCGTCGAGCTGTGCCGATCAGTGCTCCCGGCATTCGGACCCCAAGACTGTCCTGCGCCGCCTGGGGCGGCCTGCTCAGTCTGTGGTTCCGCACGCTCGACTCGGGCCCGCAGGATGGATGGTCCCGCGGAAAGGGCGCACAGACTCATTATCATACCTGAAAAAAGGTCGGGACCCAACTCGTAGTGACGAGTGGGTCCCGACCTCTCAGCGATGTGCCCTCGTGCCCCTATGACGGGGGCCGCGGATCACTTAGCCTTTTCGATGATGCGCACCAGACGCCACCGCTTGGTGGCCGAGAGCGGGCGGGTCTCGGCGATGCGGACGGTGTCGCCCACGCCGGCCTCCTCGTTCTCGTCGTGCACCTTGAACTTGGAGTGCCGCTTCATGACCTTCCCGTACAGGGAGTGCTTCTTGCGGTCCTCCACCTCGACGACGATCGTCTTCTGCATCTTGTCGGAGACGACGACGCCGCGGAGGCTCTTGCGGTAGTTGCGCTCCGGCGCCTGCTGACCCTGGGCCTCAGCCTGGGTCTCGCTCTGGGTCTCGCTCATGCTCAGTCCTCAGCCTTCTCTTCGGAAGCCGAGTCAGCCTCTGCCGACTCAGCCTCATCGCCAACAGTCTCGCGGATGCCGAGCTCACGCTCGCGCAGCACCGTGTAGATACGGGCGATGTCACGCTTGACAGCCTTCAGCCGGCTGGAGTTCTCCAGCTGACCGGTGGCGGACTGGAAGCGGAGGTTGAAGAGCTCCTCCTTGGCGCCGCGCAGCTTCTCAGCGAGGGACTCCTGGTCCATTACGGAGAGCTGGTCCATCGTCAGATCCTTGGAACCGACTGCCATCGTCACTCACCACCCTCTCGGCTGATCACGCGTGCCTTCAGCGGCAGCTTGTGCATCGCCAGCCGGAGCGCCTCACGGGCGACCTCCTCGCTGACACCGGACAGCTCGAACATCACACGTCCGGGCTTCACATTGGCCACCCACCACTCGGGGGAACCCTTACCGGAGCCCATACGGACTTCGGCAGGCTTCTTGGTGATCGGCTGGTCCGGGTAGATGTTGATCCAGACCTTACCGCCACGCTTGATGTAGCGGGTCATCGCGATACGCGCGGACTCGATCTGGCGGTTCGTCACGTAGGCGCGGCCCACGGCCTGAATGCCGTACTCGCCGAAGGCCAGCTCCGTGCCACCCTTCGCGCGACCGCTGCGGTCCGGCTTATGCGGCTTGCGGTACTTGACTCGCTTGGGCATCAGCATCAGCTCTGTCCTCCTTCTGCGCCCTGCCCGGCGGCGGCACCCTCAGCTGCCGGCGCCTGCTGGTCACGACCGCGGCCGCCACGACGGCGACGCTCGCCGCCTGCGCGTCCTCCGCCGCCACGTCCACCGCGGCCGGAGGGCTGGGCGGCCTGCTGCGCGGCCAGCTCCTTATCGGTGAGGTCACCCTTGTAGACCCAGACCTTCACGCCAATACGGCCGAAGGTGGTCTTGGCCTCGTGCTTGCCGAAGTCGATGTTCGCCCGCAGGGTGTGCAGCGGCACGCGCCCCTCACGGTAGAACTCCGACCGCGACATCTCAGCACCACCGAGACGCCCGGAGCACTGGATCCGGATGCCCTTGGCACCGGAACGCATGGCCGAGGAGATGGCCTTCTTCATCGCGCGGCGGAACGCCACACGGGCGGCCAGCTGCTCAGCGACACCCTGGGCCACCAGCTGCGCATCGGTCTCGGGGTTCTTGACCTCGAGGATGTTCAGCTGGATCTGCTTGCCGGTGAGCTTCTCGAGCTTGCCGCGGATGCGGTCGGCCTCGGCACCACGGCGGCCGATGACGATGCCCGGACGAGCGGTGTGGATGTCCACGCGCACACGGTCACGGGTCCGCTCGATCTCCACCTTGGAGATGCCGGCACGCTCCACGGAGCTGTTGAGCATCTCGCGGATCTGGACGTCTTCCTTCACGAAGTCCTTGTAGCGCTGACCCGCCTTGGAGGAGTCCGCGTACCAGTGGGAGACGTGGTCAGTGGTGACACCCAGACGGAAACCGTTGGGATTGATCTTCTGACCCATTACTGATCCCCACCCTTCTCTTCCGTACCGACCACGACGGTGACGTGGCTGGTGCGCTTGTTGATTCGGTACGCCCGGCCCTGGGCACGGGGACGGAACCGCTTCATAGTCGGCCCCTCATCCACTCGGGCCTCGGTGACGTAGTAGTCGTCCTCGTTGAAGGCGACGCCGGCGCGGTCGGCGTGCTGGCGAGCATTCGCCATCGCCGAGGCCAGGACCTTGTAGACCGGCTCAGACGCACCCTGCGGAGCGAACTGCAGGATGGCCAGCGCCTCATTGGCCTGCTTGCCGCGGACGAGGTCGACGACGCGCCGGGCCTTCATAGGCGTCACACGCAGATAGCGCGCAATTGCCTTGGCTTCCATTGCTTTCCTTCTCTCGTGTCTCGATCGAAGTGCGAGCCTCCGCTGTCTCCTCGACATGCCGTGTGGCATGTCAGGGAAGTCAGCGGCGCTTGCCCTTCCTGTCGTCCTTCACATGGCCGCGGAACGTGCGCGTCGGAGCGAATTCGCCGAGCTTGTGCCCGACCATCGACTCGGTGATGAACACCGGGATGTGCTTGCGGCCGTCGTGCACCGCGATGGTGTGACCGAGCATGTCCGGGATGATCATCGAACGGCGGGACCAGGTCTTGATGACATTCTTGGTGCCCTTCTCGTTCTCAGCATCGACCTTCAGGTACAGGTGCTGATCGACGAAAGGGCCCTTCTTCAGGCTGCGTGGCATTCTCGAAGGCTCCTATCGCTTGTTCTTCTTACGACGGCGACGCACGATGAGCTTGTCGCTCTCCTTGTTCGGGCGACGCGTACGGCCCTCGGGCTTACCGTTGGGGTTGACCGGGTGACGACCACCGGAGGTCTTCCCCTCACCACCACCGTGAGGGTGGTCGATCGGGTTCATGACCACACCGCGGACGGTCGGGCGGACGCCCTTCCAGCGGTTGCGGCCGGCCTTGCCCCAGTTGATGTTGGACTGCTCGGCGTTGCCCACCTGACCGACGGTCGCCCGGCAGCGCACGTCGACGTTGCGGACCTCGCCGGAGGGCAGGCGCAGCTGCGCGTACTTGCCCTCACGAGCCACCAGCTGGATGGATGCGCCGGCGGAGCGGCCGAGCTTGGCACCGCCGCCGGGACGCAGCTCCACCGCGTGGATCACGGTACCGAGCGGGATGTTGCGCAGCGGCAGGTTGTTGCCGGGCTTGATGTCGGCGTTGGGGCCGGACTCGATGGCCGCGCCCTGGACCAGCTTGGCCGGTGCCAGGATGTAGCGCTTGGTGCCGTCGGCGTAGTGCAGCAGGGCGATGCGCGCGGTGCGGTTGGGGTCGTACTCGATGTGGGCGACCTTCGCCGGCACGCCGTCCTTGTCGTGACGGCGGAAGTCGATCAGTCGGTACTGACGCTTGTGTCCGCCGCCCTTGTGACGGGTGGTGATCTTGCCCGAGCTGTTGCGGCCGCCGGACTTGGACAGCGGACGCAGCAGGGACTTCTCCGGGGTGTCCCGGGTGATCTCTGCGAAGTCGGCCACGGACGAGCCGCGCTGGCCCGGAGTGGTCGGCTTGAGATTACGGATAGCCATGTTCTTCTTCCTCGATTAAGTGGTCTCCGCGCGCCGGTCAGGCGAGCGGACCTCCGAAGATGTCGATGCTTCCCTCACGGAGGGTCACGATCGCGCGCTTGGTCGCGTTGCGCGAACCCCAGCCGAAGCGGGTGCGGCGACGCTTGCCCGGACGGTTGGAGGTGTTCACCGAGTCGACCTTCACGGAGAAGATCTTCTCGACCGCGTACTTGATCTCGGACTTGTTCGCCTTGACGTCGACTAGGAAGGTGTACTTGCCCTCATCGAGGTTGGCGTAGGACTTCTCCGAGACGACCGGGGCGATGATGACGTCCCGCGGGTCCTTATTGGTCAGGACGCTCACTGGGTCTCCTCCTTCTTGGCGCCCGCCTGGTGGGCCAGGAAGGCGTCGTAGCCGGCCTGGGTGAACACCACGTCATCGGAGACGACGACGTCGTAGGTGTTCAGCTGGTCGGCGTACAGGGTGTGCACGTCGGGCAGGTTGCGGGTCGACAGCGCAGTGTTGTCGTCGGCACGGTCGATGACGACCAGCCAGTTGCGGTCCTGTCCGCCCAGCCCGGCCAGCGCCTCGCGGGCGGCCTTCGTGGACGGAGCATCGGCGACCAGTGCGTCGACCACGTGGATGCGGCCGGCGCGGGCGCGGTCCGAGAGGATGCCGCGCAGTGCTGCGGCCTTCATCTTCTTCGGGGTGCGCTGGGCGTAGCTGCGCGGCACCGGGCCGTGCGCGACGCCACCACCGATCTGGTGCGGACCGATCATCGAACCCTGACGAGCCCGGCCGGTGCCCTTCTGGCGGAACGGCTTGGCCGTGGTGCCGGAGACCTCGGCGCGGGTCTTGGTCTTGTGGGTACCCTGACGCGCCGCGGCCTGCTGCGCGACGACGACCTGGTGGATCAGCGTCACGTTGGTCTTGGCGTCGAAGACCTCTGCGGGGAGGTCGACGGAAACCTTCTTGGCCATGAGGATCATGCTCCCTTCACTGCCGTACGGACCAGGACGACCTGGCCGCGGGCACCGGGCACGGCGCCCTTGATGAGCAGCAGGTTCTTCTCGGCGTCCACGGCGTGGACGGTGAGGTTGTGCGTGGTGTGACGGACGTTGCCCATCCGGCCGGCCATGCGCACGCCCTTGAAGACGCGACCCGGGGTGGCGGCACCACCGATGGCGCCCGGCTTGCGGTGGTTCTTGTGCTGACCGTGGGAGGCGCCGACGCCGCCGAAGCCGTGACGCTTCATGACACCGGCGAAGCCCTTGCCCTTGGTCTTACCGATGACGTCGACGAGCTGACCGGCCTCGAAGGTCTCCACCTTCAGGTCCTGGCCGAGCTCGTAGTCGGCGGCGTCGGCGGTGCGGACTTCGACCACGTGACGGCGCGGAGTCACTCCGGCCTTGGCGAAGTGCCCGGCCATCGGCTGGGTCACCTTGCGCGGGTCGATCTGCCCGTAGGCGATCTGGACTGCGGAGTAGCCGTCGGTCTCGTCGGTGCGGACCTGGCTGATGACGTTGGAGTCGGCCTGGACGACAGTGACCGGGATGAGGTTGTTCTCCTCGTCCCAGACCTGGGTCATGCCGAGCTTCGTGCCCAGCAGTCCCTTGACGTTGGTGTTGACGCGGGAAATGTTGGTCATAGTTCTCTCAGCACCTCCCTGCTTCAGAGCTTGATCTCGATGTTGACGTCTGCAGGAAGGTCGAGACGCATCAGCGAGTCGACTGCCTTCGGCGTCGGGTCCACGATGTCGATCAGGCGCTTGTGTGTGCGCATCTCGAAGTGCTCGCGGCTGTCCTTGTACTTATGCGGTGAACGGATCACGGCGTACACGTTCTTCTCGGTCGGCAGCGGCACCGGGCCCACTACCGTGGCGCCTGCGCGCGTGACCGTGTCGACGATCTTCCGAGCCGAGGAGTCGATGACCTCGTGGTCATAGGACTTCAGCCGGATGCGGATTTTCTGTCCCGCCATGGCGTCTGCCTCTCTTGTCAGTCCTTCAAATGGTCTGTGGCATCTGCGGCGGCCTCCCACCTGTGGTGGCCGCCGTATCACACAGCCGACATCTGCTGGGGCGCTTCGGCCCCTTCGGAAAAGGCATCCGCCCGTATGCGGTCCGTCGACGGACCCGGTGCGGCACTCCCCTTCTGCAGTTGTGGGCTGCGCATCGTGACGGTGGTGAGGCACCTGATGCACACCCCGACAGGCGAACCCGCGAAACGGGCTGTTCGCTCTGCCGGACTCCGACCCCCGCGGTCGGGCGTGTCGCTTAGATGGGCAGGAAATCTGCGCACAGCGGAGCACACCGCGTAGTCGGCGTAGTTGTGAATGTCGATCTGCTCACCCAGAGGGCGCCATCACGGGCACACCTCGTCCTGAGCAACTTGTCTATCCTGACAGATCAGTCAGGGCTGCGCAAGGCCGAGCGGCGCGATGCGCGGATGAGCTGCCTCACAGCCACGGCGATGAGCGCCAGACCCAGCAGCGCCAACCAGAGATAGGTGTAGTCCTGCAGATAGTACAGCACGGACAGTCCCACGCCGACGACTCCCCACCAGAGCAGCACCCGCTGGCCCTGCAGCAGCCCCAGCACCAGCAGCAGCGCAAAGCCCAGAAGCACGACCAGCTGCATCAGCGGTGTCCCGATCACCGCCACAGCAGCGGCGCATCCGGTGAAGATCACCGCACCAAGCACGGCCCACACCAGGCTCCTGCGAGGTGCCGCCCGCAGAAGATGCGCTTGGCCCACCGCCAGGCAGGTCCCGGCGAGGATCAGTCCGGACCACCACACCGGGTGCTGAGGCAGGTGATCGGTGTACCACCACAGCCGCAGGCCCGTGCCGACGCTGAGCAGGGCTCCGGCCTCCACGGCAGTCTGCAACAGTTGGTGATGCCGCACACCACCGGGCGCGGCCCGAAGTGCCCGGGCGGCGGGACCGACTCGCTGCCAGGAGATAACCAGCAGCCACCAAGCGGTCAGGAGCAGCGTGGCGGCGAGCACGACGGCGGCGTGATCCGAGGGCTCAGCGTACCGATCGCTGGCTCGTGCCGGAGTGAGGACCAGCAGGGTGAGCGCTGCCCCGACACCGAGCAGCAGCAGTGCCCCGTGACGCAGCGCGGCGACGGGATCCAGAGCTGAGCCGGAATGCGCGGTGACCGAGTGCCGAGCGCCTGTGTTCAGAGGACCTGTGTTCAGAGGACCCGGGCTGAATCCTCGTACACGCACAGGCAGTTGCCTGCGCAGCGGGGTGTCCACCGCGGCGGCGAGGAACAGCAGCACCGCTGAGGCCAGACACACGCTCAGCACCTCCCACGGACCCTCCGGTACAGGTGCCCCGAGAGACTCGGCCCACCACAGGGACAGCCAGATCATCCCCGGGATCACCAGCACCTGAGCAGCCACTACCGAGGGGGCGGACCGGGTACAGGAGAGCGTGTGCAGGGCCAGGCAGCCCAGGACCACTGCTGTCAGGAGCAGTCCCCGTGAGTCCTCCGCCGCGGCGAGGACCAGGCCCAACAGCCAAGTCCCCGCCGTGGCCGTCTCCGGCAGCAGCGTGTTCGGGCCGCCCAGCACCCGCACCTCGCCGTCCCGCCGACGCGCGGCCTCACCCAGCTGCGCACGCGCGGCCAGTATCTCAGCCAACAGCCCGAGGGCCGCCGCGGTGAAGAGGAGACCGGCCAGGACCTCGGCAGAGTACAGCGGCGCTGCGAGGATTC
The DNA here is from genome assembly GCF_031470965.1 of Nesterenkonia aerolata. Classification (NCBI taxonomy): domain Bacteria; kingdom Bacillati; phylum Actinomycetota; class Actinomycetes; order Micrococcales; family Micrococcaceae; genus Nesterenkonia; species Nesterenkonia aerolata. The sequence goes on along the minus strand of NZ_JAVKGR010000011.1, from coordinate 71,250 downwards.
CAGCACGAAGAGCGAACACCTCGGAGGCGGCGAAGAGCAGGAGCACCGCAGCGCACAGCACCACCCACAGACCGCCCTGCGCCCGCAGCGTCATGCCGACGGCGGCCACGGCCGCCAGCATCGCCAGCACCGCGGCTCGATCCGCCCCGGTGAGCATCTCCGCGCAGGTCAACGCAGCGATTGCCGAGAGCACGATCCACCGGGAGGCGACGGCGTCGAAGAGCTCGCGCAGCCGTGCGACACCGGTGCGCAGCCCCAGGCCAAGGAGCAGCGCCGTCACGGAGGCCACACGCATCATCGTCCCTGTGCCCTCCAACAGGTGGACCACCAGGGCCGCCGTCGGTGACAGCGCCAGCACTCCTACCGCGGCGAGGGGCCGCCGGACTACCGGCATCAGACGGCTCGCCGATGCCCCTCCCATGATCAGCAGCCAGATGATGACCGCGAGCACAGCGGCCAGCAGAGACCAGGAGAGACCTGCGGCGTCGCCGATGACGGCCAGGCTCACCCCGAGGGCCACGGCGGCGACGCAGACCGCGCCCACGCGCAGACTGTGGACATCGGACTCGCTCACCTGCGGGATCCTGATCTCTCTGCCCAGCACCCACCACAGCGACAGTCCCATGGCCGAGGCCATCAGCACCGCCTGCACCGCCAGGGTCAGGCCGGTGCCGTCATCGATGAGCGCACCGGAGACCAGCGCCACGGCGAAGAAGAACACCACGGCCACGGCGGGGACTATCGCTCCTGCGGTGTCCTCCGCCGCCCCATCGGACTGCAGGACGCCGGTGAGCACCGCCCAGAGCAGCGCAAGGCCGCCGACGGCCAAGGCGGTATGCACCGAGTCGTCGAAGAAGCGTATGGCCACCAGCAGGACGAAGAGCAGCACGGCGACGCCCCAGAGGTGCACACCGACCCGCACCGGGGTGTGCCGACGCATCCCCCGGGCCACCAGCAGTCCCAGCAGTGCAGCCTGGGTCACCAGCACGATCCCCACGGCGATCTCCCACTGGATGCTGTGCGGATCCCCTGCGCTGATGAACAGCGGGAGCACGCCGAGACTCGGCACAGCCTGGGCGATGAGCGCCAGAGCCGAACTCTGGGGCCCCGAGACTACGCGCTCGCCTGTCAGCCCCGTGCCGCTGCTGGGCAGAGTCCCCGCGGCGCTGCTGCACGGAGTCCCCGCGGCGCTGCTGCGAAAGGTCAGCACCACGGCGACCGTGACAGCGGCAAGCACTGTGAGCACGGCGGCGACGTTGAACCCCTCGGTGCCGGGCTGAGCCAGGGGCAGCTGAACGCCCAGGGCGATCAGCCAGATCAGCCCCGCACAGACCAGAAGATCCTGGCGGCGCATCACCTCGACCGGCGCCACGCGGCGGCCCAGCAGCACTCCGTCGCCGGGGCTGACGAGCACGGCCAGTGCCTGCACGGCGATCAGCACGGAGAGTGCACCGATGATCGACCACCACGGCAGAGACATCAGCTGCCCTGCCGCACCCGTGGCGAACAGGACCAACACCCGCAGACAATAGGCGGTGGGGAGGGTCTCCGCGGCCGGCCCGCAACCGATCCAGACCACCGCGTAGACCGCCGCCGCGGCGAAGACGGCAAGGAGGTCTCCGGCGCCGAGCTCCACCCCCAGGCACACACTCAACACGACGACGCCGGCGGCGATCCAGCGGTGAGTCACCGCCACCGCCCGGTGGAACAGCGGCGGCAGGAGACCGATCCCACGATTCTTCAGGCCCACGACGCCCGCCATCGCTGAGGCCAGCCCCAGCGAGAGCACCGCCGACCAGACCAGACCCTGTTGCAGCACGGCTCCGGAGGCCAAGGACAGCGAGAGCAGATACGGCACCGTCAGGAAGGCCAGAATCCGGTTGTCCAGAACAGCGGCGGCGAGCACCATCATGACCGTTCCGCACAGCGAGGTCAGCAGCCAGGACCACACCGGGTTGTTAACCATGAGCACGTCCAGGGCCAGACCCAGGATCGGCACCAGCGCCAGACCGGTGCCGGTCAGCCCGGAGGCCGCCGGCCGAATCACCGGGCTGAGGACATGGCAGATGAGTCCTCCGGCGTAGAAGAAGACCACGGCTGCCGTCGCGCCGAGGAATCGGACAGCGGCGGAGAACTCCGCGGCCGCGACGAAGAGCCCGGCAGCGGCGACCAGGACCACGCAGGCGGTGTAGATGGTGATGTTCACATTGCGGCGATCACGTGCGGCCTTCTGCTCAGCCTGCTCTTCAGGGCTCAGCTGTCTCGGCTGCGGGGGCTGCCTCCGTTCCGGAGGCTGCTTCTGCTCCGGGGGCTGCTTCGCCTGCAGGGTTTGAGGAGGTTGCGGAGGCTGAGCCTGCCGCGGCGTCGCAGGCAGTGGGGCCGAGGCCGACGGAGGTGGCGGTGGAGGTGGAGGAGCAGCCTCCGGCCTGAAGACAGGACGAGGAGGTTCCGGAGCCTGTGCAGGCTGCTGAGCGCTCCGGGTCCAGGCCTCGTCGAAGCCTTCTCGCCAGGCCCGGGCGAGATCATTGCGGGTATAGGGTGTGCGCTCCCCCAGGATCATGAACAGAAAGGCAGTGATCACCGAGCCGAGGAGGAGTCCCAGGATGAACATCGCCACCACCCCTGTTCGCTGTGCTCGAGGACCACGACCGATGATCACGATCTGTGACCACGGCCCGTGTTCGCTACCTGTGATGCTGACTGCCCCGCAGGAGGTGAGGCATCGCACCGCATGCCATCGTGGATTCCCACCATACAGAAACGGGGGTCCCCAGAGTGTGACACTCTGGGGACCCCCGTTGAGATGTCCTACACCAGCGGGCGGCTCAGCTCAGGCCGAGCCACCGCTGGGCACGACGTGGTGCATCACTTGATGATCTTGGTGACACGACCCGAGCCGACGGTACGGCCACCCTCACGGATGGCGAAGCCGAGGCCCTCCTCCATAGCGATCGGCTGGATGAGCTCGACGGTCATCTCGGTGTTGTCACCGGGCATGACCATCTCGGTGCCCTCCGGCAGGTGGATCACACCGGTCACGTCCGTGGTACGGAAGTAGAACTGCGGACGGTAGTTGGTGTAGAAGGGGTTGTGACGGCCGCCCTCGTCCTTGGAAAGGATGTAGACGTTCGCCTCGAAGTCGGTGTGCGGGGTGATCGAACCCGGAGCGGCGACGACCTGGCCGCGCTCGACGTCGTCACGCTTGAGACCACGCAGCAGCAGACCACAGTTCTCACCGGCCCATGCCTCGTCGAGCTGCTTGTGGAACATCTCGATACCGGTCACCGTGGTCTTCTGCTTGTCACGGATACCGATGATCTCGACCTCGGAGTTGATGGCCAGGGTGCCGCGCTCGGCGCGACCGGTGACCACGGTACCGCGACCGGTGATGGTGAAGACGTCCTCGATCGGCATCAGGAACGGCTTGTCCTTGTCACGCTCGGGCTCCGGGATGAACTCGTCGACAGCGTCCATGAGCTCCTCGACGGTCTTGACCCACTCGGCGTCGCCCTCGATGGCCTTTAGGCCGGAGGTGCGGATGACCGGAGCGTTGTCGCCGTCGAAGTCCTGGTCCGACAGCAGCTCACGGACCTCCATCTCGACCAGGTCCAGCAGCTCCTCGTCGTCGACCATGTCGGACTTGTTCAGAGCCACCAGCAGAGCCGGCACGCCGACCTGCTTGGCCAGCAGCACGTGCTCACGGGTCTGAGCCATCGGACCGTCAGTGGCGGCGACCACGAGGATCGCACCGTCCATCTGAGCGGCCCCGGTGATCATGTTCTTCACGTAGTCGGCGTGACCGGGAGCGTCGACGTGGGCGTAGTGACGCGCCTCGGTCTGGTACTCCACGTGGGAGACGTTGATGGTGATGCCGCGCTCGCGCTCCTCCGGAGCGTTGTCGATGGACGCGAAGTCACGCTGCTCGTTCAGGTCCGGGTACTTGTCGCCGAGCACCTTGGAGATGGCAGCCGTCAGGGTGGTCTTGCCGTGGTCGACGTGACCGATGGTGCCGATGTTGAGGTGCGGCTTGCTCCGCTCGAACTTTGCCTTGGCCACAGGTTCCTCCTAAAGAACGTGTATCAGGTCAGAAGACTTACCTTCAGCCGCACTCTTTCCGGGCTGAAACTCTCGCAAGTCTACTGGGGCGCAGGGTTTTCGGTGAAATTCTCCGGAAAAGATGGCACAGCACCTCGTCGGTGCCCCGCCGCAGCCACTCCGTACAGGGCCCCGTTCCGGATCCGGGGCCCCTCTCCGTCGCCGATCCTCAGGCGTCGACCGCCGAAGGAACGGCGACGGATCAGGGGTTTCTGCTCGGTGAGTTCGTCACTCCCCGCGGTTCTTCTCGATGATCTCGTCGGCCACAGCCTTCGGGACCTCCGCGTAGGAGTCGAAGGACATGGTGAACACGGCGCGTCCCTGCGTGCGGGAACGCAGCTCACCGATGTAGCCGAACATCTCGGACAGCGGCACACCGGCCTTGACTACCTTCACACCGGCGGCGTCGTCCATGGACTGGATCTGACCGCGGCGCGAGTTCAGGTCACCGATGACGTCACCCATGTACTCCTCGGGGGTGCGGACCTCCACGGCCATCATCGGCTCGAGCAGCACCGGCTTCGCCCGGCGAGCACCCTCCTTGAAGGCCTGGGAACCGGCCAGCTTGAAAGCCATCTCCGAGGAGTCGACGTCGTGGTACTGACCGTCGAGCAGCTTGGCCTTCACACCGACCATCGGGTAGCCGGCGAGCACGCCCAGAGTCATGGCGTCCTGGATACCGGCGTCCACCGACGGAATGTACTCGCGCGGGATGCGGCCACCGGTGACCGCGTTCTCGAACTCGTACATCTCGCCCTCGGCAGTGTCCAGGGGCTCGAAGTCGAGGATGACCTTCGCGAACTGACCAGAACCACCGGTCTGCTTCTTGTGGGTGTACTCAACCTTCTCGGCCGTCTGCCGGATGGTCTCACGGTAGGCCACCTGCGGCTTGCCCACGTTGGCCTCGACCTTGAACTCGCGCTTCATACGGTCGACCAGCACGTCCAGGTGCAGCTCGCCCATACCGCCGATCTCAGTCTGACCGGTCTCCTCGTTCAGGGTCACGGTGAAGGTCGGGTCCTCGGCGGCCAGCTTCTGGATCGCCGTGGAGAGCTTCTCCTGGTCACCCTTGGACTTCGGCTCGATGGCCACCGAGATCACCGGCTCCGGGAAGCTCATGGACTCCAGCACGATGGGTGCGTCGGAGGCCGAGAGCGTGTCACCGGTGGTGGTGTCCTTCAGGCCGATGACCGCGTAGATGTGCCCGGCGACGACCTCCTCCACGGGGTTCTCCTTATTGGAGTGCATCTGGAAGAGCTTTCCGATGCGCTCCTTCTTCCCCTTGGTGGTGTTCTGGATCTGCGCGCCGGAGGTCAGACGTCCGGAGTAGACGCGGATGTAGGTCAGCTGACCGAAGAACGGGTGAGCCGCGATCTTGAAGGCCAGCGCGGAGAAGGGCTCCTCCTTGCTGGGCTTGCGGTAGAGCGTCTCCTCCTCGTTGTTGGGCGCGTGGCCCTCCATCGCGGAGATGTCCATCGGCGAGGGCAGGTAGTCCACCACGGCGTCGAGCATCGGCTGCACACCGCGGTTCTTGAAGGCCGAGCCGCAGAGCACCGGGTAGGCGTCGCCCGCCACGGTCAGCTTGCGGATACCGCTCTTGAGCTCATCGATGGTGAGCTCCTCGCCCTCGAAGTACTTCTCCATGAGCTCGTCGTCGGCCTCAGCGACGGCCTCGACCAGCTCGGCGCGGTACTGCTCGGCGCGCTCCTTGAGGTCCTCGGGGATCTCGCGGGTCTCGTACTGAGCACCCAGGGAGACGTCGCCCTTGGCGTCGCCTTCCCAGACCAGAGCCTTCATCGAGAGCAGGTCCACCACACCGGTGAAGTCGTTCTCCGAGCCGATGGGCAGCTGCAGCACCAGCGGCTTGGCACCCAGGCGCTCGACGATGGTGTCCACGGTGAAGTAGAAGTCCGCACCGAGCTTGTCCATCTTGTTGACGAAGCAGATGCGCGGGACGTTGTACTTGTCCGCCTGGCGCCACACCGTCTCGGACTGGGGCTCCACGCCCTCCTTGCCGTCGAAGACCGCGACCGCACCGTCGAGCACGCGCAGGGCACGCTCCACCTCGACGGTGAAGTCCACGTGGCCCGGAGTATCGATGATGTTGATCTGGTGGTCGTCCCAGAAGCAGGTCACCGCGGCGGAGGTGATCGTGATGCCGCGCTCCTTCTCCTGGGCCATCCAGTCAGTGGTCGAGGCGCCGTCATGCGTCTCGCCCAGCTTGTGGTTGATGCCCGTGTAGAACAGGATGCGCTCGGTGGTGGTGGTCTTACCGGCATCGATGTGCGCCATGATGCCGATGTTGCGGACCTTCTTCAGGTCAGTGAGCACGTCTTGTGCCACGATTGATCCCCTTGATCTCTCAGGTCTCTCAGGAAAGTGGGGGCGGTCGGTGCTGCGCACCGGCCCCGATCAGCCTACGCGGGTCGGCTACGAGGGTGAAGCGCGAACGATGGGTGACGTCGATGACGCCATATCGGCCACGCTGCACACCCGGAGCCTCTCCCGTGTGGGCGCGACACCGCTCACCAGCGGTAGTGGGCGAACGCCTTGTTGGACTCGGCCATCTTGTGGGTGTCCTCGCGACGCTTCACCGCGGCGCCGAGGCCGTTGGAGGCGTCGAGGATCTCGTTCATCAGGCGCTCAGTCATAGTCTTCTCGCGGCGGTCCTTGGCGTAGCCGACCAGCCAGCGCAGAGCCAGCGCGGTGGCACGGCCCGGCTTGACCTCGACGGGCACCTGGTAGGTGGCACCGCCGACGCGGCGGGAGCGGACCTCGAGGGCCGGACGGATGTTGTCCATGGCCTTCTTCAGCGTGGCGACCGAGTCTTCGCCGTTCTTCTTGGCCACACCGTCGAGGGCGCCGTAGACGATGCGCTCAGCGGTGGACTTCTTGCCGTCGACGAGGACCTTGTTGATCAGCTGGGTGACCAGCGGCGATCCGTGGACCGGGTCCTGGACGAGCGGGCGCTTGGGAGCAGGTCCCTTACGAGGCATTATTTCTTCTCCTTCTTCGCGCCGTAGCGGCTGCGGGCCTGGCCGCGGCCCTTGACACCCTGGGTGTCGAGGGCGCCGCGGACGATCTTGTAGCGGACGCCGGGGAGGTCCTTCACACGACCGCCGCGCACGAGCACGATGGAGTGCTCCTGCAGGTTGTGCCCCTCACCGGGGATGTAGGCGGTGACCTCGACGCCGCCGTTGAGACGCACACGGGCGACCTTACGGAGGGCGGAGTTCGGCTTCTTCGGCGTCGTGGTGTACACACGGGTGCACACGCCGCGACGCATCGGGCTTCCCTGCAGCGCAGGGGTCTTGTTCTTGGCAGTCTTGACGGCGCGCCCCTTGCGCACCAGCTGCTGAATAGTAGGCACTATGCGTTCTCCATACGTGTTCGAGGCTTGACGCTCCGTGCGGGACACGTCCGACTCCTTGCCGTGGGGCCGCGCCATCGGCGCTCACCTTGGGACAAGGAGATCAGCGACGGCTGCCCACGCGTGATCGTCAGCAGTGCTGGGCACTGTTCTGCACGATCCCCGCGCGGCTACTCAACCAGCCCCTAGGCGTGCAAAAATGTGGCATTTGTCGCGCACTTTCCCCGCAACCCGGACTGAGTCCTACTGCCACACAGAAACAATCGAGACAACGATAGCAGACACCGGTGTGTCGCTTCTACCGCTGCTGCCGACGCCTCCGGCGCAGACGCCGCACCAGCCACACCGTGGCGATCACCGGCAGCGCCAGCACCGGCAGCCAGGGCAGCAGCACCCCGAGGGTGATCAGCCCGAAGTTCAGCCCCTCCACCAGCCCCCGCCAGCCCTGCTGGAGCCCACCGAGGAAACCGCCGCCCTCAACTCCGGCGATCGGCTCGCTGCTGATCTCCAGCTCGAGCGTCGACATCGCCACCTGGTCCGCCAGACCCGCGCGCTCGGCCTCCAAGGCCTCCAGTTCGGCCTGACGCTCACTGAGCGTCGTCTCCGCCTCCAGCAGATCCGCACTGGTCTCGGACTCCTCCATGATCTCCAGCAGCCGCTCGGTCGAAGTCTCCAGAGCGCCAATCCGTGCGTCGAGATCCTCCACCGCCCCGGTGACGTCACGGGAGGACTCCGAGCGCTCCACCACGTCACCGAGCTCATCGAGTTCGCCCACCAGATCCGTGAAGCTCTCGGCCGGAACCCTCAGGCTGAGCGAGGCGTAGACCGGCTCGCCGTCCTCGCCGGCCGTCTCCAGGCGATTCTCCACCACCCCGTCGTAGGCGGCCAGGCGTTCGACCACCTCAGCGACGGCCTCCGAGGTGTCATCCACCTCGACTGCCGCCCGACCGGTGGTGATGACCTGCCGGTTGTCCTCGCCGCGCTGAGCCTCATCTGCCTCCCCCTCCTCCGCAGCCCCCGACCCAGCATCCGACCCGACCTCCGACTCGCCTTGAGCGCTGTCAGCGGGCGGAGCCTGATGCGTCGTCTGCGAGTCGTGCGAGGTGGCTCCGCAGCCGGTCAGTGCGACGGCGGCGGCGAGCACCAGTGCGATGAGCATCAGTCGTATCCGTTCCATGACCAGAACTTTACGATTGCAAATTATGACTGTCAAGCAGACTGTGGTGTCGCTGCCGCGGGCAGACGAAAGGGCCCGGCCCCTACCGGGACCGGACCCTTTCGTCGACTGATCAGATCAGTTCGTCAGCGGCTCGGATCAGCGGAAGTCGAGCTCGGTGTTGTAATCATCCAGCGGAATGGCGTGGAACTCTCCGTCGCCCTCCATACCGGCGTAGTCGAAGCTCGTGCCGTAGAGGCTCGGACCGGTGAACAGGTTGGCCTTCGCCTCCTCCGTCGGCTCCACGGAGGACTGCGTGTAGCGGTCCAGCCCGGTACCGGCCGGGATGAGCTTACCGATGATCACGTTCTCCTTCAGACCCAGCAGCGGGTCCGACTTGCCTTCCATCGCTGCCTGAGTCAGCACCCGGGTGGTCTCCTGGAAGGAGGCCGCCGAGAGCCAGGAGTCCGTGGCCAACGAGGCCTTGGTGATCCCCATCAGCTCGTCACGGCCAGACGCCGGCTGACGTCCCTCAGCCACGGCCTTCCGGTTCTCCGCCTGGAAGCGGAACCGATCAGCCAGCTCACCCGGCAGCAGGTCCGTGCCGCCGGACTCGATGACGGTGATACGGCGCAGCATCTGACGGACGATGACCTCCACGTGCTTGTCGTGGATGCCCACGCCCTGGGACTGGTAGACGTCCTGGACCTCAGAGACCAGGAACTTCTGAGCAGCCCGCGGGCCGAGGATGCGCAGCACCTGCTTCGGGTCCACCGCACCGGCCACCAGCTGCTGGCCGACCTCGACGTGGTCGCCGTCGTTGACCAGCAGACGCGCCCGGCGCAGCACCGGGTAGGCCTTCTCCTCGGAGCCGTCGTCCGGAGTCAGGACCAGCCGCAGCTGGCGGTCCGACTCGTCCAGGCGCACGCGCCCGGCCGTCTCCGCGATCGGTGCCACACCCTTCGGGGTGCGGGCCTCGAACAGCTCCTGAATACGGGGCAGACCCTGGGTGATGTCATCAGCCGAGGCGATACCACCGGTGTGGAAGGTACGCATGGTCAGCTGAGTGCCCGGCTCACCGATCGACTGCGCGGCGATGATGCCCACAGCCTCACCGATGTCCACCGTCTTACCGGTGGCCAGGGAACGTCCGTAGCACAGCGAGCAGGTGCCCACCGGTGACTCACAGGTCAGCACGGAGCGGACCTTGACCTCAGTGATGCCGGCGTCGAAGAGACGGCGGATCAGCACATCGCCGACGTCGGCTCCGGCCTCGCCCAGCACCGTGCCCTCAGAGTCGGTGACGTCCACGGCCAGGGTGCGCGCATAGGCGGAGTTCTCCACCGCCTCGTGCATACGCAGCTCGCCGTTCTCATCCGCGACCGCGATCGGCACGGCCAGACCGCGGGAGGTGCCGCAGTCGTCCTCGCGCACGATGACGTCCTGGGAGACATCGACCAGACGACGGGTCAGGTACCCCGAGTTCGCCGTCTTCAGTGCGGTGTCGGCCAGACCCTTACGGGCACCGTGGGTCGCGATGAAGTACTCCAGCACCGAGAGTCCCTCACGGTAGGAGGACTTGATCGGACGCGGGATGATGTCACCGCGCGGGTTGGTCACCAGACCACGGATACCGGCGATCTGCCGGACCTGCAGCCAGTTGCCTCGCGCTCCGGAGGTCACCATACGGTTGATGGTGTTCAGCCGGTCCATCCCCGACTGCATCGCCGCAGCGACCTCCTCCGTGGCCTTGGACCAGATCTCCACCAGCTCGGCGTGACGCTCATCCTCACCGATCAGACCCATCTCATACTGAGACTGGACCTTCGCGGCCTGGTCCTCATAGGAGTCCATGATGGACTTCTTGTCCATATCGGAGGTGATGTCCGAGATGGCCACGGTCACACCCGAACGGGTGGACCAGTAGAAGCCGGCATCCTTGAGGTTGTCCAGGGTCCGCGCGGTGGCCACGGTCGGATACCGCTCGGCGAGATCGTTGATCAGCGCCGAGAGCTGGCCCTTATCAGCCACCGAGTCCTGCCACGGGTAGTCCTCGGGCAGCAGCTGGTTGAAGATGACCTTCCCCAGCGTGGTGCTGATCGTCGCCGGCTCGCCGGCCTCCCACCCCTCAGGCGCGGGCACGTCCTCGGAGGGGACGAAGCCCTCCACCCGGATCTTCACCGGCGCGTTGAGGTGCAGCTCCTTCAGGTCGAAGGCCATCTGGGCCTCCCCCACCGAGGAGAACGCGCGCTCAGCGCCCTCAGCGTCCTCACGGACAGTGGTCAGGTGGTGCAGACCGATGATCATGTCCTGCGAGGGCAGGGCCACCGGACGGCCGTCCGAGGGCTTGAGGATGTTGTTCGAGGACAGCATCAGGATGCGCGCCTCAGCCTGGGCCTCCGGGCTCAGCGGCAGGTGCACTGCCATCTGGTCGCCGTCGAAGTCAGCGTTGAACGCCGAGCAGACCAGCGGGTGCAGCTGCAGGGCCTTACCCTCCACCAGCTGCGGCTCGAAGGCCTGGATACCCAGACGGTGCAGGGTGGGGGCACGGTTGAGCAGCACCGGGTGCTCGGTGATGATCTCCTCGAGCACATCCCACACCTGGGGGCGCTGACGCTCCACCATCCGCTTGGCCGACTTGATGTTCTGCGCGTGGTTCAGGTCCACCAGACGCTTCATCACGAACGGCTTGAACAGCTCCAGTGCCATCTGCTTGGGCAGACCGCACTCGTGCAGCTGCAGCTGCGGACCGACCACGATGACCGAACGGCCCGAGTAGTCCACACGCTTACCCAGCAGGTTCTGACGGAAACGACCCTGCTTACCCTTGAGCATGTCGGACAGCGACTTCAGCGGACGGTTGCCCGGCCCGGTGACCGGACGGCCGCGCCGACCGTTGTCGAACAGGGAGTCCACCGACTCCTGCAGCATCCGCTTCTCGTTGTTGACGATGATCTCCGGAGCACCGAGGTCCAGCAGACGCTTCAGACGGTTGTTCCGGTTGATCACCCGGCGGTAGAGGTCGTTGAGGTCCGAAGTGGCGAAACGACCACCGTCGAGCTGGACCATCGGGCGGATCTCCGGCGGGATCACCGGGACCGCGTCGAGGACCATACCCTCCGGGGAGTTGCCGTTGGCCAGGAAGGCGTTGAGCACCTTCAGGCGCTTCAGGGCGCGGGTCTTGCGCTGCCCCTTGCCGTTGGCGATGGTCTCGCGCAGGGCCTCGGCCTCGCCGTCCATGTCGAAGCTCTCCAGGCGCTTCTGGATCGCCTCAGCGCCCATGAAGCCCTCGAAGTACTGACCGTAGCGTGCACGCAGCTCGCGGAACAGCGCCTCATCACCCTCGAGGTCGGAGACCTTGAGGTTCTTGAAGCGGTCCCAGACCTTCTCCAGCTGCTCGATCTCAGCATCGGCACGCTTGCGCACCTGAGCCATCTGCTTATCGGCGGTGTCGCGGGCCTTCTTCTTCTCAGCAGCCTTCGCGCCCTCGCCTTCGAGACGCTCGAGGTCATCCTCAAGGTCCTTGGCGACGGCGGCGATGTCGGAGTCGCGCTCGTCAGCGAGGTGCTTGACCTCCTGGTCGAACTCGGCCTGCAGGTTCGGCAGGTCCTCGTGACGACGGTCCTCGTCAACCGAGGTGATCATGTAGGCGGCGAAGTAGATGACCTTCTCCAGGTCCTTCGGCGCCAGGTCCAGCAGGTAGCCCAGGCGCGACGGCACACCCTTGAAGTACCAGATGTGGGTCACCGGGGCGGCCAGCTGGATGTGGCCCATGCGCTCACGGCGCACCTTGGCACGGGTCACCTCGACGCCGCAGCGCTCACAGATGATCCCCTTGAAGCGCACCCGCTTGTACTTGCCGCAGTAACACTCCCAGTCCCGGGACGGGCCGAAGATCTTCTCGCAGAAGAGCCCGTCCTTCTCCGGCTTCAGGGTCCGGTAGTTGATCGTCTCGGGCTTCTTGACCTCGCCGTAGGACCATCCGCGGATGTCGTCGCCGGTGGCCAGGCCGATGCGCATCGTGCCGAATGAGGATTCGTTGGACATAGTCCGGTATCTCTCTCTTCTCTAAAAGATTCGTGACGTCTTACGTGGCGGTTCCCGGAGAGGGCTCAGACCTCTTCGACAGAGCTGGGCTCTGCCCGGGAGAGATCGATGCCCAGCTCCTCAGCGGCGCTGAACCCGGACTCCTCCGCGTCACGCATCTCCACCGCGCTGCCGTCTGCGGAGAGGACCTCCACGTTCAGGCAGAGCGACTGCATCTCCTTGATCAGGACCTTGAACGACTCCGGAACACCGGGCTCCGGGATGTTCTCGCCCTTGACGATGGCCTCGTAGACCTTGACGCGCCCGTGGATGTCATCGGACTTGATCGTCAGCAGCTCCTGCAGGGTGTAGGCGGAGCCGTAGGCCTCCAGGGCCCAGACCTCCATCTCACCGAAGCGCTGACCACCGAACTGCGCCTTACCGCCCAGCGGCTGCTGGGTGATCATCGAGTACGGGCCGGTCGAACGGGCGTGGATCTTGTCGTCGACCAGGTGGTGCAGCTTCAGCACGTACATGTACCCGACCGACACCGGGTCCTCGAAGGGCTCACCGGAACGACCGTCGAACAGACGGGCCTTGCCGTCGGCGCCGACCAGGTGCTCACCGTCGCGGGTCGGGTTGACCGACTCCAGGATCCCGGTCAGCTCATCGGCCTCGGCGCCGTCGAACACCGGGGTGGCGACCTTGCAGGGACCGGTCTGCCGCGGCAGGTTCGGCAGGTCGTTCAGCCACTCGGGCTCACCCTCGATGGTCCACCCCTGGGAGGCGGCCCAGCCGAGGTGGAGCTCCATGACCTGGCCGATGTTCATACGACCGGGCACACCCATCGGGTTGAGGATGATGTCCATCGGGGTGCCGTCTGCCATGAAGGGCATGTCCTCCTCGGGCAGCACCTTGGCGATCACACCCTTGTTGCCGTGACGGCCGGCGAGCTTGTCACCATCGGTGATCTTGCGCTTCTGGGCCACGTAGACGCGCACCAGCTGGTTCACACCCGGAGGCAGCTCGTCGCCGTCCTCCGCGTCGAAGATGCGCACACCGATGACGGTGCCGGACTCGCCGTGGGGCACCTTCAGGGAGGTGTCGCGGACCTCACGGGACTTCTCCCCGAAGATGGCGCGCAGCAGACGCTCCTCCGGGGTCAGCTCCGTCTCACCCTTCGGGGTGACACGGCCGACCAGGATGTCCCCGGCCTCGACCTCGGCACCGATGTGGATGATGCCGCGCTCGTCGAGCTGGGCGAGCATCTCATCGGAGACGTTCGGGATGTCCCGGGTGATCTCCTCAGCACCGAGCTTGGTGTCACGGGCGTCGACCTCGTGCTCCTCGATGTGGATCGAGGTCAGGACGTCGTCCTGCACCAGACGCTGCGAGAGGATGATCGCGTCCTCAAAGTTGTGACCCTCCCAGGACATGAACGCGACCAGCAGGTTCTTGCCCAGGGCGAGCTCTCCGGCCTCGGTGGAGGGACCGTCGGCGATGATCGACTGGCGCTCCACGCGGTCGCCCTCGGAGACCCGGACACGCTGGTTATAGGCGTTGCCCTGGTTCGAGCGCTCGAACTTCATGATCCGGTAGTGGGTCTGCGTGCCGTCGTCGTTGAGCGTGGTGACCATATCGGCCGCCACCGAGGTGACCACACCGGGCTTCTCGGCGGTGACCGAGTCTCCGGCGTCCACCGCGGCGTACTTCTCCATCCCGGTGCCCACCAGCGGGGACTCCGACTCCAGCAGCGGCACGGCCTGGCGCTGCATGTTCGCGCCCATCAGCGCGCGGTTGGCGTCGTCGTGCTCGAGGAAGGGGATCAGAGCCGTCGCCACCGACACCATCTGGCGCGGGGAGACGTCCATGTAGTCGATGTCGTCAGAGGTGGCCAGCACCGGTTCACCGGCGCCGCCACGCTGACGGCAGAGCACCTGCTCCTCGGCGAAGCTGCCGTCCTCGTTCAGCGGGGCGTTGGCCTGGGCGATCTGGGCGACCAGCTCGTCGTCTGCGGTCAGGTAGTCGATCTGATCGGTGACCCGGCCCTCGACCACGCGGCGGTACGGCGTCTCGATGAACCCGAAGGAGTTGATGCGCCCGTAGGTCGCCAGCGAACCGATCAGACCGATGTTCGGGCCCTCAGGGGTCTCGATCGGGCACATACGGCCGTAGTGCGACGGGTGGACGTCACGGGCCTCCATACCGGCGCGGTCACGGGAGAGACCGCCCGGCCCCAGCGCGGAGAGGCGGCGCTTATGCGTCAGTCCGGCCAGCGGGTTGTTCTGGTCCATGAACTGGGAGAGCTGCGAGGTCCCGAAGAACTCCTTGATGGAGGCCACGACGGGACGGATGTTGATCAGGGTCTGCGGCGTGATCGCCTCGACGTCCTGAGTGGTCATCCGCTCACGGACCACACGCTCCATACGAGAGAGACCAGTGCGGACCTGGTTCTCGATCAGCTCACCCACCGCGCGGATGCGGCGGTTGCCGAAGTGGTCGATGTCATCGACGTTGACGTGGATCTGCACCTGCTCGCCGTCGCGCACACCCTCGATGGTGGGCTGACCGGCGTGCAGCGCGCAGAGGTAGTGGATCATCGCGACGATGTCCTCCTCGGTGAGGACCGAGGCGTCAGCGTCTGAGAAGTCCTTGTCGACGCCCAGCTTGCGGTTGAGCTTGTAGCGGCCCACCTTGGCGAGGTCGTAGCGCTTCGGAGTGAAGTACAGCCCACGCAGCAGGCCCTCAGCGGCCTCCACTGTGGGCGGCTCCCCCGGACGCAGCTTGCGGTAGATGTCCAGCAGTGCGTCGTCCTGGGATTCGAAGGTGTCCTTCTCCAGGGTGGCGCGCACGGAGTCGTAGTCGCCGAACTCTTCGAGGATGCGGGACTCGGTCCAGCCCAGCGCCTTCAGCAGCACGGTGACCGGCTGCTTACGCTTGCGGTCCAGGCGCACTCCGACCTGGTCACGCTTATCGATCTCCAGCTCGAACCAAGCACCGCGGGAGGGGATGACCTTGGCGGTGAAGATGTCCTTGTCCGAGGTCTTGTCCGGGCTGCGCTCGAAGTAGGCGCCCGGGGAGCGGACCAGCTGGGAGACGACGACACGCTCGGTGCCGTTGATGATGAACGTCCCGCGATCGGTCATCAGCGGGAAGTCGCCCATGAACACCGTCTGCTGCTTGATCTCGCCGGTGTTGTTGTTCATGAACTCGGCCTTGACGTACAGCGGAGCGGCGTAGGTGGTGTCACGCTCCTTGCACTCGTCGACCGGCATCTTCGGATCGGCGAACTCCGGCTCGGAGAAGCTCAGGGACATGGTGCCCTGGAAGTCCTCGATGGGGGACATCTCCTCGAAGATGTCGGCGAGCCCAGAGGTGTCAGAGACGCCGCGGATGCCCTTCTCGCGGGCCTCCTCCACACGAGCGGCCCAGCGCTCGTTGCCGACCAGGCGGTCGAAGGACTCGATCTGCAGCGCGAGCAGCTCGGGGACGTCCAGGGGCTCAGAGATCTTTGCGAATGAGAGTCGGCCGGCGTATTCAGCAGTGCGGGCCGAGCTAGCGGTTTGAATCGATGAGGTGCTCGAGGCGACCAAGAGGAATCCTTCCACAGACCTTCGTAGCTTCCTTGGAGTCTGCGCACATCAAGGAGTGCCCACCGCTATTTGAAGGCACGATCAGAGAGGAATGGCGCAAAGGTACAGCATAGAACAGGTACACGTGGCTGCGCAACGCCGCGGGCTGATGAGCCGCCGTCGTCGCGCCCCGACTCTAGCAGAACTCGCCCCTCCACCGTCTCACCCCGGTGACTCTGTTTTTGGTGCCCTTTTGAGCGTCGATTCGGCCTCAAAAGGGCACCAAAAACAGAGTCATCCGTGGAGGGGCGAGGTCAGGACGGTGGAGCGACGGAATCTCGACGAGTCAGTGACGGACGCAACGTCATCACGCGAGAGGACCCAGAACCTTCGAAACGATCCAGGACTAGCTGCAAGGCCGTCGAGCCCAGCTCGTGCCTCGGCTGGTTGACACTGGTCAGAGCCGGACGAAGGAATCTGCTCAGCGACGACGCATCATAGCCGACGATGCTCAACCCCTCAGGCACCTCGACACCAGCCTCGAAACAACGAACCATCAGATCTCCCGCGATTTCATCGGTCTGAGCAAAGACCGCCGTCGGTGCCAGCCCACCGGCCCGCACCTCCGCCACGATGCTCCGGATCGCCGCCTCCAAATGCTGCGGGCCCTCGACTCTCGGCTCAACCTCTGGAACCACACCGCGCATAAGCTCGACGAATGCTCGCTGCCGATGCAGCGCGACTGGCCGGGACGATCCTGTGAGATGGACGATGCGTCGGTGTCCTGCCGCGAACAGATGATGGACCGCAAGCCTCACACCGTGGGCATCGTTGTTGAACACGACGTCCACACCTTCGATCCGCTCCGAGAGCCGACCCACCACTGCCGTGGGAACCCACCGTCCCACCTCCTCCAGAGTCGTGGGAGGAATGCGGGAGCTGATGATGACCAACCCATCCACACCCAGCCCCACGAGAGTACGCAGGGCCTCCTGGAGCCGACTTCGGTCTGCTCCGCCCTGGGCGATGACGAGCCGGACTCCCTCGGGCGCCGCCGACTGAACACCCTCCTCGACATCACGGTGGTAGGCGCTCTGGAGCCCGTTGACCAGCACCCCGATGAGCGGACCGTCACGATCAAGGTCAGCACCCGGCGCCCAAGGGGTCACCGGCCGCCCCAGACTGCGTGCGGCCCGCAGAATCCCATATCGGGTCGGCTCGGAAATACCTACCTCGCCGCGCAACGCCAACGACACCGCGGACTTGGAGACACCGGCTGCGCGGGCGATCTCCACCAATGTGGGACTCCGCCGCCCCGACTGGCCTGCACCCACCCGCTCACTTCCTCTGACGTCTCTGACCCACAAACCCTGCACAGCAGAGCTGACCAACCGGCCGCTCCCCTGGCAGCACCATGATGACATCACCCCCGGCAGGGACTGGCGCGTTCCAGCTCGATTCCCCCGTCCGAGACGGAGAGTTCATCGGACGGACATCCGCCGTGCACCACGGCGCCATAGCTTGCGGAAGTCCGTCCGTACTCGTCGCTCCCGCCTATCTGCACAAGCTCCAGACACCCGGTGCGACCGACCGCATCACCGTCTACAGGAGGCCTCATGACATCCCTCGCTGCACTCCCGCTCCCTCAGTCCCTACTGCTCGACTACGGCGGGGTGCTCGTCTCACCGCGTCGGCACGACAACGGCACTGAGCGGTTCACCGCAGCGCTCACCTCGCTCGCGCAGGACAGAGGGGTCGACCTCGACGTCACGCAGCTGACCCGTAACCTCCGTGCCGGCATGGCCGCGCTCTCTGCCTGGAAAGACTCCTCAAGCCGACGTCTCCGTCCCCAAGAGCTTGCGCCCGAGGAGATCGTCTCCGACTTCCTGCTCTCCGGCATGCCAAACCAAGTGAGAGCTGTTCTGACCTCGGATGCAACCGACGTCTTGGAGCATATGTCCCGCTGTCACGCTGACCATCCCCTCCGCACCGGCATTCCGGAGCTTCTCGACTTCTGCCACGACCACGACATCCGCTTAGGAATCGTCTCCAACGCCCATTCGAGCAGGCGGCATCGGCGAGAACTCGCCACCTTCGGGATCGACGAGGCCTTCGGTGTGCAGATCTATTCAGACGAAGCCGGAATCCGCAAGCCCCACCCAGAGATGATCGGCAGAGCCGCACGAGCGCTCGGCACCACCGCCGACCAGTGCTGGTTCGTCGGCGACACCTATGACAGAGATGTCGTCGCCGGCCGAAGAGCAGGGGTCGGCGCCGTGATCCTGACTCTCGATGGGGTTGCGTCAGGTGCCCCCTTTGAGACTGACGAACGGCCTGACCTCACTGTGGAGTCCCCGGCTGAGCTGTTAGAGCATCTCCGTCGAAGAACCGAAGACGACGCGGCCACCGCCTCGCCTCTCGCTCAAGTGTCAGGAGTGTCCAGCACACCGACACCAACCTCTCCGCCCACTCGAGTTCAACACAGGGGCAACCGTCCTCCGACGCTGCTGATCGACCACGGCGGGGTCATCAGCACCACGGAGAAGGCAGACCGTCCGTTGGGCGAGCTGGTCGACTCGGTCACCGATGTGCTGCAGCGGGGAGGGGCTCCTCTCACCCAGGAGGAGATCCGCACAGCACTCGTCCAGGGCCATGACCTCTATAAGTCACGGAAGACGACTGACTCGCGATCGTCATCCGACCCCTGGGCCGAGGTCACGCCGCGTCAGTACTGGGAGGAGTTCATCGCCCCACAGATGGACGAACGACGCGCAGAACTGTTGCTGGCCGAAGCCGAGACACTGCAGCCGGTGCTCTACCGTTCCAAGTCGCGCAAGACCCTTCGTGAGGGTGCGGCCACCCTGCTCAGCTACTGCTCTGCGCATGACATCCGTGCCGTGGTGGTCTCCAACACGCTCTCCGGGAAGGGCGTACGGCGGGTTCTGGCGGACCACGGCGTCGCCGAGCATATCCTCGGTTGGGTATTCTCCGATGAACTTGGACGGCGTAAGCCCTGCCCGCAGATCTTCACACGCGCCCTGCAGATCGCCGGAGACGACGGATCGGGCTGCCTGATGCTCGGTGACAAGGTCCTCAACGACGCCTGGGGAGCACAACAGGCGGGAATCGCACGGCGCGTCCTGACACACGGTGGATCAGACGACTCCTCCGCACTCGCGCAGGCGCTCCGGGACGGCGTCGCCACAGACCTTGTCGATCACCCGGGTCAGGTCATCGAGCTGCTGGAGTCGCTGAGATGAGCAGATCTCAGCGATCTGCCGCATGAGGCCCCCGCTGCCCTCCGAGCCTCAGCCGAGACGCTCAACCCCGCGGAGCGACAGCTCACCGGCGAAGTGACAGGCCACTTGCTGCCCATCCGGAAGCATACGCAGCGGCGGCCGCTGTTCGGCACACACCGTCTCGGCGTACAGGCATCGAGTACGGAACGGACAGCCGCTGGGCACCGCAGTGGGGTCGGGCAACTCACCACGGACGGTGATGCGCTCACGAAATCGCTGCACACGCGGGTCCGGTTGAGGCACCGCCGAGAGCAGAGCTTCGGTGTACGGATGACCCGGACGGGTGAACAACGTGTCCTTGTCGGCGATCTCGATCACCTGCCCCAGATACATCACCGCCACACGGTCGGAGAGATGCTCCACCACTGAGAGGTCGTGGGAGATGAACAGATAGGCCAGTCCGCGTTCGGCCTGCAGACGACCGAACAGATTGAGCACCTGGGCTCGCACGGAGACGTCCAACGCCGAGACCGCCTCATCGGCCACCACCAGCTGCGGGTCTGTCGCGATGGCGCGGGCGATCCCGATGCGCTGACGCTCACCGCCGGAGAAGGCATGCGGATAGCGGTCGAGGTGGTCGCGGCGCAGGCCGACCTGTCTCAGCAGGTCAATGGTGCGTTCGGTACGCTCCTCGGAGGGAAGACTCCGCATCGACTCACCCAGCAGCTGACGCACTGTCATCCGCGGATTCAGCGAGCCGAACGGATCCTGGAAGACCAGGCGGACATCCCTGCGGTAACCCGCCAGCTCTCGGCCTGCGGCCCGTGCGACGTCGACGTCGGCATCGAAGCCGGCATCGAAGTCGGCATCGGCATATCCGGCCCCGCGCCGACCCCGGTAGCGAATCTCACCGGCAGTAGGTTCGTCGATCCGCAGTACACAGCGGCCCAACGTCGACTTGCCGCAGCCTGATTCACCGACCAGGCCCAGCGTCTCACCCGGCCGGAGGTCGAGGTCGACACCGTCGACCGCGCGCAGGGTCGTCGTCCTCCGGCGGAACACACCGCTCCGAGTCACGAAGTGCCGGCTGAGGCCGCGCAGGCTTAGCAGCGGCTCCACGCCGCCGTCCGCGCTCTGATCCGTCCGGCCAGTCGGCCGTACCGATGTCTCATCCATCCTTGGCACCCTCCTGTCCTGAGGTCGTCCTGACCGTGATCTCACCGGCCAGGATCTCCTCGGCCCGCACACAGCGCAGACGGTGGTCGGCAGAGCCCGCCTGCACGGCCTCAGTGACCTCGGGCAGCAACCTCATCATCGGCTCGTTCACATCGCACAATCCCTCGCGGACCACCGGGCATCGCGTGTGGAACAGGCAACCAGCAGGTCTCTCCAACGGGGAGGGAACTGTCCCGCTGATCGTCGCCAGAGTGTTCTCCCGACGTCCGAGGAGCGGCATGGAGCGCATCAGCGAACGGGTATAGGGGTGCACCGGCCGTTCGAAGAGGCCAAAGACGTCAGTCGTCTCCACCGCCTGCCCCAGATACATGACCGTGGTCCGGTCCGCGATATCGGCCACAACGCCGAGGTCATGTGTGATAAACACCATGGCCATGTCACGCTCATCACGGATCTCGCGCAGCAGCTCCAAGATCTGGGCCTGAGTCGTGACGTCAAGAGCCGTCGTGGGCTCGTCCGCGATGAGCAGACGAGGCCGCCCGGCGAGCGCCACAGCGATCATCGCCCGCTGACGCATCCCCCCTGAGAGCTCGAACGGGTATGACTTCGCCCTCAGGGCAGCCTTCGGGACGTGAACCGCCTCAAGCAGCGCCACAGCCTCATTTCGCGCCGTACGCCGATCAAGCCCACGATGAAGGCGCAGGGACTCGCTGATCTGGAAACCGACCGTGTGCATCGGCGACATGCTGCGGGCCGGCTCCTGGAAGATCATCCCGATCTGACCTCCCCGGATCCGGCGCATCACTGAACCACGCGGCTTCAACGTCGTCAGATCTGTGACGCTCCCGTCCTCCTCACGCCACCGGATGCTGCCAGCGGCGATCCGTCCCGGCGGATCCAACAGGCCCAACACTGCACGGGCGGTCTGCGATTTGCCACACCCGGATTCACCCACCACACAGTGGACCTCACCTGGCGCGACGTCCAGGTCCATACTGTCCACGGCCACGACGAGTCCGTCCTCCGTCGGGTACTCCACACGGAGATCGCTGACACTCAGCAAAGGAGCCGCCGACACATCCGGTAACGGTGCCCGCACCTCATCAGCTGCGCTCACTGTCCACCTCCATAAGGGTCAGCCGCATCGCGCAGCCCATCACCGAGGAAGTTCAGCGATAACGTGGCCAGGACGACGGCGGCACTGGGAACGATCAGCAGCCACGGAGCCGTCATCACGGTACGGACGTTCTGCGCCTCCTGGAGTAACACTCCCCACGAAACCACGGGTGGCTGCAGGCCCAGACCGAGGAACGACAGACTCGTCTCAGCCAGGATCATGGCCGGCACCGCGAGGGTCACTGTGGCGATGATGTGACTGGTCAGGGCAGGCAGGATATGTCGTCGCACCACGCGCATACGCGACGCCCCATCGAGCCGAGCCGCGGCCACGTAGTCTTCGCTGCGCAGCGTGAGCACCCGGCCCCGCACCTCCCGCGAAAGCGAAGTCCACCCGATGAGCGAGAGCAGCACCGTGATCCCGAAGTACACCTGCAACGGCGTCCAACTCTGAGGGAGGGAGGCCGCCAACGCCATCCACAACGGCAGCGTGGGGATCGACATGAACACCTCGGTGATGCGCTGAATCACCGCGTCCACAGGACCCCGTAGGAAGCCTGCAGCGGCGCCCAGAACGATACCGATCACCGTGGAGAGCACCACCCCGATCAGCCCGATCGAAAGCGATACTCGGGTGCCGAAGATGACTCTCGAGAGGATGTCGCGACCGGCGCTATCGGCACCCAGCAGGAAGAAGGGGGCCTCAGGATCCTCCGGCCCGAAGAGTCGGACATCAGTCTCGAACATGCCGAGGAACCGATATTCTTCGCCTGCACTGACGAACAGGCCCAACCGATGGGGGTCCTCCCGGTCTTCGGTGTAGCTCCGTTCCCAGGTGACGTCATCGACCTCCTGATCCATTCCATAGACGTACAGCCCGAGACCGTCACCTTCACCGATGTCGGTCAGATGGATCCCCTGAGGAGGGGCGTAGGGGTAGTCGACCGCATAGTCTCCCGGCGGCCGCGGTGCCAGACTGTCAGCGAAGATTGCCACCACGTACATGAACACGATGATGATCAATGAGATCACCGCCAGCTTATGACGACGGAAACGACGCCACATCAACACCCATGAGCTGCGGCGCGCGATCTCATCGGTGGCCTGCCCCGCATCGCTCCGGGACATCGGCTGGCTCCCCTGTGACGGCTGTGCTGTGCGGTGTTCACTCATCGGGCGGCTCCTGAGGTCTGGCGTCTCACCCGGGGGTCCGCCCAGGCCAGCACGAGGTCGGAGATGACAGTGCCGATGACGGTGAGCACTCCGAGGATGAGGATGAAACTCCCCGCGAGGTACATGTCCTGGTTCCGTAGAGCAGCCAACAACACCGGTCCGGTAGTCGGAATGGAGAGGACCTGAGAGACGATGATCTCGCCTGAGAGGACTGAGGGGATCGCGTAGCCCACAGTTGAGATGAAAGGATTCATCGCCGCTCGAACCGGGTATCGCAGCAGCAGCACCCATTCGCGCTGCCCACGCGCTCTGGCAGCCACCACGTAGAGCTGGGCGAGTTCGTCCGAGAGGTTCGCTCGGGTGATCCGGATCAGAGAGGCCGTTCCGGCAGTGGCGACGATGAGTGCGGGGACGGCAAGGTTCTGCAGGAGATCCACGAACCGCCCGACAGACCACTCTGCGTCGACGTATTCCGGGGAGAACAGTCCCCCACGGTGATTCCGAAGTACCGGAATGCGATGTACATGAACACCAGCGCCAGCACGAAGTTCGGGACCGAAAGACCGATGAATCCTAAGAACGTGAACGCGTGGTCCCCGAATGAGTAGCGACGAACCGCAGAATAGATGCCGATGGCAAAGGCGATGATCCATGTGAGGATCAGTGATCCGCCGGCCAGCAGCAAGGTGTAGGGCATGTACTCCCCCAGCAGCTCGACGACTGGCACATTGTAGCGAAACGAATAGCCGAAGTCGAACTCGAAGATGATGCCCGATATCCAGACCCAGTACTGGACGTACCACGGCTGGTCCAACCCGTAGCGGTCGCGCAGAACCTCGATCTGCGCGGAGGTGAGGTTGCCGCCGTCGGCATCCCGCTCCGCCATCAGGGTGGTGACGAAGTCACCCGGCGGTGCTTGGATGATGAAGAACGAGATCAGCGAGATCAGCCAGATGGTCAGGAGAGACCATCCGAGGCGCTTGACGGTATAGAACAGCATGACTCACGTGACGGGCCGCCCAGTCAGGACGCCGGACTCAGGGCCCTTCGTCCCCGTCGGCCTCCTCCTCGGTCTCGATATCCTCCTCGTCGACCTCATCAACCTCCTCCTGGACTTCCTCCTCGTCCCGGGCCACGGCGTCGTCAGGATCCACCCACCAGAAGGACTCCGGATGCGCCGGACCCGGGTTCTCGAACGCCGATGACTCGTAGAGCTCATAGGGGGCATTGCGAAGGTCGTCGGAGATGACGCCGGCGCGGTTGGCACTGGTGGCAAGACCGATCGTCCAGAAAGCCTCAGCGGAGAGGTCCAGAAGCTCCTCCATCAGCTCCGCACGCCTCTCATCGTCAGGCTCGGCGAGGATCTGGTCGTAGATCTCCCACTGGTCCCAGGCGAGCGAGTCCTCCGGAGGTGCAAAGCCGTTGTCTTCGTCGAGGTAGTACTCACCCCACATAGGAGCGTAGTTCGAGCTGTCTCCGTGGGGCATGTACCACCGTGGGCGAAGGATCGAGTCCTGCAGACCTGCGGAACCGTCACGCGAGTTCGCATCAAAACTGTTGTTATCCCTGCGCTCGTTACGCAGGTCCCGGTCCATCGTGTTGATCTCCACCGTGACACCGACCTCAGCCCAGTGCTGCTGTGCGATCTCCAAAGCGCTGATGATCTCCACGGAACGGTCCGAGGCCACATCAACTTCGAAGGTGAACGGCTCACCATCAGAACCAAGCCGCCGTCCCTGGTCATCAGTCTCGGGAAGGACCCGGTCGAGGTATTCGTTGGCGAGGTCCACGTCATACTCGGTGTACTGGGTGGCGAGCTCCTCGTGGTAAAAGGGCGAGTCCTCACGGGGTGCGGCCTGCGCGGCTTCGCCCTGGCCGTGGTAGTTTAACTCGATGATCTCCTCACGGTTCAGGGCGTGAGAGAGTCCGATCCGGAAGTCTTTCTCGTTGAAGATCTCCCTTATGTCCTCATCCTCGTGGTGCAGATTGAGGTTCAGAACCATCACGTTCATGTCCGTGGTGGTGACATCAACCAGGGAGAAGCCGTTCTCCTCCATAGACTCGGCCAGCAGGGGCCGGAAATCATGATCGAGGTGGCGATCCTGGAAAGAGATGTCGCCCGAAGCCGCACGGAAAGCCAGCGCCTCAAGGTCCGAGTAGACGTCGAAAACCATGCGGTCGACGTACGGCAGCTGGTTGCCGTCCTCGTCGACCTTCCAGTAGTAAGGATTTCGTTCGGCCGTCACTCGGGTGCCCGTGTAGGCGGGGTTGTCGATGACCCAAGGGTTCAGTGTCGGCAGCTCGGTGTTCATCCAGCGTGAGTCGAAGCCGGTGCCGAGGGTCACTCCACCCTTCTCGTGGAACAGTTCAGTCCACTCGTCGTACCCTTCTTCCTCAAGGACTTCGTCGAGGTCTTCGGCAAAGTCTGCATGGAACTGCTCGAGGTAGTGCCGAGGGAACCGGTGGAACATGCCGTCGTCATCGGCCCGGGCCATCTGTGTCAGGAACATGCCGTGCGGATTCTGGAAGGTGATCTCGACGGTGTAGTCGTCGATCTTCTCGATCTCACCGAGCTCGCCCTGCGGATCGACGAGGTATTCGTTGGGACCGGGAGTCAGCTCTTCGTGGGAGATCACATCGCGGTATCCGAACACGAGGTCGTCTGCGGTGAACGACTCACCGTCAGACCATCGGACCCCTTCCTGGAGATGAAGGGTGTAGGTTGTCCCGTCCTCAGAAGACTCCCAGTCACGGGCCAGTCCTGGCACGAGCTCGTCGGTCCAGTCAGCGTTCCAGCGCACCAACGGCTCATAGCCGACGTAACGACGGATGGTCGAGTCGTCGTCGTTGTCGAGCATGGCCGCGACCATCTCACCCCCGTACTCTCCAGGACCATCCGGGCCCTTGATGACCGGAGGGTCCTCCGGAATCCTCTCGGCCAATGCAGGCAGGTCCCCAGAGTCCAGCAGTTCCTCCAGCTCAGGGGCCTGTCCGCTGGGTTCCACGGATTCGTCCACTTCGGCGGAAGCGCCCGTTTCCATGCCGGTGTCTGCGGTGTCGCGATCATCGGGACCTGCTGCCTCTGTCTCCCCAGATTCTCCTGAAGAGCAGCCGAGGAGGACGAGAGTCGACAGTGTCAAAGTGGTCATCAACTGAGCCGGGCGGCTGCGGTGGGGCATGGTCGTCATGGCTGAGGCCTCCGTGCGATAGTTTCGGCGCCTGCGGCGGGGCGGACATCGGCCACAGTGTCACCGGCTGGTGGACCGAAGGTGAACAGCCGACGACGACGGCCTCAAGCCGGGGCCCCGGGCACTGGACGATTCCAGAGCCTCACTTCAGCCGCCTGTGTGCCCCTTACCGTGAGACATATGTCTACTCACGTCTCACCGGTTCAACCGTGTCCGACCGATGTGCCGACTGCTCGTGACCTGCGCAGGATCGCCGTTGCGGCGAGCCATAAAGTGGGCCCTGCACTACGCGGGGCGTTCCGATCGGCGATGGAAGTGCGGTCTAAGAGCGCCCCTCATGATGTGGTCACTGAGTGGGATGCGGCCACGGAGGTCCAGCTGGCGCAGATCCTGACTGCCGCAGTGCCGAACTCCAGGATCATCGGAGAAGAGTATGGACGGCAGGGTGATGGTGACATCGAGTGGATCGTCGATCCCATCGACGGGACCGCCAACTTCGTCCACGGATTGTCGCTGTTCTCTGTCTCGATCGCCGCAGCCATCAATGATGAGGTGGTGGCTGGCGTCGTTCATGATCCGGTGAACGAACTGACCTTCTCCGCCGATGATGCTGTCGCGGTGCTGGCCGATCGGCAGGGAGAACGACGCCTGGACGCCGATATCTCAGACGTGGCTCGGGACAAGCCCGAGGAACGGCTCTGTCTGACCACGGGGTTCCCCAACCGTGAGACCCTTCGCGCTGACCGTGACTCCAGCCTCGAGGCTCTGGGAGAACTCACACAGGCCTACGGAGCCGTACGTCGACTCAGTTCATCCGCCTTGGAGCTCAGCTTCGTCGCGGCCGGATGGACCGACCTCACGATGGGTGTTCACACGAATCCCTGGGACGTCGCTGCGGGGATGCTGCTCGTCGAACGGGCGGGTGGCACCGTGATCGCGCTTGACAGCGCAGGACAACCCGTCGAGGACCGACCCCACCTGGCTCCTCACTACCTGGCGCTCGGTCGCAGTGTCGAGGCACCGACAGCGCGTCGGGTCCTTGCTCGTCTGGCACGCCCCACCCCCTAGCCCGGTGACTCTGTTTTTGGTGCCCTTTTGAGCGTCGATTCGGCCTCAAAAGGGCACCAAAAACAGAGTCAACCGTGGGGGTGAGGTCAGGACGGTGGAGGGGCGGGTTCAGATGAGGCGACGCTGCTGGGCCCAGCGGGTGAGCTCGTGGCGAGAGGACAGTTGCAGCTTCCGCAGCACTTTCGAGACATGGGTCTCCACCGTCTTCACCGATAGGTACAGCTCACCGGCGAGCTCCCGATAGGTATAGCCGCGTGCGATCAGCCGCATGACTTCGACTTCGCGGGCGGAGAGCCGGTCGAGCTCCTCATCACGCACCTCACCGGCGGCAGAGGTGCCGAAGGCGTCGAGCACGAACCCGGCAAGACGCGGGGAGAACACCGCATCACCGCTGTGAACTGCGCTCACAGCATCGATCAGCTCCTGCGGACTGATCGTCTTGGTCACATACCCACGAGCACCAGCACGGATCACCGAGACCACGTCCTCGGCCTGATCCGATACGCTGATCGCCAAGAATCGGGTGTCCTCCAGCAGGTCCCGGCAGCCGAGCACCACTTCGGCTCCCCCGCCCCCGGTGCCGCCGGGCAGATGGACATCGAGCAGCACCACATCCGGACGGGCCGCGCGGACGACCTCGATCGCGCTGCCGACATCAGCAGCCTCGGCCACCACATCGAGGCGGTCGCCGATCTCATGCCGCAGCCCGGCACGAAAGATTGCGTGATCATCGACGATGACCGCGCGGATCGGCGCGGGCACGTGCACAGACGGGACAGGCTCAGGGGATCTCACGGCACCTCCTCCTCAGTCTCGGCATCCGTCTCAACCGGCAGACGCAGTTGGACCTCGGTGCCGGATTCACCCGAGCGGATGATCGCTTCTCCCCCGGCGCGGCGCATCCGCCCGATGATGGATTCGCGCACGCCCAGCCGGTCAGGGTCCACAGCCTCCAGGATGAATCCCGACCCCCGGTCACGGACGAAGACCGCGTCACCGCAGGCGTCGGACTCGATATACACCGAGGCCGGCCCGGCATGACGGACTGCGTTGAGCATCGCCTCCCGGGCGGCGGCCACGAGCACACGGTGATCACTGCGCGATGAGCTGCCGACGCTGACGACGTCCACAGCGACACTGTGGCGCTCCTCCAGTTCCGCGGCGGCCGCCGTCAGCTGTTCTTCCAGCGTTCCCGGCTCTTGCGCCTCACGGCGGTAGAGCCACCCGCGCAGCTGCCGCTCCTGCATCCGGGCCAACGTACCCACGGCCTCAGGGTCAAGGCGCTGCTTCTGGATCATCGCCAGGGTCTGCAGCACGGAATCATGCAGGTGGGCGGCGATATCAGCTCGCTCGGCCTCAGCCGCCGCACGTGCCCGTTGGGTCGCAGCCGTTCGGTAGAGACGGATGAGCCAGGGCGCGGCCACCAGGGCGAGCCCGGCGAGCAGCAGCACCGCGATGAGCAGGCTCATGGTCAGCTCCGCCAGGGGCACCAGGCCGGCGGCGAGCAGCAGCAGGGCGAACACGACGAGCCCGGCGCCGACGCCGACCTGCCACAGCGCACTCGGCGTCCAGCCACGCTCGGCTCCGGGCTCTGTCTTATCCACCTGCGACCAGGCCAAGAGCACGCCCACCACCAGCACTGCGGGCGGCAGCACCACCCAGACGTTCAGGCCAGCACCGAAAATACCGAAGACCATGACCAGCGCACTGCCCAGGAGAAGCCCGCCCAGCAGAACCTCGGGAGTGCCGGTGAGCGCATCGATCAGACGCTTCAGGCGAAGCCCGATCGCAGGTTGAGGCTCAACGGAGCCGTTCGGACCAGCGGGCCCCTGATCCGAGCGTCGGCCAGGATGAACCCAGTCAGCCCCGTCCTGCTCGGTGTCACCTGAGGCAGCGGTAGGAACCGCCAGGCCGCTCAGCCCACGGACACCGGCCTCAGCACCGGATTCCTCCTCTGAGGGCACGAAGATCCACAACCAGCAATAGAGCACCAGGCCGATGCCACCGGCGATGGTCAGCCCGATGGTCACCGCCCGCACCACCGGAACGGAGACCTGCAGGTGCCGGGCCACACCGAAGCAGACTCCGGCCAACGGAGTCTCTGCGGCCCGCCGCAGCTCAGGGCGGGGCCGCACCTGCACAGGTGGCTCGGACATGCCACCATCCTGCCACGGGCACTGCGCAGCACCGGCCGGCCCTGGCAAAGATCAGGGACATCTCTGGTCGGCACCGGAGCAGACAAGGGGCGATTCAGGGTCGGTTCAGGGTCTTCCCTGATAGCAGGGCCACCTCCGGGCCGGGCAGAGTAGAACTATGGATCACCGTTCCTCCCCTGCGCCTGAGGACCCCGTGGCTGCTGAGGGTTCAGCCCACGGCCGCCGAGGCCCCGAAACAGGCCGTCGGCTCTTCGACCGGATACGCCGCACCGGACTGGTGCGCGCGGAGAACGGCTGGTTCGGCGGACTGGCCGCGCTGGTCGCTGATCGTCTCCACTGGGATGCCACATTGGTGCGCGGCATCGTCTTCGTCTCCTGCCTGTTCTTCTTCCCCCCGATGGCCCTGACCTATGGGCTGCTGTGGATCCTGCTGCCGGATGCCCAAGGACGCATCCATCTGCAGCAGTCGATGCGCGGAGACCACCGGGGCGGCTTCCTCGCAGGCGGGCTGCTGACGCTGCTGGGCACCATCACTCTGATCAGCCCCTTCAACCTGGCAGGAGCCGTCGGCATCATCCTGAACCTGCTGGTGCTCAGCGGACTGATCTGGCTGGTGGTCCGGGTGATACGGCATAGCCGTCGAGCAGAGCCTGAGAGCGGAGGGACCTCGAGCACCTCCTCCGCTCAGACCTCGACCGGGCACCCGGCCGGGCACCGGCACGAGCGCGCCGACGGCCGACCGGCCTGGTATCCCAGAACTGAGGCGGCGGGGAATTCAGCACGCGCACCCGGCGACGCGACGGCCAGCGCGGTCAATGCTGCTGGACACCAGGCACCCCGGCCCGGACAGCGCAGCGGCTCCGAACGCCCGGCTGCACAGACCCGCAAGACTCGCGTGACCAAGACTCGCGTGACCAAGACTCGCGTGGCTCGGAGCAGCACACTCAGCCCCGAGCAACGAGAGGCACGCCGACGTCGACGGCAGCTGACCTTCGGCGTCCTGCTGCTCGCCGTGCCGGTGCTGGTGGGAGTCATGTTCCTCGGCGGGGTGATGGGAGTCTCGGTGATCCCGGTGCTGCTGCTGGTCACGGCTGTCACGACCCTGGTGCTCGCCGCTCTCCACATCATCGCCGCTCTGCGCGGACGTCGTGGCCGCAGCCTGCTGCTGACTACGGTGACCGCCACGATGCTGCTGCTGTTCGCCATGGCCTCCGGGCCACCGGTCGGCGGTGGGACCTCCCACGCATTCAGCCAGCAGACAACCGACTCCACCTCGGTGAGTTCCGCCTTCTCCTCCACCATCGTCGACCTGCAACAGTTGGACCCGAACGAAGCCGCGGAGAACGAGGCGGGAGTCTCGGTCTACAGCGCCGACATCAGTACGGCGTTCTCTTCCGTCGAAGTGATCGTTCCCGACAACGTCGAGGTGGTGGTCGAAGTCGATCAGGCCTTCGGCAGCATCACCGCACGCACTGCCGACGCAGAGCATGACATGGGCGGACTCAGCTCACGCGGCTTCACACTCGGCCCGACCGATGCGGACACGCAGCTGCAGCTCTCAGTGGACGCAGCCTTCAACAGTCTCGAGATCTACGACGCCAGCACCTATGCCCAGGAGAAGGGCAATGACGCCGACTCCGGAGAGGACCGATGATGACCCGTCACGAACATCCCCACGAGCGGCACGAGGTGGACTCCCTGCTGGCCGATTCCCTGCAGACCACAGCGGCGGAGGACTTCGACTGGAAAGAACCCGAACGCGGACCCCGCTGGTGGGAGCGCGCCGAGGCCGCCGGGCAGCTCAGCAGCTCCTCAGCTGAGACGGCACAGGACACTCCCAGGCCTTCAGCAGACGAGGGCCACACAGGGCTGCGCACGGGCCAGCTGGTCTTCGGCACCATATGCCTGCTGCTGGCGCTCTGGTGTCTGGTCGGCGTCATCTGGGGCATCTTCGTCGATCCCCTGCTGGTGGCCCTGGGGATCTGCGTCCTATGCGGGCTGATACTCCTCGCTGCAGGACTGCGCCCGCGCCGCCGACTGCGACTCTGAGGTCTCATCGGCGGCGCGGGCGCTTGAGAATATCTCGCCGCAGGGCCTACCGGCTGCGGCAGAGCCGAATGCTCCGCCGAACACGCAGCCCCCCGGGGGCTCAGCCGCGGGCGATCCGCGGGTGGGAGCGCACGCGCGGGTCCGGCACATCAGCCACGGCCATCAGCGGCCCTTCCGCGTAGTGCATCACTCCGTTGGAGGTGGATCCCAGCACCATGCCGGCGAATCCGCCACGTCCCCGGGTGCCCACCACGGTCAGCCCGGCAGTGCGGGACTCTTCGACCATGACCTTGACCGGGCTGCCGACGGCGGCCACGGTCTCGATCTCTACATCTGGCACCTGCTCGCGCAGCCAGGTGCGGTCCTCGTCCAGGCGTGCCAGCACCGAATCCTGCTGATCCTTGCGCT
Source organism: Nesterenkonia aerolata (assembly GCF_031470965.1). Taxonomy (NCBI): domain Bacteria; kingdom Bacillati; phylum Actinomycetota; class Actinomycetes; order Micrococcales; family Micrococcaceae; genus Nesterenkonia; species Nesterenkonia aerolata. Next base: position 39,458 of record NZ_JAVKGR010000011.1, on the reverse strand, counting down.
GGCGCTTCTTCGGCGTCCAGGAGGTGTCCTCGACCTGATCGGTGTAGGCGGCGACCAATCGCAGCGGCACCTGCCGGGTGCGGGCTTCCTCTGCGGCCTCCAGCGCGGCGACCAGGCTGTGGCCGGAGCCGTCCACACCCACTGAGACATGGGCGGCGGAGACGTCGCGATGACCCTCGGCCCCCTGTGCGGTGAAACGCTTGGGCACGATCACCACCGGGCAGCGCGCCTTCCAGGGCAGACCGGAGGAGACGGAGCCGAGCATACGACCGGCGAACCCGCCTCGACCGCGGCTGCCCACGACGAGCAGATCAGCGCGCTTGGAGAACTTGAGCAGGACATCTGCGGCATCGCCGTACTTCACGTAGCCGCGCAGCCGCCCGGTGAAGTGCCCGAGGTGTTCGCGCGCCTCGATCAGCACCTGCTTACAGCCTTCACGCAGGGTGGAGTCATCAGCGAAATAGTCCCCGGCGGCGCGTGCAGAATCCGAGTAAGGCGACAGCGAGTAGGCGATGACCATCGTCAGAGGAAGCCTGCGACGGCCCGCCTCATCAGCAGCCAGACGCAGCGCGCCGAGGGAATGCTCCGAGCCGTCGATGCCGACGACCACGCCGAAACCGGACTGCGGCTGCTCCTCCTCGACAGACTCCTGCGTCTGCTCCGGTGCGCCGTCGGTCTGTGGCGAGTCAGTCATTACGGTGATCCTCCTCAGTGGTGTGTCGGCAGCGCAAGCCGCCGACGCTCTCATCCGTCCTCGGGCGGCGCCGCAGACGCCGTCGTCGGAGGGCCTGGCCCTCCCTTTCCATCCTAGCCGCACACACCGGGAGCCCCCATCCGATGTCTCGGATGGGGGCTCCCGGGCGATGCTCCTCCCCGCCTGTCCGCTCATGGGCAGAGCGGGCGGGGATGATGCTCAGCCGGTGGTGGCTGAGCGCAGGATCACTTGAGGGTGACGGTGGCGCCAGCGCCCTCCAGCGTCTCCTTGGCCTTCTCGGCGGCCTCCTTGTCGACGCCCTCCAGGACCGGCTTCGGGGCACCGTCGACCAGCTCCTTGGCCTCCTTCAGACCGAGGGAGGTCAGGCCGCGCACCTCCTTGATGACGCCGATCTTCTTGTCACCAGCGGACTCGAGCACGACGTCGAACTCGGTCTGCTCCTCAGCAGCCTCAGCCTCGCCGCCGCCTGCGGCCGGTGCGGCACCAGCCACGGCCACCGGTGCGGCAGCCTCGACGTCGAAGGTCTCCTCGAAGAGCTTCACGAACTCCGAGAGCTCGATGAGGGACATCTCCTTGAACTGTTCGATCAGCTCGTCGTTGGTCATCTTCGCCATGTCAGGCGCTCCTTCTTCATGTCTGAGGTCCTCGCCTGCGGGTCTCGCAGACGGTGACGCTCGCGGTTCCTATGCGTGGTGAGCGAGCTTCTGCCGCTCGACGGCTCCCGATGCCCGGCCCAGTGGCCGATGCGGCGAGAACCTGTGTTCTGATGCTTGGCTCAGGCCGCTTCCTGCTTCTCCCGCAGCGCCTCGACCGTGCGCACGGCCTTGGACAGCGGAGCCTGGAACGTGGCAGCAGCCTTGGACTGAGCGCCGATGAAGGCCCCAGCCAGCTTGCCGAGCAGAACCTCACGGGACTCGAGATCCGCGAGCTTCTTGATTCCGTCCTCGTCCAGAGCGGCTCCGTCCATGTAGCCGGCCTTGATGACGAGTGCGGGGTTGCCCTTGGCGAAGTCACGCAGGGCCTTGGCCACGTCGACAGCGTCTCCGTGGACGAAGGCGATGGCGGAGGGGCCCTCCATCTTGCCTTCGAAGGCGTCGATACCGGATTCGCGCGCGGCGATCTCGGTCAGCGTGTTCTTCACCACGGCGTATTGCGCGTTCTCCCGCACGGACTTGCGCAGCTCCTGCAGCTGTCCGACGGAGAGGCCGCGGTATTCCGTGAGCACTGCGGCCGTCGAGGAGCTGAAGAGTTCCTTCAGCTCGGCGACGGCGGCAGCCTTCTCAGGATTCGCCATGGCACTCCTTCCGATTCTTCTGAGAGGCCGGCCAAGGCTCTGCACGGGGACCGAGGCATGAAAAAAGCCCCGATGCACAGATGCACGGGGCGTCTCAGCTCAGTGGAGCATCCCCCGTGGACGTCAGGGGCGCTCCAGGCTGGAGCGGCTGGAATCGTGTCACCTGCGCTGGTCGCCCGTGAGGGTCTTTACAGTTGCGCCGCACTCCGAGCGGCGCTCGGCGACCGCGGGGAACAGTGCCACTGTTCTCCGCACGACAACAACGACCGGCGGTCTTTGGTCAGAGGCCACTTTACACGGCGCACCCCGGCGACGCCACCGCGGGACGATATTCGATCGAAATCACGCTGTGACCACATTGTGACATGTCGCACACCGGCCACGCCGATCGCTTCATTTCGGCAACGAACCCCTACAGGATCGTCAAGAGGGCCTGCGAGCCCACTACGGGCCGCAGATCCCGGTATCACCGGCTGTATCACTCACCACATCACTCACCACCCTCTGCCGCTCCTGAGGAGGAGAACGCACCATGAGGAACACCATGAGGAACACCCCGAGGACAACTCTGAGAAAAACCCCGAAGAAGGCGTCGCTACCCCTGCGCGCCACCGGCATACTGGCTGTGGCTGCACTGAGCGCGGGACTCGGCCCCACGGCACAGGCATCCCCGAATAACACCGGCAATTCCGGGAACAACGGCAACAACTCCGCGCAGGTCGACGCCGGTGAGATCGCCGGCGATCTCCTGGACCAGGAACTCGCCTGGGAAGGCTGCGAATTCCCCGACATCAGCCCCGAGGCCGCCGCACGGTTCCAGCAGGTCGAGGGCCTGGCCTGTGCCGACGTCACCGTCCCCCGCGACTGGCACAACCCAGACGACGGCCACACGATCACCCTGCGCATCTCTGTGACCGATACCGCCGATGAGGACAGTTCGCAGGGCATCGCTCTGGTGAATCCGGGAGGTCCGGGTGGAAGCGGCCTGCCCTGGGGCCCGGCGATGGCCGACCGCTCCCCCGCACTGGCCGAAGAGTTCAACTTCGTTGGCTTCGATCCCCGCGGCGTGGGTGAGTCCACTCCGTTGGAGTGCGAATACACCCCGACCCAGGGCGCCGACTCCTGGGACGACGCCGCTGCCCGTGTCGAAGGCTGCCTGGACAACCCGCTGACTCCGTTCATCACCACCGAACAGACCGTCTACGACATGGACTTCATCCGCGCAGTGCTCGGTGAGGACCACATCAGCTACGTCGGCTACTCCTACGGCACCTGGCTGGGCAACTGGTACCAGGCGGTGTTCCCCGAGCACTCCCACCGGTTCCTGCTGGACTCCGCGACAGACCTGACCCGGACCTCCCTGCAGGAGACCTGGGACCTGCAGCCACGCAGCCGTGACCGCCAGTTCCAGGACATGATGCTGCCCTATATGGCCCGCAACGCTGAGACCTATGGACTCGGCCAGGACCCGATGGTGATCCGTGAGGGCTGGGAGCAGGCCGGAGGCACACGGACCATGCTGGGTGCCGTGGTGGCCAGCAACATCATCCCGGCGATGTACACCACCTCCGGTTACCCGGGTGCGGCCAGCCTGGTCGCCGCCTACATCGAAGCCGGTGCAGCCGAGGCTGCCGATGCGACCGAGCTCTCCGCCCAGCTGGAGGAGCTGCTGGAAGCCTCACAGGGCGTCGAGATCGACGACGTCGAGGCCCGCATGGCCTACGAGTCCCTGGTGGCCGATCTCCGCGAGGAGGTTGCTGAACTCCAGGAGGTCGAGCAGGCCGCCGCAGAGGGCGCCTCGGTGACCTTCTCCGGCACCTTCGAGGCCATCCGCTGTCAGGACGGACAGTGGAACCAGTCGCGCGGCTTCTGGAACGCCTGGGTCGACGATCTCAACCGTAAGCAGCCGTTCATCGGCCCGCTGATGTCCGCCCCGCTGTGTGCCCACTGGCCGGCGGTCACCGAGAAGCCTCGTCCGCACCAGAACTCACACCCGGACACCCTGGTGGTGCAGTCCGAGTTCGACGCGGCGACCCCGTACGAGGCCGGGCAGCGCACCGCGCAGATCCAGCCGCACACCGCGCTGATCACCGTGGCCAACGAAGGCTCCCATGGCCTGTACCCCTACGGCACCACCTGCGTGGACGACGCCGTCGAGGCCTACATGCTGGAGGGCACCATGCCGTCGAACACCGTCTGCGGAGCGCTGCCGCTGCCCGGTGAGGACGTCGCCTACCAGGTCGGCGGTGACATCCACGAGGCCCAGGGCACGGTGCAGATCAAGATGCGCACCGACTCGGTCAAGCAGGCCGAGCGCCTGGTGCGTCAGATGATGCGCGAGCAGAGCCAAGAAGGCTGAACGACGTCGAATCACTGAGGCGCTGACCTCTGGGCTGGGCACCCCGGCACCTGCTGCCCCCTCGGGAGGGGATGGCTCTACACGAGCCATCCCCTCCGTGCCGCCTGGACCCCCAGCTGGAAGCGCGTAGTAGAGCCAGTGGCCTCCAGCAGCTGTTGGATGCGCCGGGAGAGGGTCCGACGGCTGATCCCCATCTGCCGAGCCATCTGTTCGTCGGTGACGCCGGCGGCCATGAGCCCGACCAGCTCACGGGCGGCCTCCTCCTCGGAAACCGGTGTGGCGGAGCTGACCGACCCTGCGGAGCTGGACTCGGTCGTGAGCAGTGGCGCCTGGTCTGCCACACCCAAAGGAACGGAGCCGGACCAGACGGAAGCGAAGAGTGCGATAAGGGCATCGAGCATCGGCGAGGGGTGGATCACCACTCCGGTGACCCGTTCGCCTTCGATCAGGACGATGAGCCCGATCTCCTCGTCGATGATGCGCAGCCGCAGCGGCACCGACGCATGGACCCGAGCCTCCTCGCCGAGAGCCACAGCCTCGTTGATGGAGCTTCGGATGGCTGGATCGGAGACGGCCTCATCCGAGTAGACGGTCTGGTAACGGATGCCCCGCGGCAACTGACGGCGCTGGACCGGGCACATCTGCCCGGCGGTCGAGGGAGCATAGGGGCCGCGATCCATAGAGCGGACCTGCTCGACGGCGCTGAGCTGCATCGTGTCAGCCACACGCTGGACCGCCGCTCGGCCGTGGAGGACTTCGATGATATCGGTGCCCTGCGCCCCGGGACGGTCCCACAGGCTACCGAGCTCATGCTCCAGGTGCAGGGCGGCATCGGCCTGACGGCGACGGCGACGGGCCTCCGCGCGCAGCACTCGGCGAGGGTCGTTGAGCCGGGCGGCGCCGTCAGGCTCCGGATCTCCCACGAGCCCGACGGCGTGGAGCTCACCGTGGAGTTCGACTTCAAGGGCGGCACGGCGGTGTCCGGCCGCGAGCAGATCCATATAGGACTCAGCCGCATCTTGGCTCAGCCCCAGAGCTGTCAGATCCGCCGGATCCATGCCACCGCCTTCCTGGTCGTCGTACGGCCCCTACAGTGGCCGTCGCTGTGATGATCTGTTCACTATGCCACGGCCACTGCAAGCCGCAGGTCCCGGTGAGGATGGTCGATACGGTGATCCAAGGTCCTGGACGGTCCCGGTTCGCAGTTGTGGTGACCATGTCGGAGACGACACCGCGGACACGACCCCGCAGACGCTATGGAGCCCCTCCGTGTGTATCCGGCGGGGCTCCATAGTCAGGGCTCAGCTACCCTGTGCTGCTGGCTGAGGCCAGGGTCAGCGGTGGCGACCCCTCAGCCTCATCCAATAGGCGAAAGCGGTCAGCGCCCCGCCGATCAGGACGAACAATCCGGCACCCATGGCGAAGGCGCTGCTGTCCGCCCCGGTCTCGGCCAACTGCTCGCCGCCATGAACGGAGGCGTCCCGGTGGTCTGCGGCATCATCGTGATCCCGAGCAGCACCCCGGGCAGCTCCCTGATCCTGCACTGCCTGGTCCTGCACTGTCTGGTCCTGCACTGTGTGACCCTGACCGGTGTAGGCCGGGTGGTCGTAGAGCTTCTGCAACGCGCCCGGAGGCATGAGGTCCTCACCCGGCTCATCCAGCCCGAGCGCGTAGTAGAGCTGCCAGTCCGCGAGGTCCGCCGGCGCACCCTGGGGGTCAGGGTCATCTTCCTGGCTGCCGCTCCATCTGACCGGATCGGAGGAATCGCTGTGCCCGCACCCGGCGTAGGCCTGCCACGGCTGCTCGGCCCCTTCAAGCCAGAGCTGGTGTTCCGGTACGAACGCGAGGATGTCGTAGAAGTCGTTGTAGACCGCCCAGAACTGGTCACCGGCGACCAGCCCCCAGACACCGGTGCTGCCGTCATCCGGACCCTCTTCCAGCGGGCCGAGGTCCTCGGAACCCCGCTCCGGCAGGGCGCAGACCGTGGCCGCGTCAGGATCATAAGCCCACCAGAGGTCCTCGTCGTACTCCACGGCGTCGCTCATGTACTCCTGTATCTCATCACTCATCCCCACGATGCCCTGACCACCGCCCTGGTTGCCCTCCGGTGCAGCACCCAGCCAGCCGGAGGTCGGCTCATCCGGCAGATCGAAGACTTCGAAAGAGTAGACCTCAAAGGACACACTGGAGTCCTCGGCGGTCACAGACGAATCCCCGGCCTCCTCCGCGGAATCTGAGCCCTGCTCCTGAACCGCCGCGGCATCAACGGCCTCGCCATCGGCGACCTCTCCGGCGTCACTGTCATCAGCAGAGTCATCCGCACCGCCGTCACCAGCGTCATCAACACTGTCGTCACCACTATCAACGGCGTCGCCGTCGTTGGCCCCGGTACCGGCATCGTCACCCTCGGCGTCAGCAGCATCATCATCTCCACCGGAGTCAGCAGCTCGAGCCTGGGCACCGTCCTCTGCACCCTCAGCCTCCTCCGGGGCAGGGGCCTGCTGGTCAGCGGCGTCACCCTGACCCGACTCGGTGGTGCCGGCCTCTTCCCCGCCCTGAGCCTGTCCCTCCTCCTGCTCAGCGTCCTGCTCAGCGTCCTGCTCAACGTCCTGCTCCGCTGGCTGTTCGACCAGGGCGGGATCGACAGTGCCTTCCGCACCGGCGTCACCGGCACCCTGCTCTTCACCGCCCTGCTCTTGATCACTCTGCTCTTGGTTGCCCTGCCCCTCGCCGTCGGGTGGCTCCACGGCGGCCTCGGCGGTCTCGAGAGTATCGGCCATCGCCGTCGGAGCGGTCAGCCCCAGCATGCCGACGGTGATGATCGGACCAGCAAGCAGCGCCGTCACGCGACGACGAGAGCGCCCTGAGATGTTCTTGGTCATAGCACGGTTCCATTCCTGTGAGAATCCCGTTCAGGCGACGGCGGCCCTGACTCTCGCCCTCACGGCGAGGATCCTGCCCTCTTCTTCGACCCAGCACTGCCAGACCCGTGCTACCACCCGTTGTACCCCATGCGCTGAAGAGCCGTCCCGCACTGACATCGCCCGGTGAACGGGGCGACTGATCAGCACAGTATCCTGTGGGCCACGTCACCACCAGATCTGACCACGTGAATTCTCCGGAACGTGACTAGGGGCTGAACCGGCGGTCAGACTACCTCCGTCAGACCCGTCACCTGTTCCAGCCATGTGCCAAAGCTCTCCCTACTCAGTGGGAGGCGTTGAGATCCTCGCTGCGCGGCCGTCGCATACGGAATAGGCCGTGAGCCCCGATCCGAAAGTAGTCCCCCGGGCCTCCGGCACGCATGACCGGATCACCGGCCGCGGTGTCATACACGCCGTCGACCAGCAGGGATTCGTCGATGTGGACACCGACCACCTCACCGAGGGTCAGCCAGGTATCGACCGCAGAGCCTTCAGCGTCGGTGAGCTGCAGGATCTGGGTGCGACGACATTCGAAGACCACCCTCGCTTCGGCCACATGCGGCACGCTGACGACCCTAGACTGCCGCGAAGTCAGCCCGGCGACGTCGAACTCGCTGGTCTCAGCGGGCACGTCCGCCGAGGACAGATTCATGTGCTCCGCCAACTGATACTCAGCCAGATGCCAGCAGAACTCCCCGGTGGCCTCCACGTTGGCCACTGAATCCTTCCACCCGTTCGATGCGAATCCGATGATCGGCGGATCGGCGGTGAAGGCATTGAAGAAGCTGTACGGGGCCAGGTTCAGCGTGCCGTCATCAGCGGCGGTGGACACCCATCCCACTGGGCGCGGGGCGATGATCGCTTTGAACGGGTCATGGGCAAGACCGTGCCCCTCACGAGGCTGATAGAAGTGTCGCGGATCCACGCCCGCGAACTTAGCATGATTCTCGCCACACCAGGTGACCGACCGGTAACATGACCCCATGAGTGAGACATACGCCCTCTACCGCCGGTTGACGTCGAAGAGCGCAGGCCTCGGCCGCATCGCCTTCTCCGCCGCCTATATGCTCAAAGTGCCGTACTTCCGCACAGTCCGACCGATGGTGCAGTCCATCGAACCCCACCGCGCCGTAGTGCGCATCCGTCGGCGCTGGAGCACGAAGAACCACATCGGCACTCTCCATGCCATCGCCGTGGCCAACGGCCTGGAGGCCGCTATGGGCCTGCTCTCCGAAGCCACTGTGCCCGATCACCAACGGTGGATCCCCAAGGGCATCCACTTGGACTACCTGGCCAAGACTCCCGGCGACGTCGAATGCCTGGCGGAAACCTCACCGGAGGACTGGGCTCAGACCCCACCCTTCCAGATCGACGTGCGGGTCAGCGCACGCCTGATCAGCGACGGCACCACAGTGGTCGAGGGCACGATCCCGATCCACGTCTCCGAGCGCACCCGCAGCGGGCGTACCGCGACGCAACCCGCCTGAGAAGCCCGTCTGAGCAATCCAGACCACCGGCTGTGGACATGAGCCTAGACATAGAGAAGGGCCCCGACCGCTCTCCCGGAGGGAGTCGATCGGGGCCCTTCTCAGCAGCAGGATGCTCAGGCCTGCGGCACCACGCGGGTGACGTTCGGGTCCACCGGGATGCCCGGGCCGAAGGTCGTCGAGATGGTGGCCCGCTGGATGTAGCGGCCCTTCGACGCCGAGGGCTTCAGACGCAGGATCTCGTCCAGCGCCGCGGCGTAGTTGTCCGCCAGCTGCGCGGCATCGAAGCTGGTCTTGCCGATGATGAAGTGCAGGTTGGAGTGCTTGTCGACACGGAAGTCGATCTTTCCGCCCTTGATGTCGGCCACGGCCTTGGCCACGTCCGGGGTGACGGTGCCGGTCTTCGGGTTCGGCATCAGGTTGCGCGGACCCAGGACCTTACCCAGGCGTCCGACCTTGCCCATCATGTCCGGAGAGGCCACGGCGGCGTCGAAGTCGGTCCAGCCGTCGGCGACCTTGGCGATCAGCTCGTCAGAGCCGACCCAGTCCGCACCGGCCTCTTCGGCCTTGGCGGCGTTGTCACCCTGGGCGAAGACCACCACGCGGGCGGTCTTGCCGGTGCCGTGCGGCAGGTTCACCGTGCCGCGGACCATCTGGTCGGCCTTACGCGGGTCGACCGACAGGCGGAAGACGACCTCGACGGTGGCGTCCTTCGACGACGGGTTGACCTCCTTGGCCAGGCTCACGGCCTCAGCCGGGGAGTAGAGGTGGTCCGCGTCGATCTTCTCGGCGGCCGCCCGATATGCTTTGCTGCGCTGTGCCATCTGCTTATTTCTCTCCTTGGCAGGTGTGGTGTGCGGGCCGCGCTCGGCCCTTCCCACAGGGGTTGTCTCGTTCTCGGCGCTTCGCCGAGTGTCAGGCCTGGACCTCGATACCCATGGAACGGGCGGTACCGGCGATGATCTTGGAAGCCGCCTCGACGTCGTGGGCGTTGAGGTCCTCCATCTTCGTCTGAGCGATCTCCTCGACCTGGGCCTGGGTGAGCTTGCCGACCTTATCGGTGTGCGGCACGCCCGAACCCTTGGCCACACCGGCAGCCTTCTTGATCAGCTCAGCAGCCGGCGGGGTCTTGGTGATGAAGGTGAAGGAGCGGTCCTCATAGACCGTGATCTCCACCGGCACCACATTGCCGCGCTGCGACTCAGTCGCGGCATTGTAGGCCTTGCAGAACTCCATGATGTTGACGCCGTGCTGACCGAGCGCAGGACCGATGGGCGGTGCCGGGTTGGCGGCACCTGCCTGGATCTGCAGCTTGATCAGGCCGGCGACCTTCTTCTTCGGGGCCATAGTTGAAAGCGTCCTTCGTACTTGCGGTTTCCCTCGCCACAGGAGCGTGGGCGGAGGGGGTGGTCATCATGGCGGCGATGACCGTGTCGGAGCGGCGGACCAAAGCCATCCGCGCGCACCGAGGGTCTCTATGTCAGTGGCCGGTCAGTAGACCTTGTCCACCTGGTTGAAGTTCAGCGTCACCGGGGTCTCGCGCTCGAAGATCGAGACGAGGACCACCAGCTGGCGGCTGTCGGGATGGATCTCGGAGATCGTGGCCGGCAGGGTCGCGAACGGGCCGTCATTGACGGTGACCGACTCGCCCACCTCGAAGTCGACCGTGACCGACTCGCCCTGGGCCGGACGGGCCGGGGCGGCATCGCCGGACTCGGTGTCGATGACCTTCGGGGCATCCGGCTTGCCGAGGCGGTGCTCGACGAGCATGTCGTAGACCTCGTTGATGTCCAGCGGGTGCGGATCATGGGCGTTGCCGACGAAGCCGGTGACACCGGGAGTGTGACGGACGACGCCCCAGGCCGCGTCGGTCATCTCCATACGCACCAGCACGTAGCTGGGAATGCGCACCCGGTTGACGACCTTGCGCTGGGTCCCCTTGATCTCCACGACCTCTTCCATGGGGACGTCGATCTCGAAGATCGCGTCCTCCATGTCCTGGGTCTGGATACGGGTCTCCAGGTTGGACTTCACCCGCTTCTCGTAGCCGGCGTAGGTGTGGACGACGTACCAGTCACCGAGGCCTCGGCGCAGTTCGCGGCGCAGGTCATCAGCGCGCTGCTCCCACGTCTTCTCCTCGGGCTCTTCGACCGCCTCGGCAGACTCCGGCTGGGCAGACTCCGGCTCAGCATCAACGTCCTGCTCGGTGTCGGCCACAACGGCGTCCTCAGCATCAGCGGGAGCCTCGACAGCGTCCTGGGCGACGTCGTCGCCGGGCACGGCGGCCGTCTCGAGAGCCTCCTCGGCCTCGGGCTGCTGCGAAAGTTCCTGTTCTGACACTGTCTCTCCTGCTCTTCGTGGTCTCCGCCGCGCGGCCCGCATCGTCTGCGGCCCTCATCGGCGCTGCAACTGGCGCGACGTCTTTCCGGTCCTGCTCCACCCGTCCTGCGATCACCGGGGTGTCAACACGGCGCGTGCCCTACGAATCCTCACCGTCGTCCTGACCCTGTTCAGCGTCATCGGCCGGAGCCTCCTCCTCGGCATCGCCCTCAGCGGGCAGCTCCTCGAGCGGCGCTTCCTGGGCGGGAGCTTCCGCCGCGCCGTCGCCGAAGACCCACTCCGCAGCAGTGCCGAAGACCCTGTCCAAGCCGGTGACCAGCAGGATCACGATGACGACGAAGACCAGAACGACCAACGTGTAGTTCGTCAGCTCACGCCGGGTGGGGACGACGACCTTCTTGATCTCGTCGAAGACCTGCCGGAGGAACAGCCACACCTTGCCGATCGGACCCCGCGGGGAACCGCCGTCCGGGGACCTGCCCTGGTCTTCCTGGGAAGGTGTCTGGGACACGGAGGCTCCATGGGGTCGGTGGACAAGATGTGAGCTGGCTCGACCGTCATGCCGGAACACCGCGCCGCTCAGCGCAGGGCAGACAGGACTCGAACCTGCAACCTACGGTTTTGGAGACCGTTGCGCTACCAATTGCGCCACTGCCCTAGGGTCTGGATGCTGCACTCTGGAGGGCACAGCCCATCAGAGGTGCCCAGACACCGATGAACGAGTCTACATCGTGGCCAGAGGAGGGACAAAACACCCGGCCAGGGGAGACCCTCTTCCACCTGATCTCCCCCAGAGGGACCTGTTCACCATGTCAGTCCCTGCCGATAGTGTGGGAGTCACCGGCAGGCCGCCGCCGTCGCGGCCGCACAGGACGACGATGAGGAAGACACTATGACAGCCCCCTCCGCCCGCGTCTCCGAACGCATCGGGTCGATCGCCGAGTCCGCCACCCTCGCCGTGGACGCCAAGGCCAAGGCGCTGAAGGCCGAGGGCGAGGACGTCATCGGCTTCGGCGCAGGAGAGCCGGACTTCCCCACCCCTGAGCACATCGTCGCTGCGGCCGTGAGCGCCGCCAAGGATCCGCGCTTCCACCGGTACTCACCCGCCGCGGGTCTGCCCGAGCTGCGCGAAGCCATCGCCGAGAAGACCTCCCGGGACTCCGGGTTCCCCGTGGAGGCCGCCAATGTGCTGGTCACCAACGGGGGGAAGCAGGCGGTCTACAACACCTTCGCCGCACTGCTGGATCCCGGAGACGAGGTCCTTCTCCCCGCCCCGTACTGGACGACCTACCCGGAGTCGATCAAGCTCGCCGGCGGTGTACCCGTCGATGTCTTCGCCGGTCCCGAGCAGGGCTACCAGGTCACGGTGGAGCAGCTGGAGGAGGCCATCACCGAGCGCACCAAGGTGCTGGTCTTCGTCTCCCCCTCGAACCCCACCGGAGCCGTCTACTCCCCCGAGCAGGTCGCGGAGATCGGCCGCTGGGCCGCCCAGAAGGGCCTGTGGGTGGTCACCGATGAGATCTACGAGAAGCTCACCTACGACGGCGTGCCCTTCACCTCCATCGCCTCGCTGACCGAACTGGCCGAGCAGGTCGTCGTGCTCTCCGGCGTGGCCAAGACCTACGCGATGACCGGATGGAGGGTCGGGTGGATGGTCGGACCCCAGGACCTGATCAAGGCGGCCTCGAATCTGCAGTCCCACGCCACCTCGAACGTGGCCAACGTCTCGCAGATGGCCGCTCTGGAGGCTCTGACCGGCCCTCAGGACACGGTGGCCGAGATGCGCGAGGCGTTCGACCGCCGACGCCGCACCATCGTCGACGGCCTGAACGCCGTTGCCGGGTTCAGCTGCCCGACCCCGGAGGGCGCCTTCTACGCCTACGTCGATGTCCGCGGCACCCTCGGCCGTGAGATCGGCGGCACGACCCCGCAGACCTCCGCGGAACTCGCCGAGGTCATCCTCGAAGAGGCCAAGGTCGCCGTCGTCCCCGGGGAGGCCTTCGGCCCCAGCGGCTACCTTCGGCTGTCCTATGCCCTCGGCGATGACGACCTGCGCCGCGGGCTCGAACGCATCACCGAGCTCCTCGGGCGCGGCTGAGCCGCGCACCGCCTCAGGACCAGGCACCGACCCCAGGACCAGACACCGACTCAGAAAGGCACGGCCACCCCACCATGCGCATCGGACTTCTGACCTCCGGCGGCGACTGCCCGGGACTCAACGCGGTGATCCGCTCCGCAGTGCTGCACGGCATCAAGAGCTACGGCGATGAGTTCGTCGGCATCCGCGACGGCTGGCGAGGACTCATCGAGGGAGACCACATCGAGCTCTCCCGCCAGGACGTCCGCGGTCTCGCCCGCCAGGGCGGCACCATCCTCGGCACCTCACGGACCCACCCGTACAACCACCCGCAGGGCGGCCCGGAGAACATCCGCGAGCGTATGCGCCGCGACGACCTCGATGCCGTGATCGCCATCGGCGGCGAAGGCACACTGGCCGGGGCCAAGCGGCTGGCCGATGACGGCGTGCCGGTGGTCGGGGTCCCCAAGACCATCGACAACGACCTCAAGGCCACCGATTACACCTTCGGATTCGACACGGCCGTCTCCATCGCCACCGACGCCATGGATCGGCTGCGCACCACCGGCGAGTCACACAGCCGGTGCATGGTGGCCGAGGTCATGGGCCGTCACGTCGGCTGGATCGCCCTGCATTCGGGGATGGCTGCCGGCGCCCACGCGATCCTCATCCCCGAACAGCGGGTGAGCATCGACCAGGTCTGCGAATGGGTCCAGCAGGTGCACGCGCGCGGGCGGGCGGCACTGGTCGTCGTCGCCGAAGGCTACGTGCCGGAGGGCTCGGAAGAGGCGGTGGCCGATAAGGGGCAGGAGGCCGACGGCCGACCGCGTCTGGGCGGGATCGGCAACTGGCTGACCGACCAGATCGAACAGCACACCGGCATCGAAACCCGGAACACCACGCTGGGACACATCCAGCGCGGCGGAAACCCCACCGGATTCGACCGCGTACTCGCGACCCGGTTCGGCATCAAGGCCCTGGATCTGGTCCATGAGCAGGCCTGGGGCCACATGGCTGCGCTGCGGGGCACTGAGATCGAGAAGGTCAACCTCACCGAGGCTCTCGACGGGCTCAAGGAGGTCCCGGCCAGCCGGTACGAAGAGGCGAAGATCCTCTTCGGACGCTGATCGGACGCTGACGAGGCTCGCGTCGCGCACCGCACCCATCGATGCGGCCCGCCGCGCAGACCTCGATGCGGCCGGTGTTGTTCAGTCGGTGTTGTGCAGCCGGTGATGTCCAGCCGGTGATGTGCAACTCGTGATGTGTAGCCCATGTTGTGTAACCCGCGATGCAGGGAGCCTGTGCCATGACATTGACCGATCAGACGCGGCAGATCGTCGGTTTCGTCTGGGCCCGCATGCTGGGGATCGACGACGGCACCTTCGACGAGCAGCCCGCCGTCGCACCGCTGGTGGTCGTGGACGAAAGCTCCTCAGCGGTGCGCATCGTCAGCCTGTTCGGCCACACCATCATCAGCGGCCCGCCCGCCGCCTGCGATGTGCTGGCCGCCGCGCAGACAGCCCAACTGGCCTCAGACCGGCGGCTGCTCGAACTGCTCCTGCCCCAGCACCCCGGAGCACGGACCGCGGGCACAGCACGTCTGCTCTACTGTGAAGAACCGTCCGTCCCCGCAGCGCTCGACGATGATCTGCCCATCTCCTTCGATCCCGCCGACGCCAGCACGCTGAGCGCACAGTGCCCGGCTGATGATGTGGCGGCCTCCGGTGTCGGCGCAGCCGAATGGACCGCGACGATGATGCACGTACCCGGCGGCAACGACGATCGGCCCGGTGAGCCCCACGGGTCAGACCCCTCAAGCGCCCCCAGTTCCTCCGCGGCACCGGGAGCCCCCGGCCCCGTGCCGGTAGCCGCCGCAGGCCGGGAGATCTGGCATCACGCGCTGGCGCATCTGGGAGTGCTCACCCGCCCTGACACGCGCAGAACAGGTTTGGGGACACGCATCGCTGCCATCGCCGCAGAGGAGGCCTTCGTCGAGGGCCTGGTGCCGCAATGGAGGGTGCCTGAAGGCTCTGTCGCGGCGGCGCGCATCGCCGAGCGCATCGGATTCAGCCAGGCCGGCTCCCAGACCACCGTCCTGCTGAGCTGAGCCCGAACCAGGCCTGGGCAGGGTCAGCGACGGCCGCGGCGGACGAAGTCGCCCTGCGGTCGGCCCACTGTCATACCGGCATCGGGACGGACGATCATCTCCTGGGCCGCCGCCCAGTACGCCGCCTGCTCCCCCACGGCATCCCGGACCACCAGCTGCTGCCCGGGCTCCACCCGGCGCTTGAGCACCGCCAACGCCACCGGACCCATCTCATAGTGCAGCGCCACCGAGGTCACCGTGCCGACGGGACGCTCACCGCCGAGCGCCTCAGCATCGGCATGCGGATCCTTCGGAGCCAGCACCTCGGCACCGGGGCGAGGATGCGTGTGCTCGGAACCATCGAGGTGCAGAAACGTCAGCCGCCGCGGCGGGTGGCCCAGATTATGGACCCGGGCCACAGTCTCCTGGCCCTTATAGCACCCCTTGGACAGATGCACCGCCGTGCGGATGATGTCGAGCTCGTGCGGAATCGTCTTGGCGTCGACCTCACGGACCAGCCGCGGACGCCAGGCGGCGATCCGCAGCGCCTCCGCCGCCCAGGTTCCAGCCAGGCTGAGACCTTCCTCGGCAGCAGCTGCGGTCAGGGCCTCCAGCCGGTCCTGGGCGATGACGCTCAGATGCCAGCTCCACTCCGCCGCGGGGTGCGCCTCTTCGGCCACAGCGGCGTAGCTGGCCGCACCCGGTCCGAGCTGCGGCCAGGGATCGACCCACCTCACCGGCGAGGACACTCCGGCGGCCTCCAGCACGGACTCGGGAAGCGCGATGGTCGAGCCGATAACGGCGAAGTCAGCGGAACGGTCCGCCACCTCCACCCGCATCGCGAAACGCATGGACTCCAACCAGGCGGTCAGTGAGGGGGCCCAGGAGCCCTCGGTCAGCAGCCAGGCGGTCTCGCCGTCGTCGACGATGCCGGCCCACTGTTCTATCCGACCGGAGATATCGAGCATCAGCAGCTCGCGAGACTCTCCCGGCGCCAGGTCTGTGACCTGCTGGGAGGACAGCGTCGTCAGCCAGGAGAGCCGATCAGCTCCGGTGACGGTGACGAGGCCGCGATGTGAGAGGTCCACGACGGCGCGGCCGTCCTCCAGCGCGCGCTGCTCCTGGGACGGCGCACCATAGTGCGCCGGCACTGCGGCGTCCTCCCCGGTTCCGGCGACCGCGCCCTCGCGGCCCAGAAGCGGGGACGCAGACCCGCGCGAATCCGCCTCGTCGGCATGATATGCACTGTGCGATGTCGTGGTCATCGGGGTCTCCTTCGCCGTCGTCTTCCCAGCCCCGGCAGACTCAGACCCGTTCAGGCCGTCCGCGCCGAGCCGGTGCGCCTCAGCACCGCCGAGGCATGCGGAGTCATCTCGCCGTCCGGGCCCTGGACGTCCCACCGCCAGAACAGCTGCTCCTCGACCAAGCCGAACATCCGCGTGGCGGCCGGATATTCCGCCGCGTTCTCCCCACGCATCACCGCATCAGTGGTGATCTGCAGCTGAGGCCCCTTGATCCTGCCGTAGTAGAGCTCGGTGAGCGAGCCGGGATGAGTGATCGTCGCAGTGATCGGAAAGGAGCCGTCCTCACCGGCCAACTGCTGGACGTCCTCGGCGCTGCGGTAGACGGGGACCACATCAGCAGGCGTCAGCCCCGGGCCGACGTCGGACTCGACACGCGGACGATCCAAGGCCCAGAACCCGGTCTCCACGCTCAGCGTCCGCAGCCTGGCACCGGACTCATCGGTCAGGCTGGTCTCGGCGCGGTACTCGACGAACTCCAACCCGGAGTCCCGGAAAGTCACCTGCTGCGCGAAAGGGGGGTCCGACTCTTCTCCGGCGCCCAGCCGTCCGCCGCCCTCCCAGGTACCCAAGAGCCAGTACAGCGGTACCAGCTCAGGCGTGAGGTCAGTGGGCAGCTCCATCGGGGCCATCGATCAGCGCTGACCCTTGAAGAGACGGCTGACCACAGTCAGAGCGATACCGCCGATGGTGAGCACTGAGAGCACGAGCAGGCCGATGAAGAAGATCTCAAGGGCCAGGACCGAAACGTTCTGCAGACCGAATTCCATGCGCTCAGTCTAACGGCTCACCCAGGTGGTGACGGGCACACTACTCAGCCGATCGTCAGCCGAGCAGAAGCCGCTCCGCGAAATAGACCACTGATCCCAGCGCCGCCACCGGCGCCGCACCCACCGCCAGCCGGGCACGAAGACCCACCGGGGGGCCTTGGACCACCAGGAACCGCCGAAAAGCACCGATCAGCACCCCGGCGCCGGCACCGAGGATGGCGCAGAAGACGATCGTGGCCTGCCCCCAGACGAACCCGGTCAGCGCACCGGCCACCGCACCGCCGAGGGAGACCAGAGGGAAGACCACACGATCACGGGCGGGGAGACAGGCGATGAGCACCGCGACGATCAGCAGCACCGCCCCCAGTCCGATGATGCTCAGCTGCTGCCCCGGCCCGGAGACCCCGAGGATCCCGTCACCTTCCGCGGGCAGCAGACCGCGCACAGTGATGACCCGGGTGTCATCAGGATCGCCCTCGGCGCCGGTGAGCTCCAACGGGTACCGATAACCGGAGACCCACCCGGCCGCCGTCGTCGCGATGACCACTCCGGCGGAGGCCCCCAACGTGGATTCCAGGCGCTGCGGACGCCCCGTGCCGCGCAGCACCTGAATGACGAAGACCACCATGACGCCGAAGGCGATCGCCACAGTGGACCAGAAGAACAGCGAGGCGGCCCGCTCCACCAGGGCCGCACCGAGCACCGCCACCGCACCGGCGCAGAAGATCACCGCCGAGAGCGAGGTCCGGGCGGTGACGCCCATCAGCTGCGGCCACCCCAGGGCCACGAGAAGACAGACCACACCGGCGACGACGGCCACAGCGGCGGTGCCCAGAGCAGAGGCCAGCAGCAGCGCCGTCGCGCAGAGCAGCGCGGAGGCGACCAGCGGGATGTACTTCACACTCCGCCATCTTGCCAGAGCGACGGCGGATATACTCGACCGGACCGATGCTGGACCCATACCGGGCCTACACCGGACCTACACAGGACTTACACCGGACCTAGATCGGACTCACGGTGCGCGAGGAAGGCTGAAGATGGCTGCGGTGCTCGTTCTCTCGGACACCCCCCATGACGCCCTGAGCTCTTTGGATCTCTTAGGACACCGGGTGCGGACGTTACCCGCCGAGGCCTCCTCGCTGGTGCGCGCCCCGGAATGCGATGTGGTGTTCGTCGATGCACGCAGCGGCCTCGCCCACGCCCGCTCGCTGTGCGGTCTGGCCCAGGAGACCCTGGGAGCCACGGTGATCGCGGTGATGTCCGAATCCGGGCTGCCGACCCTGAACGAGAGCTGGCAGATCGGCGATTTCGTCCTCGACCGCATCGATCCGGCCGAGCTCGAGGCGCGCATCCGTCTAGCCACTGTGCACACCGCACCTGAGCACTCCGAGACGGAGATCCGCGCCGGGGGCATCGTCATCGACGAGTCCACCTATATGGCCACCATCCGCGGGCGTATGCTCAATCTCACCTATAAGGAGTTCGAGCTGCTCAAGCACCTGACCCTGCACCCCGGTCAGGTCTTCACCCGGGAGCAGCTGCTCCATGACGTGTGGGGGTACGACTACTTCGGCGGGACTCGGACCGTCGACGTGCATATCCGGCGGCTTCGCGCGAAGCTGGGGGCTGATCATGAGTCGCTGATCGGCACCGTGCGCAACGTGGGCTACCGATTGGTCGCCCAGCAGCCAGCCGGGGACTCAGCGGCCGACTGAACCTCTCGGACCCTCAGGCTCCGGCCATCCCCTCGGATAGAGTGGGGCCATGGACGCCGCACCGCCACAGCATCCGCACACTCCCCGGGACAAAGACCCCCATGATGTCGATCTCGACGTCGAGATCGACATCGAGATCGTTCGCGGGGCACCCACCTCAGCGCAGTTCGAGGCGCTGAACGATCTCGCCCGCTCCGCCGAGCAGGCCGACGGCAACCCTCCCTACTCCGAGCAGACCCTCATCGAGCTGCAGCAGGCCATCGGCACGGCAGCACAGGACACGGCGGCACAGACCAATGCACCACAGGCCGTATCAGACACCACCTCAGGCACTACCTCAAGCACCACCTCAGGTGCCGAGGCTCCGCTGGAGATCGCCTATGCCTGGACCCGGGACGGCGAGCGCCTGCTGGCCGGAGCGGGCGTGGTAGTCCTCGGCGACGGCGGCCACTCCCAGGACTCCTCCCCCGACGTGCTGGAGCTGGTGGTCCGGCCCTCCTACCGCCAGCACGGCATCGGCACACAGCTGGTGGACGCCCTGCACAAGGGCCCCCTCTCCCCCGAGACCGGCAGGCTGCGCAGGGCTTGGGCCCACGGTGAACATGACGCCGTCGCACCGCTCAGTGCACGCTTCGGCTGGGCCCCGATCCGTGAACTGCAGCGGCTGCGGCTCAGCACTCCCGAAGATGTGCCGGAGGCTGAGCTGCCCGAGTCGGTGACGATCCGCAGCTTCGAGCCCGGTCGCGATGACGAAGCCTGGCTGATGGCCAACGCCGCAGCCTTCGCCGACCACCCCGAGCAGGGACACCTGACCTTGGAGGACCTGCACAGCCGGATGGCCGAAGACTGGTTCGACCCCTCCGGCTTCCTGCTCGCCGAGGAGAACGGCGAGCTGCTCGGATTTCACTGGACCAAGGTCCACCCCCGGGATCCGGAGGAAGGCCGCGATGAGGCCCTCGGTGAGGTCTACGTCGTCGGAGTGGTCCCGGAAGCACAGGGCCGCGGACTCGGCAAGGCACTGACCTTGGCGGGGATCGAACACCTGCACCGCCGTGGGCTGCGCGCCATCATGCTCTACGTCGACGCCGACAACACCGCCGCCGTCGAGCTGTACCGACGCCTGGGCTTCACCCGGTGGGACGTCGACATCATGTACGCCCCCGCACCGCACCGCTGAGTCCGCCGCCGCACACGCCGCACACAGGGTATTCTGCCGTTCTCAGCGTCAGCTGAGTCCCTCTCGGGATCTTCGCCGCAGAGTCCGGAAGACTCCCGCTGCAGACCCCGTCACAGCCTCTCACTCTCTCCGCACCGCCGACCCAGGAGCCGACGTGCCGACCACCACCCCCCGCCGCAGCACTGCGCGCCACACCGATGCCGCCCCGACCGCGCAGGTCCTGGCAGCAGGAGCGCTGTGCTGGAGAGCCACCCGGGGTCGTATCGAAGTGCTGCTGATCCACCGTCCCCGCTATGACGACTGGTCCTTCCCCAAAGGAAAGCTCGACCCGGGTGAGACCCTGCCCGAGTGCGCGGTGCGGGAGGTCCGAGAAGAGATCGGGGTGAAGGTCCGGCTGGGCATGCCGCTGCCGGTGACCCGTTACACCGTGTCCAACGGGCGCAAAGGCCGCTCCAAGGAGGTCTGGTACTGGGCGGCCGAAGTCGTCGAGGGCACCGCCGAGCCCGACGGCTCCGAGACCGACGAAGTGCGCTGGGTCTCGATCGCCCAAGCCCGGCAGATGCTGACCAACCGCACCGACGTGGAACCTCTCGACGAGCTGGAGCGGCTGGCCGACTCCTCCCGGCTGTGCACCTCCCCGTTCATCGTGCTGCGCCATGCCAAGGCGAAACCACGCACCTCATGGTCCCGCGCCGAGGGCGAACGCCCCCTGGCCGCCACCGGGAAACGGCAGGCCAAAGCCGTCGAAGGGCTGCTCACCGCCTGGCGGCCCCGCCTGCTGGAGACCAGTCCGTGGCGTCGCTGCGTCGAGACCCTGGCGCCGTATGCCCGGAAGCACAGGCACCGGCTCAAACATCGCAAGTCGCTGACCGAGAAACGCGCCAAGGAGCAGCCGAAGAAGGCCGCTTCCCGCACACGGAAGTCCTTGGAGGCTCTGCTGCCCACAGTGGTGTGCACACACCGTCCGGTGCTGCCCACGGTGTTCGAGGAGCTGGGCAGATGGACACCGCATCCTACCGTCCAGGCCGGACTGCCCGGAGAGGACCCGTACCTGCGCCCAGGCGCCGTCGTCGTCGCCCAGCAGGCGCTGGACCGCAGCGGTGAGGTGATCTCGATCGAGGTGTACGAACCTTACGACGACTGACCCTCAGGCGGTAGTCTCGAGCCATGGCAGAACAGGCGGGCCGATCCGGCCAGGACGCGGAGAAGAACGTGCATCCCCACGCAGAGATGCGCCTCGACGAGGACCGTCGGCGTGCCGAGCTGTGGGACGTCATCGACGGCACCGAGACATTCATCGGCTTCATCGGATATTCCGAGGAGACCATCGCCGGCGAGCCGGTGCTGCGGCTGCAGCACACCGTGATCAGCCCCCGGTTCGGCCGCCGCGGCTACGCGCGGCGTCTGGTCACCCTGCTGCTGGAGAAGATCGAGGCCGAAGGTGGCGCCTTCACCTCGGAATGCACCTACATCGATGACTACCTGCGCCGGTATCCCGAACACCGCAGGAATCAGGTGGCAGCCGGCTGAGACAGCGTCGATGTCAGCTCTCTCGACTAAGCTGAACGGCTATGACCACCTCACCGGACAGTGACCTGCCGCGCGCGGCGGTCGATTCCCCTCTCCCCACCCCGTACGAGGACCTGCTGGCCGATGTGATGCGCCACGGGACGGCGAAGTCCGACCGCACCGGCACCGGCACGCGCAGCGTCTTCGGCCGTCAGCTGCGGTTCGACCTGCGGGAGTCCTTTCCGCTGATCACCACGAAGCGTGTGCACTTCCGCTCCGTGGCCCTGGAGCTGCTGTGGTTCCTGCGTGGGGAGTCCAACGTGCGGTGGCTGCAGGAGCGCGGAGTCCGGATCTGGAACGAATGGGCTGATGAGAACGGCGATCTCGGCCCGGTCTACGGAGTGCAGTGGCGGTCCTGGCCGACCCCCGACGGCGGCTCGGTGGACCAGATCGCCGGCGTCGTGGAGTCCCTGCGGAAGAACCCGGACTCACGGCGTCATATCGTCACTGCCTGGAACCCGGCCGAGGTGGAGCAGATGGCCCTGCCGCCGTGCCACACCATGTTCCAGTTCTACGTGGCCGACGGCGAGCTCTCCTGTCAGCTGTATCAGCGCTCGGCGGACCTGTTCCTCGGAGTGCCGTTCAACATCGCCTCCTATGCGCTGCTGACTATGATGCTCGCTGAGCAGGCCCAGTTGCGTCCCGGTGAATTCGTCTGGACCGGTGGGGACTGCCATATCTATGACAACCACGTGGATCAGGTCCGCGAACAGCTCAGCCGGGAGCCCTACCCATACCCGAGCGTGCGTTTCGCCCGCAGACCGGACTCGATCTTCGACTACGAGTACGAGGACATCGAGCTCCTCGACTATCAGCACCACCCGACGATCTCCGCGCCGGTGGCCGTATGACCGGCGGCCCGAGGCAGCCCCGGATCGGGATGATCTGGGCGCAGACCGTGGACGGGGTGATCGGCGCCGAGGGCGGTATGCCCTGGCATCTACCGGAGGATCTGCGGCATTTCCGCCGCACGACGGCGGCCGCGCCGCTGATCATGGGGCGGAAGACCTGGGAGTCCCTGCCTGCACGTTTCCGTCCATTGCCCGGGCGGCGCAATGTGGTGATCACCTCCTCCGATGACCGCGCCGCGGAGATCACCGGCGCAGGTGCCGAACCGGTGTCCTCCCTGCCGGCTGGCCTGGATCTGCTGTCGGCGACTCTGCGCTCTGAGGCCGAGGAGGCTGATATCTGGATCATGGGAGGCGGGTCCGTCTACGCTCGAGCAGTGGCCGAGGATCTGGCCGAGCTTGCCGTGGTGACCGTCATCGACCTGCCCGAACCCGGGGACACTCTGGCGCCTACGCTGCCGAAGGACAGATGGGCACTGGAGTCTGTACAGCCTGCCTCGGGGTGGTGGCACGCGGAGAGCGGCGTGCGGTATCGCATCGAGCACCACCGGCGTCGGGGCATGAACGTCAGCTGAGTCATAGGGACCAGGTGCCGGAGTTCGCTAACCTGGTGGTATGACTACTTTGACATCCCCTGACGTGCACGCTCTGTCCTCTGCCGCCGGTGACTCTCCCTCTGTGGGCATCATCGGTTGGCGGGGCATGGTGGGTTCCGTGCTCATCCGCCGCATGCTCGACGAGGGGGACTTCGGACACATCAGCCCGGTGTTCTTCTCCACCTCCAACGCAGGCGGTGAGGCGCCCCGCTTCGACGGCGTGGAGTTCGAGGAGACGACCCTTCAGGACGCCTTCGACGTCGAGACCCTGCGGAAGCTGCCGATCATCGTCACCGCCCAGGGCGGGGACTACACCAAAGAGGTCTACCCGAAGCTCCGCGCCGCAGGCTGGGACGGCCTGTGGATCGATGCGGCCTCCACACTGCGGATGGAGGACTCCTCCATTATC
This sequence comes from Nesterenkonia aerolata, assembly GCF_031470965.1. Classification (NCBI taxonomy): domain Bacteria; kingdom Bacillati; phylum Actinomycetota; class Actinomycetes; order Micrococcales; family Micrococcaceae; genus Nesterenkonia; species Nesterenkonia aerolata. Next base: position 15,791 of record NZ_JAVKGR010000011.1, on the reverse strand, counting down.
ACCCTGGACCCGATCAACCGGGACGTCATCGACGCGGGCCTGGCCGCCGGGGTCAAGGAGTTCATCGGGGGGAACTGCACGGTCTCCTGCATGCTGATGGGCCTCGGCGGGCTGTTCAAGGAGGGCCTGATCGAGTGGGGCACTGCGATGACCTACCAGGCCGCCTCCGGCGGTGGCGCCAAGCATATGCGCGAGCTGCTGAACCAGTTCGGCGCAATCCACGACTCCGTCTCCGCTGAGCTGGCGGACCCGGCCTCCGCGATCCTCGACATCGACCGCAAGGTCCTCGAGACCCAGCGCAGCGGAGTCGATGACTCGCAGTTCGGCGTGCCGCTGGCGGGTTCGCTGATCCCGTGGATCGACGCTGACCTGGGCGACGGTGTGGCCAAGGAAGAATGGAAGGGCGGCGCCGAGACCAATAAGATCCTCGGCCGGGGAGAGAATCGCGCGCCCGGTGTTCAGCGCCGCGGCGATGCGATCCCCTTCGAGTCGCTCTGTGTTCGAGTGGGCGCCCTGCGTTCCCACTCTCAGGCACTGACGCTGAAGCTCACCGAGGATGTCCCGGTGGAGCAGATCGAGTCTGTCATCGCCGCCGGCTCTGACTGGGCGAAGGTGGTGCCCAATGAGAAGGCACCGACCATGGAGCAGCTGACCCCGGTGGCAGCCACCGGCGAGCTGACGATCCCGGTGGGGCGCATCCGCAAGCTGGAGATGGGACCGGAGTACATCTCTGCTTTCACCGTCGGGGATCAGCTGCTGTGGGGCGCGGCCGAGCCGCTGCGGCGCATGCTGCAGATCGCCGTCGGGCGCCTGTGAGCCGCTGAGACACTGCCTGGAAGATCGGCGTCCCTTTTTCAGTCACTATCGGTCTCGGATTCACTGCTCCTGGCCCCGCGAGTGACTGCAAAGGGGACGCCGATCTCACGCCTGTGGAGATTTTCTGCAGCGATACGCTGATTCAGCTGGGATGGAGCTATGTCACCATCCCCCTACAGCAGCGCGCATCGTCGGCCGGAGCTACTCCAGGCAGGTCTCGGGGATGCGGACCTGCGGCGATCCGTACGCCGAGGCGAGGCCACCCGACTGACCAGGGGAATCTATGCACCGGGAACAATCGAGGGCCTCACCACCTCCAGTCGTGCGCTGGGCATCCTCGAAGCGGTCACCGCTGACGCCTCTCACGCCGCATCGCACCGTACAGCTGCTGAACTGCTCCAGCTGCCGCTGAGCTCCGAGTCGGCGCGTCTGCTGAACGTGTCTCCAGGCTCACCGGAACTCACCCTGCCGCTCGAGGTGACCACGATCGACGGGCGCCAGGCGATGCGACGCCGAGACATCCTCCTCGGGCACAGATCGCATATCGCCCAGGAGAGACTGATCCGCCGCCACGGAATCCTCGTCACCGATCACGCCAGGACATGGGCGGACATGGCACCCTTGCTGCCTCTCGATGAGCTGGTGGCCCTGGCCGACCAGCTGATCCGTATCCCCCGCCCGCGGTTCGAATCACGCAGTGAGCCGCTCAGCTCCCTGGAACAGTTGGCCGCTGCGGTGGAGGAACGCAGTCCCGGGCGCGGTGTGGCCCGCGCCCGTCAGGCGTTGGCGCTCAGCCGCATCGGGGCCGACTCCCCGGCAGAGACCCACCTTCGCCTCGCCATAGGACGCGCCGGGCTTCCCGAGCCGGAAGTCAATGAATGGATCCGCGACGCCGATGATCGTCCCCTGCTGCAGCCTGACCTGTCGTTCCGCCAGTGGCGAGTCGCGGTCCAATACGAAGGTGCGCACCACTCGGACCCTCGGCAGGTCGAATCGGACGTGGAGCGGGCAGAGCTGACGGAACTGCTGAGGTGGGTCGAAGTACGTCTGACCCGACGGCATATGCTCGACGGGTGGGCGCCGGGGATCGATAAGATCCGCCGAGCGCTGCTGCGCAACGGGTGGCGCCCATGATCCGCCCCGCCCGCGATCGATGTCCGCTTTTCAGTCACCGCAGGAGGTTTCCAGGCCCCGGATGCCGGGTTTCATGACTGAAATATGGACGCCGATCTGCGAGGCCTCGCCCCAGCCTCAGAGGGAGGTGCCGATGAGCACCGGCTCAGGGTGCAGTTCGACGCCGAAGCGGTCGACCACCGCGTCTCGGACCGCCCGAGCCACAGTGAGCAGGTCCTCAGTGGTGGCCTCGCCACGGTTGGTCAGCGCCAGCGTGTGCTTCGTGGACAGGCTGGCGCGGCCGCCGGTGAGCTCGGCGCCGAAGCCCTTCGCGCACCCGGAACGGTCGATCAGCCAGGCGGCCGAGAGCTTCACCAGCGGTGTACCGTCGGAATCGGTCCCCGCAGCGAAGCGCGGTGCACCCTCGGGCAGCTCCGGCAGGTTCTCGGCAGGCAGGATCGGGTTGGTGAAGAACGAGCCGGTGGACCAGGTGTCATGGTCCTCGGCGTCGAGCACCATCCCTTTGCCCGCGCGCAGGGCCAGCACCTTATCCCGCACATCCTGCAGCGGCGCGCGCCGCTGGTCCAGGGCGGCGTCGATGTCCAAGCCCAGAGAGCGGGCAAGTTCGGCATAACGCACCGGAGACGACGGCGTCGATTCACCCCGGTGTTCCAGACGAAACCGTACCGAGAGCACCACATAGTGCGGCGAGCCGTTGATCGTGGTGCGTTTGAGGACAGAATCCCGATAACCGAAGTCCAGGTCATCCGCGCTGAAGACGACGATCCGCCCAGCGGCTCGGTCCCAGACCCGCACATCGACCAGCGTCTGAGACACATCCGCCCCGTAGGCTCCGACGTTCTGCACCGGCGTCGCACCGGCTGCACCGGGGATGCCGGACAACGCCTCCAGCCCGGCGTACCGCCGTTCCACTGACCAGGCCACCACCTGATCCCAGCCATGGCCGGCGGCCACCGTGACCACCACATCCCCGGAGGCCTCATCGGCCGGTTCCTCGGTGATTCCCCCGAAGGCCAGCTGCAGCACTGTGCCCGGGAAACCCGCGTCAGAGACCAGCAGATTGGACCCGCCGCCGAGCACCAGCAGAGTATCCGCACCGGCCGCGCGCTGCTCCGGGGTGGGCAGCGGGTGCTGTCTCAGCACCTCAATGGCCCGGGACTCGGTCTCAGCGACGATCCACTCCCCCGCTGACCCGCCGACACGTGCCGTGGTGTGGTCAGAGAATCGGGGCATCAGTCCTCCAGATCGACGTGCGTGGGGTTGAGCACCCGGCGCAGGAAGTCCTGGGTGCGCGGCTGCTGCGGCTCAGAGATCACCTGGGCGGCAGGGCCCTCCTCGACCACCCGGCCGCGGTCCATGAACACCACCCGATCGGCGACCTCACGGGCGAAGCCCATCTCATGGGTGACCACGAGCATGGTCATCCCGCCCTGGGCGAGATCCCGCATGATGGCCAGGACATCGCCGACCGTTTCGGGATCGAGCGCCGAGGTGGGCTCGTCGAAGAGCATCAGCTTCGGCCGCATGGTCAGCGCCCGGGCGATGGCCACCCGCTGCTGCTGCCCGCCCGAGAGCTGCTCCGGACGTCGCTGGGCGAACTCCTCCAGACCGACGCGCTTCAGCTGGGCCATCGCCTCCTGTTCCGCCGCTGAGCGGGACTGCTTGAGCACCCGCCGCGGAGTGATCGTGCAGTTCTCCAGCATGCTGAGATGCGGGAAGAGGTTGAACTGCTGGAAGACCATGCCGATCTCCCGGCGCATGGCATCGAGGTTCACGTCCGGGTGGGTGGCCTCATGCCCGCCGACGGTGATCATTCCCCGGTTCGGATCCTCCAGGCGGTTCACGCAGCGCAGCAGGGTGGACTTCCCCGAACCGGAGGCGCCGATCAGGCAGACGACCTCGCCAGGTTCGACGCGCATATCGATGCCCTTGAGCACCTCGTTCTCGCCGTAGGCCTTGTGGAGGCCGTCGATCACCACCCCGGCAGGGGCGCGGTCGGGATTCTGTGGAGTCTCAATCACGTCAGGCACTCACTTCTTCACCGAGGTGCGCCGCTCCATGCGGCGAGCCAGCAGGGACAGCGGAACAGTGATAATCAGGTAGCAGGCACCGGCGGCCACCAGAGGGGTCAGCCCTGCCTGGTACATATTGATCCCATCCCGGCCGAATTTGGTGAGCTCCCCGGCACCGGCAGTCAGCCCGACCACGAAGATCAGTGAGGAATCCTTGGTCAGCAGGATCGCCTCATTGGTCAGCGGCGGCATCACGATGCGCAGCGCCTGCGGGATCTGGATGGTGAGCATCGCCCGCCAGGCCGGCATCCCGAGCGCCCGTGCCGCCTCCATCTGCCCCTTCGGCACCGCCTGCAGCCCGGCGCGCAGCGTCTCTGCGATATAGGCGCTGGCCACCAGGCCCAAGGCCGAGCCGGCGATCTGCAGGGAGGTGAGGTTCCACCCGAAGGCGATGGCGACACCGAAACCGAGCGCGAGGAACACCAGGATCGCCGGAATACCGCGGAAGAACTCGATATAGGCAGTCGCCAACCAGCGGTAGACCGGGAAGCTCGACAGCTTCATCAGCGCCAGCACCATGCCGCCAACCAGCCCGAGGACGAAGCCGACGGCAGTGTACTGGACGGTGTTGACCAGCCCGACGGTGAGGATCTCCGGGAACATCGGCGCCACGGCGGCGATGTCGAAGAAGTTCTCCCCGATCGAGCCCCAGTCGATGATCACGGCGAGCGCGATCACCACGGCCAGGAAGATTCCGGCCTGGATCCCCAGGCTCAGCCGCGCACGGTCACGGGTCGTCATGGCCATCGGGATCAGCTGTCGCCTTCGTCCTCGTCGGAGTCTTCAGCAGCGTCGTCCTCGTCATCGGCGTCGTTGTCGCCGTCCTCGTCACCGGAGTCGTCGCCTTCATCCTCGCCTTCATCCGGAGTCTCGCCGTCGCCGAACCACTGCTCTTCGATGTCGTCCATATAACCGCTGGCGTCCATCTCCGCGAGGATCTCGTCGACTGCGTCGATGAGATCCTGGTTATCCGACTGCGCGGCGATGCCGAGCTGTTCGCCGGTGTCGATCTCCTCGTCGAAGCCGAAGTCCTCGTTCTCCCCGGCCTGGTAACCCAGAATCGAGATATTGCCGATGGCGGCATCCACCTGACCGGATTCCAGCCCCTGCAGCAGCAGGCCCGAGTCCGGGTACTCGCGGGTCTCGAAGCCCTCGGAGGTGGCGTATTCATCACCGGTGGTGTCAGCCTGGACGCCGACGGTCACTCCGTCGAGATCGTCGAGTCCGCTGATCTCGCTGTCCACCGGGGACATCAGAGCCAGGTTGTCGTCGAGGTAAGGCTCGGAGAAGAGCATGTTGCCCGCCCGCTCCTCGGTGATGGTCATCCCGGAGATCGCCAGGTCGCAGGACTCGGAGTTCAGCGCCACACCGGACTGGATGCCCTCGAACCCGGTCTGCACCACCTCCAGCTCCACTCCGAGCACATCGGCGATGCCCTGGGCGATGTCGACGTCGAAGCCGACGACGTCGCCGTCCTCGTCGAAATACTCGAAAGGCGGGTAGGGCACATCGGAACAGACCTGCAGAGTGCCCTCGGTGATGAGTTCGAGGCTCTCCGAGTCGATGTCGACGTCGAGGTCAGCTTCGACCTGCGCTTCCGCCTCGGCCTCTCCCTCGCCCGGCTGATCCGAATCCTCCCCGTCCCCGCCGCAGGCGGTCAGCGCCAGCGCGCCGATCGAGGCGATGCCGAGGGCCTTGGCCCAGGGGGTGATGACGCGCTCATCGGCGTCAGCGTGTAGCTTCATGGGATTTCCCCTCATCCGTGGTGGAGTGCTGCGACGGCTCGGTGCGGCAGCCGCACGGCACGCGCCCGCCTCAGCACGGGCCGGAGCTGTGTCCGGTCCCGTCTGCCTCTGCCCAGACCTATGCCGCCGGGAATCCGCGCGGCCGGGTCCGTGCAGGTGACATGCGTGCGGGGCGCAGTCCGTGAGGAGAGTATACGCCGGGCGGGGCCGGGGATCCGGCACCTGCCGACGCGGCGTCAGAGGCGGACGACCGCCTGGGATTTCGCCAGGACCTTCGTCTCCCCCACGGCCACTGTGAGGTCGATCCGAACTGTTCCGGCCTCGGCGTCGACAGCGCCGACCTTCCCGGTGACCGCCACCGTGGCCGTAGGGGTCTCCGGGCTGCCTTCCTCCGGGTCCGGCACCGGCACGGGACGGGTGAACCGGGCCTGATAGTCCACGACGGCGCCGGGGTCGCCAGCCCATTCGGTGACCAGATCCACGGCAAGTCCCATGGTCAGCATCCCGTGGGCGATCACCCCGTCCAGGCCGACTTCCCGGGCAAAACGTTCGTTCCAGTGGATGGGGTTGTGATCCCCGGAGGCAGCGGCGTAACGGATCAGGTCCGCGCGTGAGAGGGCGATCTCCCGGGCGCCGATCCCCTGGCCCTTCTCCAGTGCAGTGATGTCGACGCTCATGACTGGGCCCCCTCGGTCTCGTCCTTCTGCTCAGGCTGCTCAGCTGAGCTGCCGGCCTGATCGTCGGCGTCGTCCTCATCCTCATCTTCAGCACGCACCAGCAGAGAAGACAGCACGGTGCTGCGCGCCGCCCCGCCCTCGGTGGTGACCTCGACCCGGGTGGAGACCATCGCGCCGGCGCCCATGACGCGGACGCGGTCCAGAGTCGCCGTGGCGATGAGGACGTCACCGGCGAGGATCGGGCTGTGGTGGGTGAACCGTTCATCGGCGTGCACCACTCGCGAGAAGTCGATCCCGACCTCAGGGTCCTCGACGATGGCCGCCTCGGCCCGCTGAGCGATGCGCACGGCAAACGTCGGTGGAGCGACCAGATCACCGTGGCCCAGTTCGCGGGCGGCGGCGACGTCGTGGTGAACACGGTGCGGGGACTTCACCGCGGTGGCGAACTCACGGATCGCCTCGCGGCTGACGTGGTAGGGCGCGGTGGGCGGGTACTGGTGACCTTCCCGCGCGGTGGAGATGCTCACGATGCACTGCCTTTCCGATTCTGGAGGTTCCGCTTCGCGTCCCGCATCCGGATCCCTGTGCCGATCAGATGGAGCAGCAGGCCAGCACCGAGAACAGCGATGGGCACTGCAGGCACTGAGCTTCCGCCGCCGGCGAGGTGGATGACGACCATGATCACACCGAGGAAGGTGAGCCCAAAAGCAAGCAGCACTGTGACGCGGTAGGCCGTCGAGCCGCGGGACCACGGATCGAGCGGCGGAGTGCTCATGACAGACAGTTCCTGTTCGTGGTGGCTGGGGGCTCGGTGCCGGGTGCTGGACCAGCTCAGCGCGGGACCCGGGTGGGATCACCACGGTACCCCAGGTGCTGCGCAGAGCGGCGGTTCACACGGCGGGGAACCGTCCCGGAGGGGATCAGTCGCCGCGGATGTCATCCCATTCGAAGCAGCGCATATGCGGACGTGACGGCAGCAGGAGCATGATGAGCAGACCGATCCACCCGAGAACCGGGATGAGACCGACGAGGATCCCGGCCGAGCTCATCCCGGCGTCGTGGAGCCGACGTGCGGCCAGGCTGAGAAAGAGCACGAGTCCGGCTATCCAGATCAGCAGGCCCAGGATGGAGCGGATGGTGATCAAGGAGGCCCGGGGTGTCGTGGCAATTTTCTCTCCCTCGATGGTCGGTTCAGGCGACCCCTCCATCGAGGGAGAGAACCTGGTCAGGATTTTCGGCGAGTCGCAGCAACTTTCTCTCCCTCGATGGGTGGGGTAGGAGCCAAGGGTATGGACATGCACGCAGGACAGGGCCCGCTCAGTAGACTGCGCGATATGAACATCACTGATGGATGGGCAGCCGTCACCCGGGAGGACAGGGAACGAGTCGGGCATCTTGAGCCACTGACTGAGGACTACAGCAGCGTCCAGCCGCGCACACTGCTCGGCCATACGCTTGGTGAACCTTGCGACTACATCGACGGCGAGGACCGACTGATCGAGCACGGCATCTCCGAGCTTGCTGAGAGGTGGACCCTCGACGCAGACACAGATACCGCAGTGGAGAACCTGACGATTGTCAAGCTCTCTCCCCACGGCATCGTTCTCGTTGACTACTTCAGTGCCAAAGCAGTTGATGCCCATGAAAGGCGCTCCATCACCATCGAGTGGCCGGACCTCGCCCATCGCCTCACAGTGACCTGACGCAGGACGCCAGACCGGCGGCGTGAGATACGCAAAGAGCCCCGGGCCGAACAATCCGGGGGTCTTTGCGTGCTATTTCTGCTTGTAGCGGTGGCGGGGCTCGATCCCGCGACCTCACGATTATGAGTCGTGCGCTCTAACCAGCTGAGCTACACCGCCCCAGAACGAGGAACGCCCGCGCCGTGCAGGGGCATCACCATCAGATGCTCTGCGCTGCGCGGGCCCTCATTCAGAGCCCCAACCGGGAATCGATCCCGGGACCTTCACCTTACCAAGATGACGCTCTACCACTGAGCTATTGGGGCAACGAGCAGATACTCTACCAGCCGCCTCCACAGGCTGAGAAATCAGCCTTCAGAGACCTCGATCACGCTCGCCATCACGCCGTACGCCCTGTTCTCAGCGCCCGAAACGGTCCGACCCGCGACGCGGCCCACGGCCTTTGCCACCGTCGTACTTTCCGCCCTGACGTGACCCCTCACGCGGACCACCCTTGCGGTGCCCACGAGGGCGCTCACCACGACCGCCACGGTCATCCCGGTCTCCTCGACCACCGCGGGAACGGTGCCCCTCGCCGGTGCCGTGCGGGCCGGTGTCACGCTCCAGACGGATGAGCTCGCCGCCGATGCGGGTCTTCGACAGCGCCTCCCACTGATCCTGGCTCAGGTGCTCAGGCAGCTCCACCAGCGAATGCGTATTGCGGATGTCGATACTGCCGATCTGCCGAGAGTTGAGCCCCGCCTCGTTCGCGATCGCTCCGACGATGTGCCCGGGGTTCACCCGGTCACGGCGACCCAAGGCGATCTTGTACATCGCATTGCCCTCACCGGGTTCACGCACCGGCGAGGAACCGCCGCGCTCACCGAAGCGACCGCGCCCACCGGAACGTCCCTCAGAACCGCCGCGGCGCTCCCCGCGCTCCTCCTCCAGAGACCGTTCAGCCTGCCGGACGAGCTCATCGGGGCCGGAATCATCGAGCAGCAGCGGACGGCCGTCCTGGGTCATCGACACCAGAGCGGCGGCGACCTCCTCGGCGGGGACGTCGTGCTCGCTGACGTAGGAAGACACCAGATCGCGGTAGTCCTCCAAATCCTCCGAGGCCAGAGTCTGGGTGATCCGCTCCGAGAAGCGCTGCATCCGCGAAGCGTTGACGTCGGAGACCGTCGGCATCGGCATCTGCTCGACCTTCTGCCGCGTCGCCTTCTCGATCGCGCGCAGCAGCCGCTTCTCCCGGGGCGTGACGAACAGCACCGCCTCACCCGAACGCCCGGCGCGGCCGGTACGGCCGATCCGGTGCACATAGGACTCGGTATCCACCGGAATGTCGTAGTTGAACACGTGGCTGATCCGCTCCACGTCCAGCCCACGGGCGGCCACATCAGTGGCCACCAGCACATCCACCCGACCCTCACGCAGGTTCTCCACCGTCTTCTCACGCAGGTTCTGCGGGATGTCACCGTTGATGGCGGCCGCGCGGAATCCACGCGCCGAGAGCCGGTTGGCCACCTCCTCAGTGGCAGCACGGGTCCGCACGAAGACGATGGCGGCATCGTGCGCCTCAGTCTCCATGATGCGGGTCAGCGCCTCGAGCTTCGAGGAGTGACGGACCTGCACGCAGCGCTGACGGATCGTCGAGGAGGTGGTCGTCTTCGCCTTGACCGAGACCTCCACCGGCTCGTTCAGGTACTGCGCCGAGATCCGGCGGATCGCCTGAGGCATCGTCGCCGAGAACAGGGCCACCTGCTTGCGGTCCGGCGTCTGCTGGAGGATCTGGTCCACCTCTTCAGCGAAGCCCATGCGCAGCATCTCATCGGCCTCGTCGAGCACCAGATGACGGATCTCTGAGAGGTCCAACGAGCCGCGGGAAAGGTGGTCGATCACACGCCCCGGAGTTCCGACGACCACGTGAGCGCCCCGGCGCAGACCCGCCAGCTGGGGCCCGTAGGGAGCCCCACCGTAGATGGGCAGCACGGACAGACCCTCGATCTCAGCGGCGTAGGTGGTGAACGCCTCGGCGACCTGCAGCGCCAGCTCACGGGTCGGGGCCAGCACCAGAGTCTGCGGGGCGGTACCGAGTTCCCCGGCTTCGACGGTACGGGCCAAGTGGGTCAGAGCCGGCAGGGCGAACGCCGCCGTCTTCCCCGTCCCCGTCTGAGCCAGACCCACGACGTCACGCCCGTCGGAGAGCAGCGGAATGGTCTGCGCCTGGATCGGTGACGGGGTCTCATAGCCGAGCCGCTCGACGACGGCGAGAATTCGGGGGTCGAGGTCCAGATCAGTGAAGCGAGGACCCTGGTCCTGCTGGGCCTCCGCCGTCTCGGCCTGCGGGGCCGAGGTCTCAGAAAGCTCAGCGTCAGTGGGCGTGGTCATAAGAAGACTCCTTCAGTCGTCTCACGCGACCTGGCGAGTCCCCCTCCGCCCTATGCACCGGTGCGTCAACCACCGCAGTCCGATCACGCCGAATGATCGGCGCGGACATGGACAGGGCAGGGTGCTCCGGCTCTGGGCTGGGCGGAGTCCGCACGCTGGGGCGTCGCGGACGGTACGGGGGACTCTCGGTCGCTGTCTGATTCCGGAGTCGACCCGAAGGGACACACAACACGCCTCGACAGGGAGTGCGGATACTCGGCGACGAGCACCCGCGATCACCTGGAGTTAGCAGGAGAAGTCGGGATCATCCGGAGGATGCCCGATCAGTCTACGGCATCAATTCATCATGCGCACGGCGATTCATGCTGTTAGAGACACGCATCACTAAGGCGGGCCACCGGTTCAGGCACAGACAAGGGCTCGGCAAGTCGGCTCGGCAGCCGCCCTCACCGCAGAGTAGAGGCCGCGATCTCCCCGACGGAAGGCCCGGCGACCTCGGCCACGGAGACGATCTCGACCTCGTCGGCCGGTGCTACCGGCCCCGGGGTGATGACCTTCAGATACGCCCCGGGTCTGCCCGCCTCGAGGAACCAGCGGACCCAGCGGTCCTGGTTCATCCAACGGCCGAAGGTCGCGCACGGGATCCGCGGACGGGTCACCTCCAGCACCAGCCGCTCCCCGATCCTCCACCGCTCCCCCGGCACAGCACCGCTGACATCGACACCCGTCAGACGCAGGTTCTCACCGAATCGCCCCGCGGGGATCGGGGTGCCGAGCTGTTCGGACCACCACTGAGCGTCCTCCTCGGCATAGACATAGACGGCCTTGTCCTCGCCACCGTGATGCTCCCGGTCAGCCTGGATGTCCCCGTGCAATCCCAGTCGGCGGACCTTCACCGGCCCGTCCACCGGACGCTTATCAATGGCGGTGACCCCCACGGTGCCCGCGGAGTCATCCACCAGCTGGTGCACGAGGCAGACCGCCTCCACGCGGCCGCGGAGGCCCCACCGCTGCGCCGCGGAGAGGTGGCAGGCCGAGGAGGTCTCAGCGGCCTGCACCGTGCCGTGTGGGATACCCTGCGCGGTGGTCTCAGACATGGTCCGCTCCTCGGTGCTCAGAGGCCGGCGAGTGCGTCGTCGATGTCATCGATGAGGTCGCGGACATCCTCGATCCCCACGGACAGGCGCAGCAGATTCTCCGGGACGGCGAGCTCCGTGCCCTGCACGGAGGCGTGGGTCATCTCATGCGGGAAGTTCATCAGCGACTCGATGCCGCCGAGCGACTCCGCAAGCTGGAAGAGCTTAGTCCCCTCTGCCACCTTCCGGGCGGCAGGTTCTCCCCCGGCCAGCTGGACCGAGACCATGCCGCCGAAGCCGCTCATCTGCCGCTTGGCGAGCTCGTGGCCCGGGTGATCGGCAAGCCCGGGGTACAGGACCCGCTCCACAGCCGGATGATCGACCAGATGCGCGGCGATCGCCTCGGCGTTGCGGCAGTGCCGATCCATCCGCACCGCCAGGGTCTTCAATCCGCGGGTGGCCAGATAGGCATCCAACGGGCCGGAGATCGCGCCGACGGCGAACTGCTGGAACCCGATCTTCTCTGCCAGGTCAGCGTCATCGACGATGGCCGCCCCGCCGACGACGTCGGAGTGCCCACCGATGTACTTCGTCGTCGAATGCACCACCACGTCCGCACCCAGCGCCAAGGGCTGCTGCAGATACGGGGTGGCGAACGTGTTGTCGACCACCAGCAGTGCGTCAGTGCTGCGGGCGATCTTCGCCAGCGCCTCGATGTCCGTGATCGCCATCAGCGGGTTCGACGGGGTCTCCACCCACAGCACTGCGGCCTCCGGGGCGCTCATCGCCTCGGCGACGCGATCTACGTCTGAGAGGTCCATCGGGGTGGCCTCGATTCCCCAGGCACCGTGGATGCGGCTGATCAGCCGATACGTGCCCCCGTAGGCGTCATTGCCCATCACGATCCGCTGTCCGGGCCGCATCACCGCACGGATCACGGCGTCCTCGGCGGCCAGTCCGGATCCGAAGGAGAAGGCGTAGGAACCTCCCTCAGCGGCGGCGAGCTGGACCTGCAGGGAGGTGCGGGTCGGGTTGGCCGAACGGCCGTACTCATAACCGTTGCGCAGCCCGCCGATCCCGTCCTGTGCGTAGGTGGAGGACAGGTGCAGCGGCGGGACCACCGCACCGGTGGTGGGGTCGAACTCCTGGCCGGCATGCACGGCGGCGGTGGCGAAGCCCCGCGGGCGGCGTCCCGGAGCCTCGGCGCCCGCGGCGCCCGCGGGGGAAGCTGTGGGGCCCGAAGCCGTGTGGCCAGTCGCGTGGTCAGCAGTGTGACCGGTGGTGGGATCAGTAGTGGGATCAGTCATCGTTGTCTCAGGACTCCTTCGTGGAGAGATGCGCGAGCAGGTCATGACGGGTCAGCACCCCGATGATCTCGCCGGCACGGGTGACCAGCAGCGTGGGGCGGCGCCTCAGCTTCTCCAACACCTCGGCAACGGTCTCTGTGGCACCGACGAGGGGCAGGTCACCGTCAAGGTGCGCGGAGACGGGGTCCTCCACCCCGGCGGCACCGGTGATCAGCGATTCGCTGAGTCGGGTGAGGTCGACGATGCCGTGAACCTCACCGATCCGGGCGCTGAGCCCGGCCCGATCGATCACCGGCACGATGTCCACCCCGTAGCGGTTCATCACCGACACCGCTTCCCGCAGCGTCGTGGTCCGGGAGATGGAGACCACCTCGGGGAGCACCGCACCGAGCAGATCCCGTTTGGCCGTCAACAGGCTCTCCGCCGTCGGCCCAGCATCTGCGCATGACTCCCCAGACGGCGTGGCCCCGGCGACCAGCCCTTCCACCACCGCCCGGGATACCTCCTCAGTGCTGGAGACGGTCACCTCGGTACCGGAGGTGCCACCGAGCACATCACCGAAGCCGTGTTCGGTCATCCACTCATCGTTGAAGATCTTGCCCAGGTATCCGCGTCCGGAGTCCGGCAGCACCGCGACGACGACGTCGTCCTCCCCCAGGCGTGCGGCCACGCGCAGCGCAGCGACCACAGCGGTGCCGGAGGAACCCCCGACCAGCAGCCCCTCCTCTGTGGCCAGGCGCCTGGCCATACCGAAGGACTCAGCATCGGTGACACGTTCGTAGCGGTCCGGCACCTCAGGGTCATAGTTGTCGACCATGATGTCTTCTCCGACACCTTCGACGAAGTAGGGCCGCGCCTGAGCTCCGGAGTAGATCGACCCGTCCGGATCAGCGACGACGATCTCCACCGGCCCGGCGTCCCGGTCCCGGGAGACGTCTTTGAGATAGCGGCCCGTGCCGGTCACCGTTCCCCCGGTGCCCGCACCGACCACCAGGTGGGTCACCCGCCCTTCCGTGTCCTCCCAGATCTCCGGGCCGGTCGACTCATAGTGCGAGGCCGGCGCTGCCGGATGGGAGAACTGATCCGGCTTATATCCGCCCGCGATCTCTGCGGCGAGCTGATCCGAGATCCCGTAATAGGACAGCGGTGAGTCCGGTGAGACGCCCGTGGGCCCGACGACGACGTCGGCGCCGTAGGCCCGCAGGACGTCACGCTTCTCCCGGGCGACCTTGGGCACGGTGACGAACACGGAGCGGTAGCCCTTCTGCTGGGCGACCATGGCCAAGCCCACACCGGTGTTGCCGGAGGTCGGCTCCACGACGGTCCCGCCGGGGCGCAGCTCTCCGCTGCGCTCAGCCTCCTCCAGCATCTTCAGCGCGATGCGGTCTTTGATGGAGCCGCCCGGATTGAGGTACTCGAGCTTCACCAGCACGGTGGCGGAGATCCCCTCGGTGACACGGTTGAGCTTGACCAGAGGCGTGTGGCCGATGAGATCCAGGACGGAGGACGCGTAACGCATGCCTACAGCCTATCCAGCGGCCCTGACATCACCACCCGCCGGGGCCACGATGAGGACGCACGGCGCAATCTCACACCCGGCACGCGGTCGGCTGACGCCCCACTCATACCCCACTCATACCGGGGAAGGAGGTGCGTCGCAGCCGGAGCATGTCAGAGCCGGGTGGTTGGATGGGCGGCATGACGATCTCGGTCCACGCCCCGTCGGCCGCTGCTCCGGAGCACGGCCCGGCGAGGAGCACAGCGGCCGTCCACGCTGAGACCGTCGTCTCCCTGGACTCACCGGTGGATCTGGGCCTGACGCTGGGGCCTCTGCCGCGTGGCCGGGGAGATCCTGCTCTGCGCATCGATGCCTCCGGTGCGGGGGCGTGGATCTGCCGCCGAGCTGCCGCGACAGGGCTCACCTCCGACCCTGGCGCTGCTGCTTCCGGGGGCCAGGACAATGACAATGGAACAGCACGCCAGGCCGTGACGCTGCGCTGCGATCAGCTCACCGACCACGACGTGCGCGTGCGCGCCTGGGCTGAGAGCACAGAGGCGGCCGAGCAGGCACTGCGGGAAGCGCCCGGCATCTTAGGCGCGAACGATGACTGGAGCAGTTTCGATGACCTGCTGCACCAGGCCGATGACCCCATCTCTGCGGCGCTGCGCCGGGTCCGCCGTCGGCACCCCGGACTGCGGCTGCCCGCGGCGGGCCAGCTCACCGAACAACTGGTCACCGTGGTGCTGGAGCAGAAAGTCACGCATGACCAGGCACGCAGCTGTTGGCGGCAGCTGCTGCGCACCTACGGCGAGCAGCCTCCGGGGCCGGCCCCGGAGGGCATGCGTGTACCGCCGACGCCGAAGGGGCTGCGCGGGATTCCCTCGTGGCAGTGGCACCGGCTGTGGGTACAGCCTCCTCTGGCACGCACCCTGCTCCAGATTGCCTCTCGTGGGTCAGCGCTGAGACGGCTGGAACGCACGCCGGCACGCACTGAGGATGTGGCCGATCTTGCCCTCCGGCTCAGGCAGCTGCCGGGGATCGGTCCGTGGACGGCGGCAGAGACGCTGCAGCGCACTCATGGCGCCGCTGATCTGGTGAGTGTGGGTGATTATCACCTGGCGCACGTCGTCGGGGAAGCACTCACCGGCCGCCGGACTGATGACGCCGGTATGCTGCGACTGCTGGAGCCGTGGTCCGGGCACCGCCAGCGGGTGGTGCGGCTCATCGGACTCAGCGGGTTCCGACCTACTCGGTACGGACCGAAGCTCGCACCGGAGGATCATCGCCGTAGGTGAGACTCCCCCCACCACAGAGCGTCACGGCCGGTGACGGACCCTAGTGGCGTGTCTCGTAAATAGTTAGGCCGTCCAGGGGTAGAATGGAGTATGTC
>NZ_JAVKGR010000010.1:0-87105 GCF_031470965.1 Nesterenkonia aerolata | reverse complement strand
ATTCTCAGTTGAGGCACCGAAGGCGTTTCGCGGGCATCTTCCGTGAGTCTCGTCGCGCCCTTCCCCCGGGCCCGGGGATCATATACGATCTGATATAGACGTGACTCACACCACAACTCATTCTTCTTGTGACACCGATTCCCTGCGCACCACCCAGGAGAGACCTATGACCGACCACCACTCCCCCGAGCAGCCGGGCCCCCGCATCCCCACTCCGCAGTCGCCGCCGCCGGATGTGCTGCGCTGCGCCTATATGGAGCTGGTGGTCACGGACCTGAAGCGCTCGCGGGACTTCTACGTCGACGTGCTGAACCTGGTGGTCACCGAGGAGGACGAGAGCGCCGTCTACCTGCGCTCGATGGAGGAGTTCATCCACCACAACCTGGTGCTGCGCCAGGGGCCGATCGCCGCCGTCGCCGCGTTCTCCTACCGGGTGCGCAGTCCCGAAGAGCTGGACCGCGCCGTGGAGTTCTACACCGAGCTGGGCTGCGAGGTCCGCCGGGAGGCCGGAGGCTTCACCAAGGGCATCGGAGACTCGGTGCGCGTCGTGGACCCGCTGGGCTTCCCCTACGAGTTCTTCTACGACGTCGAGCACGTTGAGCGCCTGGCTTGGCGCTATGACCTCTACTCCCCCGGAGCCCTGGTGCGCCTGGACCACTTCAACCAGGTCACCCCGGACGTGCCCAAGGCCGTGGCCTATATGGAGGATCTCGGCTTCCGGGTCACCGAGGACATCCAGGACGACGCCGGCACCACCTATGCGGCGTGGATGCGGCGCAAGCCCACCGTCCATGACACGGCGATGACCGGTGGTGCGGGCCCGCGGATGCACCACGTCGCCTTCGCCACCCACGAGAAGCACAACATCCTGGCGATCTGCGACAAGCTCGGGGCGCTGCGGCTCTCCGACCGGATCGAGCGCGGTCCCGGCCGCCACGGGGTCTCCAACGCGTTCTACCTCTACTTGCGCGACCCGGACGGCCACCGCGTGGAGATCTACACCCAGGACTACTACACCGGCGACCCGGACAACCCCGTGGTGACCTGGGACGTCCATGACAACCAGCGCCGCGACTGGTGGGGCAACCCGGTGGTCCCCTCCTGGTACACCGAGGCCTCCACTGTGTTGGACCTCGACGGCAATCCGGTGCCCACTGTGGAACGCACGGACGATTCCGAGATGGCCGTCACCATCGGCGCCGACGGGTTCTCCTACACCCGCGCCGAGGAGGGTGAGGACTCGATGCCGGAGTGGAAGAAGGGCGAGTACAAGCTGGGTCACCAGCTCTGAGATCCCAGCCTCAGGCGTGAGGACGATCAGAAGGAGAAGGAGGAGCGCTGATGCTCTCCACTGAGCAGGTCGCGGCGATCGCCGACGAGCTGGCCGAGGCCGAACGGACCCGTTCCACGGTGCCGCTGCTGACTGCCCGGCACCCGGAGATGACCGTGGAGGACTCCTATGCGGTGCAGAACGAGTGGCGCCGACGGGGAATCGAGGCCGGGCGTCGGCCGGTGGGCCGGAAGATCGGCCTGACCTCGAAGGTCATGCAGCAGGCCACCGGGATCACCGAGCCCGACTACGGGGCGATCTTCTCGGACATGGTGTTCGGCAACGGCTCGGAGATCGAGCACGCCCAGTTCTCCAACGTGCGGATCGAGGTGGAGCTGGCCTTCGTCCTCGGTGAGGACCTCACCGGCCCGCACACCACGGTCTTCGACGTCATGCGCGCCACCGAGTACGTGATCCCCGCCCTGGAGATCCTCTCCTCGCGGATAGAGATGGAAGGGCGGACCATCGTCGACACCATCAGTGACAATGCGGCCATGGGCGGCATGGTCTACGGCGGGAACCCCATCGCCGCCGATGCGGTGGATCTGCGGTGGGTCTCCGCGCTGCTGTACCGCAATGAGACCATCGAGGAGACCGGGGTGGCCGCGGCGGTGCTGAATCACCCGGCGATGGGTGTGGCCTGGCTGGCGGATAAGCTGGCCGCCCACGGCGACGGGCTCAAGGCCGGGGAGATCATCCTCGCCGGCTCCTTCACCCGCCCGATGTGGGTACACCCCGGGGACTCGGTGCTGTGCGACTACCGCGAGCTGGGGACGGTGTCATGTCGATTCGTCTGAGTCCCACGTTCCGTGCCCGCCTGGCAGAGGCGGACCGTCCGCTGGTCGGCGGCTGGGTGTGCTCCGGTTCGGCGACGATGGCCGAGATCATGGCCGGCTCCGGGCTGGACTGGCTGCTCATCGACATGGAGCACGCCCCCAACGGGCTGGAGTCCGTGCTCGCCCAGCTGCATGCGGCCTCCGGCTACGAGATCACTCCGATGGTGCGAGTGCCCTCCGATGACACCGTGACCATCAAACAGGTGTTGGATCTGGGGGTGCAGAACATCCTGGTGCCCATGGTCTCCACCGCCGAGCAGGCCCGGGGTGTGGCCGCGGCCGCCCAATATCCGCCGGCGGGACGGCGCGGCATCGGCTCGGCGCTGGCGCGTTCGGGACGCTGGAACCGGGTGCCCCAGTATCTGGCTGAAGCCGCCGATCACGTCTCCGTGTTCGTGCAGATCGAGACTGTGGAAGGTGTCCGCAGTGCGGCGGAGATCGCCGCCGTCGAGGGCATCGACGGGGTATTCGTCGGGCCCAGCGACCTGTCGGCCTCAATGGGCCTGATCGGGCAGCAGACCCATGACGACGTCGTCGCCGAGGTGCTGGCCACCTTCGAAGCGGTCCGCGGCGCCGGCGTCCCCGTGGGCGTCAACGCCTTCGATCCCACTGCCGCACGGAACTACCTCGACGCCGGGGCGAGCTTCGTGCTGGTCGGCGCCGACGTCGCGCTGGTGGCCCGCGGCTCCGAACGCCTGGCCGCTGATTTCATCCCCTCTGACGACTCCTGATCAACCCTCTCAAGGAGCAGATATGCAGTTCCACCACCACGGATACGTCTCCACTGACCCCCGGGTGCAGCCGGCCGCGGGCATCGGCCTGGACCGGCCTGAAGAGCTCCCCGATGAGATGGACGTGCTGATCGTCGGCAGCGGTCCGGCTGGGATGATCACCGCGGCACAGCTGGCCCAGTACCCGGATGTGCACACCCGGATCATCGAGAAGCGGCCCGAGCGGCTGGCGGTGGGGCAGGCTGACGGGATCCAGGCGCGCAGTGTGGAGACCTTCCAGGCGTTCGGCTTCGCCACCTCGATCTCGGATGAGGCGTACCACATCACGGAGATGGCCTTCTGGAAGCCGGATACTGAGAATCCGGATCACATCGTGCGCACCGGACAGCCGGCCGATGACCCGGGCGGGGTCTCCGAGTTCCCGCATCTGATCGTGAACCAGGCACGGATCCTGGATCAGTTCGCGGAGTTCATGGCGAACTCACCCTCGCGGATGCGCCCGGACTACGGGGTGGAGTTCCTGAGCCTGCAGGTCACCGCCGACACCGAGTATCCCGTGGAGGTCCGGGTGCGGCACACTACCGGGCCGCGCGAGGGTGAGGAGCGTACCGTGCGGGCGAAGTACGTCCTCGGTGCTGACGGGGCGCGCTCCGGAGTGCGCCGGGACATCGGCCGGGTTCCCCACGGGGACCGGGCCGATCATGCCTGGGGCGTGATGGACGTGCTGGCCCGCACCGACTTCCCGGACATCCGGCTCAAATGTGCGATCCAGTCCCGCTCCGGCGGGTCTATCCTGCTGATCCCGCGCGAGGGCGGGCATCTGTTCCGCATGTACGTGGACTTAGGCGTGGTGACCCAGGAGCAGTCGAAGGAGATTCGCGCGACCACGGTGGAGCAGCTGGAGAAGCGGGCGAATGAGATCCTCACCCCGTACACCCTCGAAGTCCAGCATGTGGCCTGGAACAGCGTGTACGAAGTGGGGCACCGGGTGACCGACCACTTCGACGACGTCGACGATGTGGACCGTGAGGTCAAGGATCCGCACGTGTTCATCGCCGGGGACGCCTGCCACACCCACTCCGCGAAGGCCGGGCAGGGGATGAACGTATCCATGCAGGACGGTTTCAACTTGGGGTGGAAGCTGGGGTCGGTGCTGACCGGACGAGCCCCGGCGTCATTGCTGCACACCTATTCGGGTGAGCGGCAGGAGATCGCGCAGAACCTCATCGACTTCGACCGGGAGTGGTCGACGATGATGGCGAAGAAGCCGGAGGATTTCGAGAACCCGAAGGAGCTGGAGGACTTCTACAACAAGACCTTCGAGTTCCCGGCCGGGTTCATGACCCACTACAGGCCGTCGATGATCACCGGTGATGACGCCCACCAGGGGTTGGCTGAAGGGTGGACCGTGGGCAAACGGTTCAAGTCGGCGCCGGTGGTGCGCGTCGGGGACACCAACCCGCTGCAGCTGGGCCACCAGGCCACCGCGGATGGACGCTGGCGGATCTACGCCTTCGCCTGCGCGGCGAACCCCGGGGCTCCGGCGGAGGAGACCTCAGCGCTGCGCCGGTGGGCGCAGTGGTTGGATGAGTCGCCGGAGTCGCCGGTCAACCGGTACACCCGCAGCGATGAAGACCGGGACGCGGTGTTCGACGTGAAGGTGATCTACCAGCAGAAGCACACCGAATTCGAGGTCACCGACGCTCCGGCGATCTTCCGCCCCGAGGTGGGTCCGTTCAAGCTCTTCAACTACGAGAAGGTGTTCGCCGTGAAGGCGGGCGAGGACATCTTCGACGAACGCGGGGTCTCGCGCGACGGCGCCGTCGTCGTGGTCCGCCCGGACCAGTACGTGGCCCACGTGCTCCCGCTGGGCGACACCCAGGGGCTGGCGGACTTCTTCGCTGCGAACATGCTCGAGCAGTCCTGAGGGTCCCGCTCCGACCTTCGTCCGCTCGCGCCCTCCCCTCCTCTCCCCTCCCCTCCGCTCCCCGTTGACTCTGGAGTTGGTGCCCTTTTGAGCGCCGATTCGGCTTCAAAAGGGCACCAACTCCAGAGTCATCCGGGTTCCGCAAGATACCTCGATGTCACAAAGCTCCGCCTCCGAGCGTTCTGAGGAGCTGCCGGCCGACCGTGGGAACGCCCTGGCCACTGCAGATACGCTGTGTCTGTGACACAGCCGAAATTGACATTGCGTGATGAGACGGCTCTGGTGGTCGTCGATGTGCAGAAGGGGTTTCACGACGGCGCCTACTGGGGTCCTCGGAACAACCCTGAGTGCGAAGAGAACATCGCTGCACTGCTCGATCACTGGCGTTCGACGGGCCGGCCTGTGATGTTCGTCCGGCACGATTCCTTCGACCCCCGCTCGCCACTGCACCCCGATGCAGAGGGCAACATCTTCCAGGACATGATCACCGGGGAGCCGGAGCTGTTGGTGACGAAGAACGTGAACTCCAGTTTCCATGGCAGCCCGGATCTCGATGCTTGGCTGCAAGGCGGCGGGATCACGCAGCTGGTGATCTGCGGGATTACCACGAATCACTGCTGCGAGACCACTGCACGGGTGGGCGGGAACCTCGGTTATGACGTGTACTTCGCGCTGGACGCCACTCACACCTTCGATCGCCGCACTCCGGAGGGTGACCTCGTATCCGCGGAGACTCTGGCGCAGATCACGGCAACGAATCTGCACGGTGAGTTCGCCACCGTGACGACGACTCAGGAGATAGTCAACGCATGAGTCGAGAGAGGAAGCCCCTGCACCCTCTGCTGCTGCCGATCGCTGCGATTCAGGGGGCGCGGGTCCGTCAGCACGGAATGCGGCTGCCGGAAGCCGCTGGGCCGCGGGACGGAGTCGTTGGCGCGCTCGATGGTGGCTCCGGGGAGCCGTTGCGCGTGGCGGTGATCGGTGATTCGACGGCGGCGGGCTGCGGTGTGGAGGCGCAGTCGGAAGCGTTCGGCCCGCAGTTCGCCGAAGCGGTGGCTGGCCGCACTGGTCAACCCGTGGAATGGGCGGTGCGCGGGCGTAACGGGGCCCGGGCATTTGAAGTCACCCGAGACGTGCTCCCCCAGCTCGATGACGCCCCCGGCGGGCCACAGTTCGACGTCGTCGTGGTGCTGGTGGGCGTGAACGATGTGCTCTCCGGGCATCAGGGTTCACAGTGGGAGCAGGATCTGGGTGCGCTGCTCGATGGTGCCTCAGCAGCGGCGGATCAGGTGCTGATGACGGGCATTCCGGAGTTCAGCAGCTTCCCCGCACTGCCGAAGATCCTGGCCCGGTATCTCGACGAACAGGCAGCCCGGCTCGACGACATCTCCCAGCAGGTGTGCGCAGACCGCGAAGTTGTCACCTGGCTCGGGGCGGACATGCTGGCCACGGGGAAGGACTTCTTCGCCGTCGACGGCTTCCATCCGAACGCCGACGGTTATCGGCGCTGGGCACAGGCCGTGGCCGAGAACGTCAACTTCTGACGCATGCGTGCCTCACATGTCATAGCCCCATGCTCAGAACATAGACCTCTGCAGACCGGTTCCGGCAGGACGCTATGATCCACCGCTCAACTCCCGTGAGGTAGCCCGAGAAGTCCCACGGGCTGACGGTTACCCGAGGAACGGCACCAGCAACGAGGTGATGAACAGGGTCAACGCACCACCGAGCCGTGTGGTCAGGGCTGCGAACGGCATCAGGTGGATACGGCCCGCCGCGGAGAGCACCGCAACGTCGCCGCTTCCCCCGGTGTCTGCCATGACCAGTCCGGGGGTGACGGCGGCTTCGAGAAAGTAGAACCGCACCAGCATCCCCAGCAGACCGGCGATCAGCCCCGCCACCAATACGCTGGTGATAACCAGGAGCATGAACACCGGGTCACCGACGGCCTGGATGACTTCTTCGAGGTCGATGTAGGCGATCGAGACACCCACCAACAGCGCAGGGACGAAGTAGGTGGTCATCAGGTCACCCCACTCGGAGGCCGATTCCTCGAGCTCATCGGGGAAGAGGCGGAAGACCTTCAGCAGAGCTGCGGCGACGATCAACCACGCGAACTCGTGGAGCACCGGGAAGAAGGTGTTCAACGTGGTGCCCAAGGTGTAGAGCACGGCTGTGATCATCACACCCTTGCCGAGCCCCAGGAACGTGGCGGAGGTCTTCTTCGGCGGCATCTTCAGATCCTGGGCTCGAGACTTCACCCGCAGCAACTCACCCTTGCCGTCGAACCCAACGAACATCTTGACCCGGCTGCGGCCCAAGCCGTTGAGCACACCGGCGGCAAGGATACAGACGATGTTGGCCAGCACGACCGCGGCCATGAGCCCGGAAAGGTACATCGCTGCGGTGTCGCCGGTCTGGCTGGCGTACATCTCAGACATCGGCAGAGCCCCGACGCCCAGACCGCCGGCCATGACAGGTGCCGCGATGAGCAGGATGCTGTCGACGAAGCCTCGTCCGAGGGCGGCGCCGAGTCCACCGATCACCAAGAACGTCAGTACGACGCAGCCGACCAGGGGGACCGCGAAACGCGGTCCGGCTCGGACGAGCAGCTGACGCGGCATCCCGAGGACCGCACCGGCGATGATCGCGGCGATGATGAAGTCCAGGAACCCGATGGTGTCCATGAAGTCAGTGACCACAGTGGTGACGTTCTCGGGCATGATCCCAAAGAAGATCAGCGCGGCGGGGACGAAGGTGCAGAGGATCGTCGGCAGACCGAAGTTTCGCAGCCCCGGGATGAGACTGCCGATCCAGATCAGCAGACCGCCGAGCATCACTGTCACAGCCAAGCCGGAGAGGAGGCCCGGAGGGAGGCTGTCGGTGAGCACCGCGACGAGCACAGTGGCGAAGAGGGCGAAGAAGTACCACATCGGGGAGTCGTTGATCCGACTCCAGTTATGTCGTTCTGTGGTCGTCGCCGCCACCACGTTGCCGCCACCGGCGGCGATCATCTCACGCCGGTCCGTCGCGGAGCTCTGCGCATCGTCGTCGATTCTTGTCTCAGTGCGGGACCCTTCTACGGGCGGCGTCTCGCGGATCTGCTCGCTCATGCGTCGCTCCTTCCGCCGGTGTGCACGGTGTCGAGGGGCCGGGCGGAGGCGACGATGCCGCGCACCAGAGCGGCGACGTCGGTCAGGGCGTCCAGGTCGATGCCGGTGGTGATCCCGGCTCTGTGGAGATGGGAGATGAGCTCCTCGGTGGCGATGTTGCCGTGCGCGCCGGGTGCGAAGGGGCATCCTCCGTAGCCCGCTACTGCGGCGTCGAATGTGATGATCCCGGCGTCGACAGCCCGGGTGACGGTCTCCAGTGCCTGACCGTGGGCGTTGTGCAGGTGCAGCGAGTACTCGACGTCGGGCACCGCGGTCCGCACATGCGCCAGCGAGCGCATCAGCTCATCCGGTGGTGTGGTGCCGAGTGTGTCCGCCAGCCCGACAGTGGTGATGCCCATGTCTCGGAAGCCCTCGACGAGGCGGATGAGCCGCTGCGGGTCGATCTCACCTTCGAAGGGACAGCGGAAAGCCGTGGAGATGCCGCCGATGAAGCGGACCTGGGGGTGAGCGGCCACGGCGTCGCGGTAGCGCTCCAGCGCCTGATCGACGCTCTGCCCAGCGTTGGCGGAGCTGTGTGCCTCGGAGGCGGAGAGGACGATGGAGACCTCGTCGGCACCGGCGGCCAACGCCCGTTCGACCCCGCGGGTGTTCAGGGCGAGCGCGGTGAGCACGACGTCGGGCCGCCGCCGGACACCTGCGAAGAGCTCTGCGGAGTCCGCCATCTGGGGGACTTTCTTGGGGTTCACGAAGGAACCGATCTCCAGGCGGCGGACTCCGGCGTCGACGAGCGCGTCGAGGATCCGCAGCTTGTCCTCAGTGGTGACGATGACCGGCTCGTCCTGGAGGCCGTCACGCAGGCAGACATCGGTGATCTCAACTGTGGTCATGAGGTCACCGCCTCAGCGGTTTCGCGTCCGACGCCGGCGAGGGCGTCGGCTTCCTCCTCGGAGTATCCGGCCTCGGTGAGGATCTCCCGGCTGTGCTCACCGAGCTCGGGGCCGAGCCAGCGCGTGTGGCCGCGCTGACCGGGGAGGATGGGCACTACCCCGGGGAAGCGGATCTCCTCAGGTTCCTCCTCGACGCGGACCCGGTGCGATTCCACCATTCCGCGGGCCAAATAGTGCGGGTCATCGACGATGGAGGGTGCGTCGTAGACCGGACCTGCGGGGACTCCGGCGGCATCGAGTTCGGCCTGGACCGTCTTCAGGGGCAGCGAGGAGGTCCACTCGGAGATGACCGTATTGAGCTCCTGCTCCCGGTCCTGACGGGCGGAGGAGGTCTGGAGCACGGGGTCATCGGCGAGGTCGTCACGGCCGGCCAGGCGCATCAGGCGAGTGAAGAGCTTATTGGAGTTCCCGCCGATGACGATCTCCAGACCGTCTCCGGTGGGGTAGGCACCCATCGGGACCACACCGGGGACGGCGCCGCCGGAGCGCATACGTACCTGGCCGTAGGCGTCGTAGTCGGGGACCAGGGATTCGAGCAGGGAGAAGATGCCCTCGTAGAGGCCGATGTCCACGACTCCGTCACCGACGTCTCCGGTCCGGCCTCTGCGGACGAGCAGCATCAGGGCGCCGATGGTGGCGTAGAGGCCGGCGACGGTGTCACCCATGGACGCCGCCGGTCGGACAGCAGGACGGTCGGCCTCTCCGGTGAGGTGCCGGAAACCGCCGAAGGCCTCTGCGGCGCTGGCGAATCCGGCGCGGTCCCGGTAGGGGCCGGTCTGTCCGTATCCGGAGATCCTGACGATGATGAGATGCGGGTTCTCCCGCTTCAGATCCTCGGGCGCGAGTCCCCAGCGCTCCAGCGTGCCGGGGCGGAAGTTCTCGATGAGGACATCGGTGTCTTTGGCGAGCCGTCGGACTGCTGCCTGCCCTTCGTCGGTGCGCAGATCCAGGACGACGGATCGCTTGTTCCGCCCGAGAGTGCGGAAGAGCATCGAGGTTTCACCGCGGGTCTTCCGCCAGTCGCGGAGTTCGTCACCGCCGTCGGGCTTCTCGACCTTGATGACGTCTGCGCCGAAGTCACCGAAGATGCGGGCGGCGAAGGGCGCGGCGATGAAGTTGCCCAGCTCCAGGACACGAATCCCTTCGAGGGGAAGCTGTCCGGTGGGGAGGGTGACCGACTCTGTGGGTTCCATGGACTGTTCTGACCTTTCGTCCACTGGGTGATCCCCGTCAGGTGCGGGGATGCCTGTGCACACGAAGGTAGAAAGTGATCCGCCTCACAACCAAGAGAATTCTGTGATCTTCCCGCCTAGCGGGATACTCTCAACGACGAGAGGAGTCAGAAACGGCTGTCGAGCTCCTCTCGCAGACCCTGGAGCCTACGCCTCATGATCGGCCCGAAATCGCGGCCAGGAGACTCCGTGAGACGGGAGACGGGAGCGACGATGCACACGACGCCATACCGGCTTCCCCGGAGGATCAGGGGCAGGCTCACTGACGCGAGCCCCGGGGTGCGGTCGTCGACGGTCTCCACCCATCCGTGGCGGACGAGTGAGTCTCGCGCACGCTCGTCGTTGCGGAGCACGAGTCCTGCTGAGCCGCCGTCCTGCAGGCGGATTCTTGTGCCCTCAGCGAGGATCGGCCTGAGCTCGTGGCCGGAATCAGCAATGGCCACGCAGAGCCGTTCACGGTCCAGCTTCACCCAGAACTGACAGGATTCGCCGGTCTCGTCTCTGATCACCGCCAGGGTGTGACGGATGGCCTTCTCCATCGTCGAACGTTGAAATCTCGCTCCCAGTGCAAAGAGACCGTCGCTGCGCCGGACGAATCCCAACTCCTCGAGAGAGTTCAGCAGACGATGAACAGCGGAAGTGGAGAGCGCTGTGCGTCGTGCGATCTCGCTGAGAGTCAGCATCTCGTGCTCAAGTGCGTCCAGGATCGCGGCTGTGCGGTCAAGAGTGCGATTACCGCTCTGCTGTGTGGCGTCGCCGAGGAGGTCTTCCCGTTCCATGGGAAGAGTCTCGCATAGACAGTCTTAGGCGCGCCTGTCTCAGCGAAGCGGCTGCTGACCGCAGTACTTCAAGAACCTCGGCCCACTTGATACCCGAACCACAAGACGACGGAAGTGCGCTGCAGAAGTCACTGTCGAAACACGCATCTGCATGTATCTGAAGTTTCTTCTTCCGGACTGCTGAAGGTGTGGTTGAGTCCATGACCGCATGATCCCGGGAGGGGGGCGCCTGCTGGAAGGATGGCAAGCGTGCCGAAGATCTATTCCGACGAGTTCGAGCGTGACGCTGTGGCGATGGTCGCTGCGGGCTCATCGCAAAAGAAGGTGTACAGAGATCTGGGGATCTCGAAGACCGCGCTGCAGACGTGGGTGCGGAACGACCAGCTTCGTTCCCATGGGCTGACGCCGACGACGAGGCAAAGCCAAGAAGTCCGGGCCGCCGATGCCCGACCATGTGCCAACCTCGGATTCAGGTGAGCCACCAGACCACCGTCCCCACGACAGCACTGAGCGTGGTCAGTGCCAGCAGAGCCCGGGGACGAAGCTGTTCAGTGAGATGGAAAGCGTAGTCACCCCATCCGGTGCAGTTCTCGGTGCCGGGGTACACGAATCTGCGCGGCCGCAAGGTGCAGATGATGAGCCAATCGACGAGCACCACATCGATCACCGCGAACAGTGCAGCGACCACAAGAGTCATGAGCGCAAGTTCAGCATAGCCTGCATCCGGATGGGTCACGCTCCACGCCCATGGCACCGCGCCCAAGCCCATAATCAGACTCACGAGTAACACTAGTCCCCCGAGCACACCGGCACGCTGCTGGACCGCTGTCGGCTTCGGTGCGTTCCGGCGGATGTCCTCCGGATGATCGTTCAGGAACGCATACGGTGCCGCGAACTCGACCAGGACGAACCCACACGACAGTGCAGCAACCGTCCCCCAACCGATCGTGTGCGCCCACCACTCCGACATGTTTCCTCCACCTCTCTGTCGATCACAGAGTCTCAGATCCGAACCACCTTCAGCCGATGCCGACCTGGCCTCGATGCGAGAACAATCGACCAGCGCACCGAGAAGCCCAACCCCCTGCACCAGATTATGAAACAAAGGATTGCCTTACCTAATTATGATTGATACGCTCCTTTCGGCCCGTACGACTCCATGCGTCCTCCGCCACGTCGTCGAGCACGTTCGATGTCCTGCACAGTCCCCCAGGAGAAGCCCACATGGATCTACTCGTGACCTGTCCGCTGACACGAGTCTCGGATTATTGGGCGATGAGCGGCACGATCATCATCAGGCCGGAAAGTGCCCTCGGGGCCTAGCCACCCATACAAGAGTTCCCGACCACGCGCGATAAGCATGACTACGCTGTCCGAACGGTGACAGAACACCGAACAGTGCGCATGGCCTGGGCCGAGTTCACCCGGACAGGAACACCATTCAGGCATGAGCCCCACTCCGATTAACGCAACACCGCCACCTGAGCCCGTTGGACAGACACCCCAACCGGCCTTCCGAGTCCGGAATCTCAGTGCCGGTTATCCGGGACGGCCGCAGGTTCTGAAGGATTTGAACCTTGACCTCCCTGCTGAGAAATTCACCGCGGTGTTGGGACCCAACGGCTGTGGGAAATCGACGCTTCTGCTGGCCTTGAGTGGATTGATCAAGCGAACAGGCGACATCGAAGTGCTGGGGATGGATCTGCACCGCTACCCAGGAAGGTCTCTGGCACGTACCCTGTCCTTCCTTCCCCAAACACCACTGGCTCCGGAAGGGATCACCGTACGAAACCTCGTGCTACGGGGACGGGAACCGCATCGTTCCCTGCTTCGTCCTTTGACCGGAAAGGACACGGCGGCCGCCGAAAGTGCCCTTGTACGTATGCACCTGGAAACACTGGCGGATTCCCCCGTGTCCGAGCTGTCCGGGGGACAACGGCAGCGCGCCTGGATCGCCATGACCCTGGCCCAAGACACCCACCTCCTGATGCTCGATGAACCAACCAGCTATCTCGACATCGCTCATCAGGTGGAAATCCTGAGCACCTGTTCCACCCTGGCGGCCGAGGGCAGAACGGTTGTCGCCGTGCTCCACGACCTCACCTTAGCCGCCCGCTTTGCCGACCACATCGTCGTCATGGCGAACGGCAAGATCACCGCCACAGGTTCCCCGAGCCACGTTCTCAACGTTGAATTCCTGACAGACGTTTTCGATCTTCCCTGCCGGGTCATCACGGATCCCGACACCGGAACCCCCGTCATTCTGCCCAGCGACCCACGAACACCCTGACCACCGACACTCAACATCGAATAGGAGACATCGTGCCAACACACCACGGCACCCGTACATCAGCCTCAACACCCCGATTTCTCGCGCTCCTTCTGGCGTCCCTTCTGATCTTGACCGGTTGCGGCTCAGGTCAGGAAGAGGAGTCTTCGGAATCCGGGGACGGCACCCACACCGTCGAGACCGCCTTCGGCGAAGTCACCATTCCGGATGATCCGCAGCAGATCGTGGCTCTGGAAGGCGCAGTCGGCCCCTTGTTGTCTGCGGACATCACCCCAGTAGCCACGGCTGACGGAAATTACGAGGACAGTTTCCTGCCAGATGAATACGACCAGGTTCAGGATCTGCCCATCATCTTGACCCCGGATGGTTGGGACTACGAGCAGATCGCTTCCCTCGAACCAGACCTGCTCATCGGATTCGTTCGGGCCGGCCAGGACCAGACCATCTCCGATGAATCCCGAGAAGAATACGAAAGGCTCAGCGCCATCGCCCCCACGGTGTTCATCCTCTCGGAAGGCTCAGCCCAAACCAAGGACGCCTCTGTGGAAATCAGCAACATTCTAGGTGACAGCGAATCCGCCGAAGACGCCAAGCAAGCCTACGAAGACAAGGCTGCCCAGATCCGGGAAGACTACGGCGACGTCATCGAAGAAAATACCTTCGCCGCAGTGGACTACTACGAAAATGAAACCACGGTCTACACACCGATCTCCTGGATAGGTGGAATCCTCAACGACATTGAGGCCCCCCTTGTCACGGTCGCCGCAGACGTCACGAACCTCAACGGCGTTGACTTGTCATCTGAACAACTCACCGACCTCGACTCTGCAACAGTCATCCTCCATGAACAAACTCTGGACGGAGAACCCGGAGCCGGTGCTGCCGAACTCGCCGAAGTCCCCACCTTCCAGCAACTTCCGGCTGTTCAGGAAGGTCACGACTACGGCATTGAATACTTCTTCGCCGACCGCTACGAGACCGGACTGAAGGTTCTCGAACAACTGGAGAGCATTCTGCAGGAGCTGTGATGGTCTCCCTACGTCTCGCCGCTCGCCTCACCCAACGCAACTACACCGAAGGTGAAGTGATTGAGGGATACCTCGGTGCCCTGTGCCTCAGGTTCCGATCAGCCCAGGAAGGTTCAGAGGTCGTGTACGAAGCCGGTGGGCACGCGGATGTCGCGTGCTCCATTCCCACCGGACCCACACCGTCGTCAGGTCACTGTCACCGGTTACCTCTCCGGTATCACGCCGGATCTGGGACCGGCCGCTGCAATCACTGTGGGGAGCTTCTGCCCACCGTGGCAACCGCAGCCATGCTCTGGAACCGATCGCAACAGCGTCCTATGTCCACAACCCCCACGAACAATCCGAGGAGGATTCAGCATGACCCTCGTTCCCACCGTTCCGCGGTCGGCCGTCCGGACTGCACATCGTGCCGATCGCGAAGACGAGCTGACGGCGTACTACTACTTCGAGTTACGGCCCCGCGTGCTCACCGTGGAAGCTGTCCACCCCCTGTCTGCGACCCTGGTTCGCGTCAGGTTCAGCGCCGATGACGGTTTCTCAGGTTTCCCCAGTATCGGAGCCGAAGACCATCTCAAGCTCTTCTTCGATCATGACCCTTCAGGTGAGCCCGTTCTACCGGTCATGCGCGATGGACGATGGTCACCTCGGGGGTTGACCTACCGCGATTACACCGTGCGATGGTTCGACCCTGAAGCAGCCGCCGTGGATATCGACTTCGTCCTGCATGATCACGGTGTGGCCGGACGTTGGGCCTCGACAGCAGCCGTGGGGCAAAAAATCGGAGCCTTGGGGCCTCGCGGTGCCTTCGAGATCAAGGATGTTTTTCCCTGGTACGTCTTCGCAGCCGATGAGACCGCGCTACCGGCGTTGGCCCGTTGGGTGGAAGTCCTGCGCCCAGAAGTCCCGGTCACCGCTTACATCGAGGTCGCCGGACCGGACTCACGTATCGACCTGCCCACCTCCGCAACTTTGGAGACCTACTGGCTCTACCGGGATCCATCCCCCGCGGGCACCACGCAGATACTCGATGCTGCGGTCCGTCACCACGACTTCTCGGATCGTGAGGGATTCGTGTGGGTCGCTGGGGAAGCCATGAGCATCAAACCGTTACGGCGCTATATCTCACAAGAACTAGGTTTCGATCGCAACCACTGGGACGTAGACGGCTATTGGCGCCGAGGCGAAATCAACCACGACCACCACGCAGACGACTGATGAACCTGTCAGGCGGCACCCGAACCCGGATGGGTCGCACTATTCTGCTGATCCTAGGACTAGCCTTGGCGCTGTTCACCGCCAGCTGGGCCGGACTCTACCTGGGCTCTGGGAACGTGACTCCTTCGCAGGTCACTGCCGCCCTGACCGGAGCCGCAGACCCTTCAACCACGGCCGTGGTGCTGGAACTACGCCTACCCCGCACACTCATCGGACTCGTCGTGGGAGCAGCACTGGGACTGGCCGGTGGACTCACCCAGTTGCATACCCGTAACCCCTTGGCGGACCCCGGACTGATCGGAGTCACCGCCGGCGCCGGGTTCGGTGTGGTAGCCGCCCTGGCCGTGCTCGACTTACGCAATCCGGCGACACACCCCTGGTTCGCCCTGATCGGAGCGCTTGTGGCCGGTGCCATAGTGCTGGCTCTGACGGCCCGGATCACAGTGTTCGAACCCATGACCACTCTGGTACTCACAGGTGCGGTGGTCAGTGCGCTGCTGGGATCTGCCACGACCGCCGTCGTCCTCATGTTCCCGGACACCATGAAATCCTTCCAGTTCTGGAGTGTAGGTGCGCTGGCGGATCGACCGTTGTCCGCACTGATCGTGGCGTTGCCGTTCATCCTCCTGGGACTCCTCCTCGCCCTGTGCAACCTCCCGGCCTGGCCCAGCCTGGAACTCGGCGAGAATCTCGCCGCCTCTTTGGGACGCCCGGTGCTACGGGATCGGCTGGTGGGTCTCGGCGCTGTGGTTCTACTGGCGTCGGGAGCTACCTCTGTTGCCGGTTCCGTGGGGTTCTTAGGTTTGCTTGCTCCCCATCTGGCCAATCGGCTACTTCCTGGCTCTCCCACGGGACGCGTATTGTTAGCGGCCCCTCTGGGTGCGCTGCTGCTGGTGGTGGCCGACATCGCAGGTCGCGTCGTGCTACCAACCGGGGAAGTCTCCGTAGGCATCATGCTCGCCATCGTGGGAGCTCCCCTGTTCGTAATCATCGCCAGGAGGATCACCAGATGAACAGACAAGCCATAGGCACCTGCGGCCTCTGCACCGCGCTGATCATGGTGTTCCTGTGCTCGCTGATGATCGGCGAAGTCTTCGTCCCACCGACCCAAGTCATCACCGCGATAAGTGGTGGTGAGGCACCACTGGGCTTTTTCGTCACGGAGTTACGGTTGCCCCGTGCTTGGGCAGCCGTAGTAGTGGGAGCCGGTTTGGGGGCTGCCGGAGCCATCACTCAGTCAATGTTGCGTAACCCGCTAGCCAGCCCGGACATCATCGGTGTGACGGCCGGCGCCGGACTTGCTGCGGTGGCCCTACTGGCCACCGGCAGTGGGTTACCGGTGCTGCTCGCTGCGTGGTCTTTGCCATTAGCAGCTGCACTCGGTGGCACTTTGGCGGGTCTGGCCGTCGTCTGGCTGTCCTGGTCCGGTGGAATCGTGGTCCGACGGGTAGTACTCGTGGGTCTGGGCATCAACGCGGGCCTGGGTGCGGTCACCTCCTGGCTACTCGTCCAAGCCGACCTACCTGGCCTCAACAGTGCACTCACCTGGCTCGCCGGCAGTCTCAACGCCGTACAGGGCCCAGCTCTGACAGCTGTCACGATACTCACTGGCATAGGACTATTCGCTGCAGTAATGGCGGGACGTCCCTTAGCTCTGTTGCGATTCGACGAACATACCGCCCGCGCACTAGGCCTTCGAGTCCCCGCAGCCCGCGTCGCACTCTTCGTCATAGCGGTGCTCATGGCCTCGGTGACCACCGCACTGGTCGGCACGGTGGCCTTCGTAGCCTTCGTGGCCCCGCAACTAGCACTCGCCCTGCTACGCACAGAAGGCCCTCCCCCTCTGGGCGGAGCTCTCGCAGGGGGGATCATCATGCTCGCAGCAGATCTCATGGCAACTCGGGCTTTCCCCACAGCGTTACCAGTAGGTTTGATCACCTCCTTCGTAGGAGTTCCGTTCCTGCTGTGGATCCTGTTACGCAGATCAAGAGTCTGACCGAGGTTCACAACCGCCGCTTCACTCACTGAAACTGCAGATTTGAGACCACACGAGTGTCAAGAGGGGCTAGGCAGAACGCAGGTCCCTGACACGCCCCGGTCCATACACACAATTTGGCCTATAACCCTAGGTGTGCGAGAACGAAAAAGAGGTTCCTTCCCGTCCTGGGAAGGAACCTCTCTGGCAATAATGTGGAGGCTAGGGGACTCGAACCCCTGACATCCAGCTTGCAAAGCTGGCGCTCTACCAACTGAGCTAAGCCCCCGTGATGGGTATTCAGTTAGTGCTTGTCCTCGTTCAACGAGTCAGTAGCAGAGTCCCAGACCTTACGGCCTTCTTCCGCCTCTCGCCAGCGGCGATATCCGAAGATTCCGGCCGCGGTCAGGGCGAGCAACGCGATTCTCCGCATTCTCAGCACCTTCCGAACCTGGGACCTTCAGTGTGGGCGTACGAGGACTTGAACCTCGGACCTCATCGTTATCAGCGATGCGCTCTAACCGCCTGAGCTATACGCCCTTGGGTGTCGTCGGGGGAGTCTGAGGAACCCGCCAAAGGGACTGCCCTCCGCAGGACGACCACTCTACATTACACCAGCGTCAGAACTGTCACAAAATCATCCGACACCGCGGAGATGTGACCTCCACCGCAGGAGAAACGCCTGATCAGTCGTCGGTCAGGGTCACTCCGACACCACCAACCAGCGATGCGGAGATGTTGTAGAGCACCGCCCCGAGCATGGAGATCACCGTCAGCACCACCACGTTCACCACAGCGATGATCGTCGCGAACGAAGCCACCTGACCCAACGTCACCATCTCCTGGATCACGATGGCGCCGCCTTCAGTATCACCCTCACCACCGAGCACCTGACCGATAAGATCATTCACGCGATCGAAGATCCCCGTCAGATCCATCGCCGACCACAGCATCACCGCACACACCACGGTCATGATGCCCAAGGCCACCGACAGCAGGAAGCTCATCTTCAACACCGACCACGGGTCCACCTTGGAGACCAGCAGCCGTGCTTTACGCACCTTCGCCCGCGGAGTCGGACGCACCAGTCCCGGGTTCGTCCGTCCCCGCCCGGCTCCGGCCGGAGCCGGGCGGGGACGCGGGGCCGGGCGGCGCCCCGCAGGCGCCGGCCCACGTTTCTCCGCCTCACCAGCAGTCGGCCGCGCCGGCTGTTTCTGCCCCGTCCGCTGAGCTTCAGCACCCGACGCCGACGTCGAAGCCTGGGTGG
Source organism: Nesterenkonia aerolata (assembly GCF_031470965.1). Taxonomy (NCBI): domain Bacteria; kingdom Bacillati; phylum Actinomycetota; class Actinomycetes; order Micrococcales; family Micrococcaceae; genus Nesterenkonia; species Nesterenkonia aerolata. Next base: position 68,435 of record NZ_JAVKGR010000010.1, on the reverse strand, counting down.
CCTCAGGCTTCGCAGCTCCAGACTGGGCCTCACCGGAGGAGGACCCGCCGTGGGCACGGGGCCGCGGCGCCGGGAACCGGCTCGCCGGACGGGACTCCCCGCCCTCGCTGCTGTTCGCGCTCACTGCTGTCCTCCATCGACGTCATCGTGGTCAGAACCCAACGCTACTGCATCCTCCCCGGTGCTCGGCAGTGCCTCACCGGCATCAGCAGAAGCCGCACTCACCGCAGAATCCACCGCCTCGGCAGCTCCATCCTCAGCATCGCCCTCAGCAGGCTCCTCGCCCGCCGCGGCCAGCGCCGCACCAGAAGCCCGCGCCACCTTCAGGATCCGGTCCTTACCGCGCGGCTTGGCGAAGATCACACCCATCGTGTCGCGGCCCTTCGACGGCACACCCTCCACCGCCGAGCGCACCACATTGCCCGAGGCCATGACCACGAGCACCTCGTCATCAGACTCCACGACCATCGCCCCGACCAGGTCACCACGGTCCTCGACCAGCTTGCCGACCTTAATGCCCAGGCCACCACGGCCCTGCACACGGTATTCCTCCACCGAGGACCGCTTGGCGTACCCGCCTTCGGTGACCACGAAGACATAGGAATCCTCGGTCACCACATCGGCGGTGAGCAGCTCATCATCCTCACGGAACTTCATCCCGGTCACCCCGGAGGTCGCCCGGCCCATGGGTCGCAGCGCCTCATCGGAGGCCGTGAACCGCAGCGATTGCCCCTTCCGCGAGACCAGCATCAGATCATCCTCCGCCGAGATGAGCTTCGCCGAGACCAGCTCATCATCCTCACGCAGGTTGATGGCGATCACCCCGGCCTGACGCGGCGAATCATAATCGGTGAGCTTCGTCTTCTTCACCAGTCCGGCCTTGGTCGCCAGCACCAGGTATGCCGCATCGTCGTAGCTGCGCAGGGCAAGCACCCCGGCGATATGCTCATCGGGCTGGAACGCCACCACATTGGCCACATGCTGGCCCTTCGAATCCCGGCCGGCCTCCATGAGGTCATAGCACTTCGTCCGGTACACCCGTCCCAGGTTCGTGAAGAACAGGATCCAGTGGTGCGTCGTGGTCACGAAGAAATGCTCGACGACGTCGTCAGCACGCAGCTGCGCCCCACGCACCCCCTTGCCCCCGCGGTTCTGCGCCCGGTAGTTATCGATCCGGGTGCGCTTGACGTACCCGTCCCGGGTCACAGTGACGACGACATCCTCCTCCGGGATCAGATCCTCCATGGACATATCGCCGTCGTAGCCGCGGACAATATGGGTCCGCCGCTCATCACCGTGCTTGTCCACGATGCCGTCGAGCTCCTCGGAGATCAGCTCACGCTGACGGTCCTCCGAGGCCAGGATCGCCTTGAACTCAGCGATCAGCTCCATCAGCTCGTCGTATTCCTCCTGCAGCCGCTGCCGCTCCAGAGCCGCGAGCTTCCGCAGCTGCATGTCCAAGATCGCCTGAGCCTGGTCATCATCGATATCCAGCAGCGTCTTCAGGTTCTCCCGCGCGGCCTCCACTGTGGAGGACTCGCGGATCGTGGAGATCACCCGGTCCAGATCGTCCAGGGCCTTGAGCAGCCCCAGCTTGATGTGCGCCTCCCGCTCCGCCTTGGCCAGGCGGAACCGGGTGCGACGGACGATGACCTCCATCTGGTGGGTCACCCAGTGGTGGACGAAGGCATCCAGGCTCAGCGTCCGCGGCACACCATCGACCAGCGCCAGCATGTTCGCGGAGAAGTTCTCCTGCAGCTGGGTGTGCTTATACAGCTGGTTCAGCACCACCTTGGCCACCGCATCGCGCTTGAGCACGATCACCAGACGCTGACCGGTCCGCCCGGAGGACTCATCGCGCAGATCCGCGATGCCCGAGACCTTACCGTCACGCAGCAGCTGACCGATCTTCAGCGCCAGGTTCTCCGGATTCGCGTGATACGGCAGCTCGGTGACCACCAGGCAGGTCCGGCCCTGGATCTCCTCGACGTCGACGACGGCGCGCATCGTGATCGACCCGCGCCCGGTCCGGTACGTCTCCTCGATCCCCCGGGTCCCCAGGATCTGCGCCCCGGTCGGGAAGTCCGGTCCCTTGACCCGCTCGAGCAGCGCCTCCAACAGCTCCTCACGAGAAGCCTGCGGGTTCTGCAGGTACCAGGTCACCCCGGCGGCGACCTCGCGCAGGTTATGCGGCGGGATATTGGTGGCCATCCCGACGGCGATCCCCGAGGAGCCGTTGACCAGCAGATTCGGGAACCGTGCCGGCAGCACCGTGGGCTCCTGCTGGCGCCCGTCGTAGTTGTCCTGGAAATCGACGGTGTCCTCAGTGATGTCCCGGACCATCTCCATGGCCAGCGGGGCCATCTTGGTCTCGGTGTACCGCGGGGCCGCCGGGCCGTCATTGCCCGGGTTGCCGAAGTTCCCCTGACCCAGGGCCAGCGGGTAGCGCATCACCCAGTCCTGGATGAGCCGGGCCAGGGCATCATAGATCGCCGAGTCACCGTGCGGGTGATAGTTGCCCATGACATCGCCGACCACACGGGCGCACTTATTGAAGGAGCGGTCCGGGCGATAGCCGCCGTCAAACATCGCGTAGATCACCCGGCGGTGCACCGGTTTGAGCCCATCACGGACATCCGGCAGCGCACGGCCGACGATGACGGCCATCGCGTAGTCCAGGTAGGACCGCTTCATCTCAGTCTGCAGATCCACCTGGCGGACCCGGTCGGTCAGCACATCTCCCGTCAGGGCGTTCTCACCCTCCGCGCCGGGTGCCTGATCCGCTGTGCCGGGATTCTCAGTGTTGTCACTCACGTACGATGCTCTCCCTCATTGAGGATGCTCTGTCAGTCGATATTCATCCGCCCACATGACGCCGGCCCGCCGTCACAGCGGCTCCGGCGCGCTCGGGCCTCAGATATCGAGGAAACGGACGTCCTTGGCGTTCTGCTGGATGAAACCACGGCGGGACTCGACATCCTCACCCATCAGCACCGAGAAGATCTCATCGGCGGCCGCGGCATCCTCCATCGAGACCTGCAGCAGAGTCCGGTGCTCCGGGTCCATCGTGGTGTCCCACAGCTCCGAATAGTCCATCTCACCCAGACCCTTGTACCGCTGGATACCCTGGTCCTTCGGCAGACGACGCCCCTTGGCGTGACCGGCCTCCAAAGCCGCATCACGCTCAGCATCGGTGAAGACGTAGTCATGCGGGGCATTGGACCACTTCAGCCGGTACAGCGGCGGCTGCGCCAGATACACGTACCCGCCGTCGATCAGCGGACGCATGTACCGGAACAGCAGAGTCAGCAGTAGCGTGGTGATGTGCTGACCGTCGACGTCGGCATCAGCCATCAGCACGATCTTGTGATACCGCAGCTTCTCGATGTCGAACTCTTCACCGATGCCGGTGCCGAAGGCGGTGATCATCGACTGGACCTCCGTGTTGGACAGGGCCTTGTCCAGCCGCGCCCGCTCCACATTGAGGACCTTGCCGCGCAGCGGCAGGATCGCCTGGGTCTCCGGATCCCGGCCGCGTTTCGCCGAACCGCCGGCCGAATCACCCTCCACCAGGTAGATCTCACAGCGTGTGGGATCCTTCGAGGAGCAGTCTGAGAGTTTGCCCGGAAGACCCATCGACTCCAGGGGAGACTTCCGGCGGGCGTTCTCCCGCGCCTTGCGCGCCGCCACCCGAGCATGGGCGGCGGACTGGGCCTTGCGGATGATGTCACGTGCGGCACCGGGGTTGCGCTCCAGCCAGTCGCTGAGCTGCTCGTGAACCACCCGGTGGACGAACCCGCGGGCCTCGGTGTTGCCCAGTTTGGTCTTCGTCTGACCCTCGAACTGCGGTTCGGAGAGCTTCACGGAGATCACCGCGGTCAGACCTTCACGGATGTCATCACCGGTGAGGTTGTCCTCCTTCTCCTTGAGGATCTGCTTCTCCTTGGCGTACCGGTTGATCAGACTGGTCAGTGCGCTGCGGAAGCCTTCCTCATGGGTACCGCCCTCATGAGTGTTGATCGTATTGGCGTAGGTGTGCACCGATTCCGAATAGGTCATCGTCCACTGCATCGCCACTTCGGCGGTGATGCCGCGGTCATCGTCCTCAGATTCGAAGGCGATGACGTCTTCGTGCACAGTGTCGGCCTTCTTCGCCGAGTTCAGGTGGTTCACATAGTCCAGCAGACCGTGGTCGTACTGGTAGACCACCTTCCGCCCGGCCGGGACCTCACTGACGGCTTCGATCGATTCACCCGGAGCGGCCGGGGCATCGGCGTCTTCACCGGCATCCTGGTGGTCCTGATGGCTGACGACCTCGTCGACGACGACCTGGTTGGCCTCGATGTCCCGCTCATCGGTGAGCACGATGCGCAGGCCCTTGTTCAGGAAGGCCATCTGCTGGAACCGCGCCCGTAAGGTCTCGAAGTCGAACTCGACGGTGTCGAAGATCCCCGGATCCGGATAGAACACCTGCGTGGTCCCGGTCTCCTGGGTCGCCTCACCCTCGCTCAGCGGCGACACGGTCTCACCACCGGTGCCGAAGGCGATATGCCAGGAGCGGCCCTGTCGCTTCACCGTGGTCTCCACCCGGGTGGACAGTGCGTTGACCACGGAGATTCCCACCCCGTGCAGACCACCGGAGACGGCATAGCCGCCGCCGCCGAACTTTCCGCCGGCGTGGAGCACCGTCATCACGACCTCAACGGTCGGCTTGCCCTCCGTCGGGTGCATGTCCACGGGGATGCCGCGGCCGTCATCGCTGACCCGGACACCGCCGTCGGCCTGCAGGGTGATGTCGATCTGGCTGCAATAACCCGCCAAGGCCTCATCGACGGAGTTGTCCACCACTTCATAGACCAGGTGGTGGAGGCCGCGTTCACCGGTGGAGCCGATATACATGCCCGGACGCTTGCGGACCGCCTCCAGACCCTCCAGGACAGTGATGTCCGAGGCTCCGTAGTCGCCGCTGTTCTCCTGGGGTGTGTCTTCCGAGGTCACGAGCTTCAGCCGTCTCCTTTGAACACCGGTGCCGCACACCGCCGAAACGGTCTCACGGCCTCAACATGGACCGACCCGAGACTGCTGCTCGGGCCGTTGACCATTCTATCGTGAAAACACGTTGAAGCCTCAGAAGACTGAGGTGGAATCGGGCAGAAGATGCGCTGCGCGGCCATAGAAGGCAGCTCGGAGCTCTCAGCCACTCCGTCGATGAGGCCGGGGTCAGCTCCGCAGCCCCCAACCCCGCAGGAGCGCGTGCGTCGGTCCCACTCCGAGCGCTCCTACGTCCTTGCTGGTCCAGCTTCGCCCCACTCCGGCCGCCACCGGCTCACCCGTAGGTGTCACGCGGGCCGCGTCCGGGGACCGAATACCGGCCCCTCTTCCAGCTCGGCGCCTGAGGCCCACGGATACGCAGCCCGGTGACGATCCCGCGCCCGAGTTCACGGGTGAAGACCTCCATCAGCTGCGGCTGCATCAGTTTCAGGTTCGTCGCCCACGCCGTGGTATCGCAGACGACGTCGACCACCCCGTCCTCGAAGCGCTCTGGTCGGCAATGCTCAGCCACCTGCGGGCCGACGAGCCGATCCCACCGTGAGACCACTGAGCCCACCGCCACCGGGGCGGTCCACCCACGATGGGCGATGAGCTTATCCACCACCGGGCCCAGCAGACTCGGGTCTCGACCACTGCCGCCACGGCCGCCTCCGCCGGAGCCCTGCTGAGCCGTCTCACCGAGAGCACGACGGGCCCCGGCCCGCGGATCTCCGGCCAGGGAGGTCCCCCGAGGAGTCCCGCGCAGCCGATGTTCTCCTCGGGATTCGGCGGCCCGTCGCATCCGCGCCAGGACGATCGCCGCGGCATCCTCGGTCTCCCGGGCCGAGATGCCGTCCGGGCTGGGCTCCGGTTCCGCAACCGGATGCTGGACTGCACTCATCGGCTCTCGTCCGTGGGCTGAGCATCGGAGACGTCGGTGAGCTCCTCAGCGGGGGATATCTGGGAGAGCTGGTCCACTGACTCGACACGGAAGGCATGGGCACGCAGAGCCTCAGGGACGTCGTCGTCGACGGCGGCGGTGATCAGCAGCTGCTCCGCCTCCGCGGCCAGCTCCGCCAGACGCCGACGCCTGCGCGCATCAAGTTCGGCGAAGACGTCATCGAGGATCAACACCGGACGACCACCCTCGCTCGGGTCATCATCGACCATCACCCGGTAACCGGCCAGACGCAGCGCCAGCGCATAGGACCAGGTCTCTCCATGCGAGGCATAACCCTTCACCGGGACATCATCCAAGCTGAAGTGCAGGTCATCACGATGCGGACCGACCAACGTCGTCGCGCGTTCCCGCTCCTGCCGCCGTGCCGCACCCAAGCCGCTGCGCAGTTGCTCAGCCAGCTGTTCACGTCCTGCCGCACCCGACTGCCCTGTTCCCTGCCGCATCTCCTCACCGGCGAATTCGTCCAGTGAGCTCTGATACCGCATCTTTGCGGTGCGGACACTGCCGGAGAGCTGCTGGTAAGCCTCCGCGACATGCGGACGCAAGGCCTCAAGAACCTCGAACCGGGCCTGGAGCACCCGTGCCCCGGCCTCCGCGAGCTGGTGATCCCACACCTCCAAGGTGGACTCATGTGTCGCGGTGAACCCCTCATACCGGATGGACTTCAGCAGCGCATTGCGCTGCTTGAGCACCTTCTCGTAGTCCAGGCGGACTGATCCCCAGGCAGGGCGCAGTTGCACGGCGAGGTCATCGAGCAGACGGCGGCGCACATTCGGCGAGCCTTTGATCAGCTCCAGGTCCTCCGGAGCGAAGAGCACTGTGCGCAGCACCCCCAGCACGTCCGAGGCCCGAACAGCGGCCCCTCGGTTGATCCGCGCACGATTGGCCCGGCCCGGGTTGATCTCCACCTCCAGCAGCGCCTCCCGGGATCCCCGGTGGGCTTGGGCGCGGATGATGGCACGTTCTGCCCCGTGGCGAACCAGCGGCGCATCCTGGGAGACCCGATGAGAGGCCAAGGTGGAGAGATAGCCGACGGCCTCGACGACGTTGGTCTTCCCGACTCCGTTGTACCCCAGCAGCACATTGGGCCCCGGCGAGAGAGGAATCTGCGCCTCGGCATAGCTGCGGTAGTCCTGCAGCGTGAGATGACTCAGCCGCATCGGCTGCTCACTGGTTCAGCAGACGCACCGGCATCAGCAGATACCGGAAATCACTGGAATTCTCACCATCGGGGGTGTCCTGGCCGGTGATCATCGCCGGCTTCGGAGCCGAGACGAAGGAGAACCGCAGGTATTCGCTGTCGATGACGTTGAGTCCCTCATTCAGATACGCCGGGTTGAACCCGACGGTGATCGGCTCTCCGGTGAGATCAGCGCTGACCGTCTCCGAGGCCGCAGCGGCGTCATCGGCGCCGGCATCGAGGATGACCTCGTTCTCCTCGGTGAACTGCAACCTGACATGGGAGTTCCGTTCGGCCACCAGAGAGACACGACGAGCCGCTTCGATCAGCTCAGAGGTGCGCACCACCGCGTGGATCGGTGTCTGCTCGGGGAAGAGCTGGCGGATCTTCGGGTACTCACCGTCGACGAGGACGGAGGTGGTGCGCCGACCGCCAGAGGAGAATCCGATCATCTCGGCCTCATCGCTCATCGCAATGGAGAGCTCACCACCACCGGCCAAGGATCTGGCGACGTCATGGAGAGTCTTGGCCTTGATCAGCGCTGAGGTGGAGATGTCCGGACGGCTCGGTGCCCAGCTGATCTCTCGCATGGCCAGCCGGTACCGGTCGGTGGCCAGGAAGGTCATCGTGTCGGCCTCGAACTCGACCTTCACGCCGGTGAGGATCGGCAAAGTGTCATCCTTCGAGGCCGCGGTGATGACTTGAGAGACCGCCCGAGCGAATGCGGCTCCATCGACGGTGCCAGCGAGTTCCGGCATCGCGGGAAGCTCTGGGTATTCGTCCACCGGCATCGTGGCCAGCGTGAATCGTGAGGATCGGCAGGTCACCAGGACTTTGGCGTCCTCGAGTTCCACAGTGACTGCGGCATCCGGCAGGGCCTTGACGATGTCATTGAGCAGACGACCGGAGACCAGCACTGTTCCGGGGGTCTCGACATCTGCTTCGATGTGCAGCTGAGCGGAGATCTCGTGATCGAAGCTTGAGATCGTCACCGTCTGATCCTCGGCTGTGATCAGCAGACCGGAGAGCACCGGAGCCGGCGGGCGAGGGGAGAGCGATCGGGCAGTCCAGGAGACAGCCTCGGTCAGGACGTCGCGCGCCGCAGTGAATTTCACTGATCTTCGCCTTTCGATGCGGGTCAGGAGCAGTGAGCGATGAGATGTCAAGCATCACCGCCGCTGTGTCGAGAGTTGAGCTTACCTGCCCGTGCGTGGCCGATGCCACCGTGAGCCTCGACCTCGCTGCAGCACATGTGGTGAACGCCCATGGTGTGAGGACTACATCTAGTAGGACGGTGTACCCAGGTGTACCCGCAGGAGAAGTTCCTGAACCCGGAACGGGCGAAGGAACGATCGACGGATTCGGGATCACTGTGCACTCTCTGAGATGTGTCTTAAGTCAGGGAGAAGTGTTAACAACGTATGTGGATACTGTGGAAAACCGTCTCTGAGGCATGTGCTGGGCGGAAGAGGCTGTGGAGGAGATTCTGAAGTGTTCTCGTCTCAGCTGTGCACCGCCGGTGGAGAGAGATCCTTGTCATCGCAGTGATTTCCGCAGAACAGCGACCATGGTCCCCAGAGAGTACGTTGTTATCCACCTGACCATCCACGGCTTTCTCCACAGGTGTGAGATCACTAGTGGAGAATATCCACCCTCAACTGTGGAAATGTGTGTAGAACTGTGGAGAACGTCGCAGATGGAGGGCATGTCCTCCGCAGGATCCTGCCGAACTACATGCGTGTGAGATGTGAGGGAGCCTGTTCTCCACAGCTGTAGACCACTTACTTGACCTGGCGATGTCTGCGTGTTCTCGACGTCACCAGCTGTGCGGGCAGGGTGCGAAGCTCATCGCTGCTGCTTGATCTTGTTGGTCAGCTCAGTGACCTGGTTGAACACCGCTCGTCGCTCGGCCATCAGCTCACGGATCTTCCGCTCGGCATAGATCACCGTGGTGTGGTCACGTCCACCCAGCGCCTGGCCGATCTTCGGCAGTGACATCTCGGTCAGCTCACGGAGCAGGTACATCGCGATCTGCCGGGCGGTGACCAAGGTGCGGTTCCGCGATTTCGACATCAGCTCATCGACGGTGAAGCTGTAGTACTCCGCAGTGGCGTCGATGATCTGCTCGGCAGTGATCTCCTGGGTGTGATCATCACTGATCAGATCCCGCATGACCTGTTCAGCGAGCGGGAGGTCCACTGCCTGCTTGTTCAACGAGGCATAGGCGGTCACGCGGATCAGCGCGCCTTCAAGCTCACGGATATTGGTGGAGATCTTGTCGGCGATGTACTCCATCACGTCATCCGGGCAGGAGAAGTTCTCCGCCGTGGCCTTCTTCCGCAGGATGGCGATGCGCGTCTCGAGATCCGGTGGCTGGATATCGGTGATCAGCCCCCATTCGAACCGGGAACGCAGCCGTTCCTCGAAACCCGAGAGCTGCTTCGGCGGCAGGTCAGAGGTGATCACGACCTGCTTATTGTTGTTGTAGAGAGTGTTGAACGTGTGGAAGAACTCCTCGACGGTGCGTTCCTTATCTGCCAGGAACTGGATGTCATCGAGCAGCAGAACATCGACACTGCGGTAGGCGTTCTTGAAGCTGGCGCCCTCGTCATCACGGATCGAGTTGATGAAGTCATTGGTGAACTCTTCGGAGTTCACATACCTCACCCGGATCCCGGAGTAGAGCCGCTGGGCATAGTGTCCGATGGCGTGCAGCAGGTGGGTCTTGCCCAGTCCCGAGTCGCCATAGATGAACAGCGGGTTATAGGCCTTCGCCGGAGCCTCTGCCACGGCATTGGCCGCGGCATGGGCGAAACGGTTCGAGGAGCCGATGACGAAAGTGTCGAAGGTGTACCGCGGATTCAGCCGTGAGGTCTTGAAGCTTCCAGCCTGCTCCTCAGCGGCTGCGGCGGAGAGCAGAGTCTCCTCCTCGCTCATCCCTGAGGGCCCGGCCGGCTGGGGGGCTGCGGTCGGTGTCGGCCCAGTGGGGTAGACATCGTCGAAAGCTGTGGAAGAGGCCGACGCCGCTGAGCGGGGTGAGGCCTGAGGCGTCGGAGCCGCAGCAGTCCGGGGAGGAACCGAGCGGGGTGGTGCCGGTGCGGACTCAGGCCTGCGGGCGGGCTCAGCAGCCGTCTCCGCTGAGGAGTCGGGGACGGCCGAGGTCTGGGAATCGGCCTGCTGCTGAGCGGCCAGCTGCGGGTCGATGACATAGGCACAGAGGATGTCGCGGCCGAAGACTGCGCGCAGGGCCTGACTGAGCTGAACCTGCAGAGTCGACTGCATCAGCTCCCGCACACGTTCGCTGGGCACAGCGATGATCAGCGTGTCACCGATGAGCTGATCGCCCTGGGGCTTGGCCCGGCCGACGTCGGTCAGCCGGAAGCCGGAGATACCGTGGTTGACCCGCAGCTCAGTGATCAGCTGCTCCCAGCGTGCGGCGACGCTGCCCTCAGAGTCTGCAGACACGCTCTTCCCTCCTGCCGAAGACGGGTGACCGACGCGACGTCGGCTTGTCCCACGACCATACCCCCGAAGCTGTGGACGACGCTGGTGTCCATTCCGCTACAGTCAGTGCCGAGACTCCGTAGTGAAGCAACAGAGCACCGATGGATCCCTGTGATCACAAGGATCATGACCGGACTCCAAAGTTTTCCACCGATGTGGAGAACTCACCCTCAAATCTGTGGAGAATCGCGGAGCGCCAGGCAGGGCGGTGCGTCGCCTTGACGCCGATGAGGCCACTGCCCTAATGTTGACAGGTCGCCCTGACAGCGGAGTGGAGTGTCTTCCTTACCCTCGGGCGGCTACTGATCTGCGGAATCGCTTCCGGCCCTCGGGCCGATTTTCCGCGCAGATGTCGTGAACCATCCATGGGGAGTACACAGTGAGCAAGCGGACCTTCCAGCCGAGCAACCGCCGTCGCAGCCGCAAGCACGGCTTCCGTTCCCGGATGCGTACCCGTGCCGGCCGTTCTGTCATTTCGGCCCGCCGCAACCGGGGCCGCAAGGCGCTCTCGGCCTGAGACATAGCTGAGGCCGCAATCATGCGGCCATCTGGCGAGGATCATCTGATCCCGCCGAGACGAACGGCCCGTCCTCCCTATCCGGAGGCACGGGCCGTTCGTGCCTCGTCATCGATGAGCTTCCCCAGCTCTCCCTGTCGCCGGAGGACCGCCATGCTGCCGCGCGAGCACCGCATCACCCGCAGTGCCGACTTCCGTGCCACGATGCGCCGCGGAGCACGCGCCGGCACACCGGCCCTCATGGCGGCGGTGCGAGTCACCGAGCAGCAGGCTCCCACACACAGTTCACAGCCGACGGTGAGCTGGCGTTGCGGGCTCATCGTCTCCAAAGCCGTGGGCAACTCCGTAGTACGTCATCGGACCCAGCGCCGACTGCGGCACATCATCGCTGAGCTGCTGAACCATCCCGACTCTCTCACCCACAGCCTGACCGCGAACCAATGTGCCGAGGTCGTGATCCGAGCCCACCCGGAGATCACCGGCCTGAGTCACAGCGAACTCACCGAGCAGCTGGATTCTGCACTGCGCCGAGCCTTCAGCAGAACTTCAAGCGGCTCAGACAGTGGGGTACGTCAGAACACCCGCAGCAAGGTCCGCAGAGACCCATGATGACCAGGCCGAACCCCCAAGAGCCGACTGAACCTGAGGCTGCCGCGACCCGGTGGGTGCGGCACAGCGACTACTACGTCGCCATCGGCGAACAGCCAGGAACCCCCGGGCCGACGCCGAGCTCTGAGGAACTGCGGCGGCAACGGTGGGGTTGGCTCCGCAGCGGACCCTCAGCGGTCCTCGCCGCACTGCTGAAGCTCTACCGGCGTCTGATCTCTCCGCTCTACGGGCAGGTCTGCGGCTTCTACCCCAGCTGCTCGGCCTACGGGCTCGAAGCCGTCACCGTCCACGGCGCGCTGCGCGGTGGTGCCTTGACCGTCTGGCGAGTGCTGCGCTGCAATCCCTTCACCGGTGGAGGTGTGGATCATGTGCCCCAGGGCGCCAGGATTTGGCCACAAGGGTCAGCACCGACGATCATAGAGACAAACCATCCGCCGATTCCTCCGGATGATGACTGCGTCATGACCACCGACGATCCCTGAAGCTCGCCGCCACCAGCGGCCTGACCGGGGGCGTTATTGCTGAGAAGGCATCGACGCGGCGGCATCCGGAGCGCCGGGCACGCATGCGCATTGACGCTCGGCGACCACGACCTTGAGAGACACATGGGCTTTTTCGACACATTGATGGCGCCGTTCACCTGGGCGGTGTCCTGGCTGTTGAGCATGTTCCACAACCTGCTCACCCTCTTCAGCGACGACGGCGCCTGGGCGGATTCCGGCTGGAACTGGCTGCTGTCCATCGTGATGCTGGTGATCGTCATCCGCATCATCCTCATCCCGCTGTTCGTCCGGCAGATCAAGTCTCAACGCGGTATGCAGGAGATCCAGCCGGAGATCCAGAAGCTGCAGGCCAAGTACAAGGGCAAGAAGGACCCGGTCTCGCGTCAGGCGATGGCTCAGGAGCAGCAGGCGCTGTTCAAGCAGCACAAGGTCAACCCCTTCATGATGTGTCTGCCCATTCTGGCGCAGATGCCGATCTTCCTGGCCCTGTTCTGGATGCTCAACCGGATGCGGCAGGACCAGTACCAGCAGGAGGGCTACGGGGCCCTCTCTGCCACAGAGGTCCAGTCCTTCGACAGCTCTGAGATCTTCGGCGTCGGCATGTCCGACATCTTCCTGCCGGCCTTCAACTCCAGCCCCACCGAGTGGAACGTCATCATCCTCACCGCAGTGATGATCGCGACCATGGTGCTCACCCAGTTCTTCACCCAGAAGCAGCTGATGAGCAAGAACATGTCTGAGGCGGCGATGACCGGTCAGGCCGCGCAGATGCAGAAGGTCATGCTCTATGCGCTGCCGCTGGTCTTCGTCATCGGTGGTGTGAACTTCCCCGTCGGTGTGCTGATCTACTGGACGGCGACCAACTTCTGGACCATGGGTCAGCAGTGGTGGGTCATCCGGAACAACCCGACGCCTGGCTCTCAGGCGGAGAAGGAGCTCAACCTGCGCCGTGCCGCGCGTGGGCTGCCTCCGATCCACGAGAAGAAGACCGAGGCGAAGAACGTGGAGGAGAAGCCCAAGCCCACCGGTCAGCACCGGGGCCAGAGCGCGCAGCCCTCCCGCAAGAAGAGGAAGAAGTGACGATGAGCGAGACGACCAAGGCCGTGTCTGAGGACAACGGTTCTGAGGAGACCGTGGAGACCCCGGATCAGCTGGACTATGCCGAGCAGCATGAAACCGCGGAGCTCTCCGAGCAGCAGGCAGAGGAATCCTCTGGGGGCAGTGTGGTCCGGGATGATTCAGCCCAGGACGGCGACGAGGAGCCGGAGTCCGATGAGGGTGCCGAGGATGAGGGCGATATCGCCGCTGACTACCTCGAGGAATTACTCGACATCGTCGACCTCGACGGCGATATCGACATCGAAGTACGCGGGGATCGCACGTTCATCTCCGTGGTCGCCGAAGGCTCCTCCGATGAACTCGATGATCTCGTCGGCGCTCGTGGTGAGGTCCTGGATGCCCTCCAGGAGCTCACGCGCCTGGCCGTGCTCACCGCCACCGGTACCCGTACGCGGTTGGTCCTCGACGTCGCCGGTCACCGGGAGCAGCGTCAGCAGCAGCTCAAGGAGCTTGCCGACGATGCCCTGGCTCGGGTCAGGGAGCATGGCGAGAAGGTCCACTTGGAGCCCATGAGCGCCTATGAGCGGAAGATCGTCCACGATTTCATCGCTGAGGATGGACTGATCAGTGAATCCGAGGGTGAAGGGAAGCGGCGCCACATCGTGGTCTCGGCGTCCTGAGCGTATTACTCGTGATCGCTGCCCTGCTTGAGAGGATCGGCACACTAGACGATGAGTTCTTCGACACCGCCGCCTGACAGTGATGTCTCCGCCAGCCAAGGTCAGTCCGGGTCCTTAGGCGATCAGGGGGAAACCGCTGATGCGGCGGCTCTGCCTCAGGGAGGGCCGCCTCCGGCCCTGACAGGCACAGAACAACGGGCTGCCGAACAGATCTTCGGTGACCGACTCCCTCTGGCTACGCGATATGTGGCCCATCTCTGCTCGACCGGAATCGAGCATGGGCTCTTAGGGCCTCGGGAGATCCCGCGGATGTGGTCGCGTCATGTGCTCAACTGTGCGGTGTTGGCCACCGAGCTTCCTTCCGGGGCGACAGTGGCTGATGTGGGTTCGGGTGCGGGCCTTCCCGGGATCGCCCTGGCGGTGGCCCGTCCCGATGTCATCTTTCAGCTCATCGAACCCATGGAACGTCGTGTGCAGTGGCTGGACACTGTGACTCGGGATCTCGGTCTGGATAATGTCACGGTGATCCGGGCTCGTGCGGAGGAAGTCGCCGATGAGGTGATGGCCGATGTGGTCACGGCGCGTGCTGTGTCAGCTCTGAAAAAGCTTTTACCTCTGACAGCACCGTTGATGGACGACGGCGGTGAGCTTCTGCTGCTCAAAGGCCGCAGCGCTGCTCAGGAGATCGATGCTGCGGCGAAGGTCCTGAAGAAGTATCGGCTCAGGCGGCCTCAGGCCGAACTCCTGGGCGAGGATCTGCTCGACGAACCCACTACCGTAGTGCGGATTCCCCGTCGCTAATCACCCGAAATCCCAGGTCAGCGGCATGTCATATCTGTGCCCTAGACTCGATCGATGGATGAGCCGCTAGCAGGCGGAGTACACCGCAGCGTAGCTGAGAGAGGATGTCCCAGTGGCAGGTCAGGATGTTTCACGGGAAACGCAGAGGCCGAGCGGAGCCGGCGGATCGATGATCGATGAGGTCGACGACTCCTCCCCCCTGGGTGCGGAACTGGCTCAGGAGAACCGACGACGGCGCGCCCTGGCCGAGACCACTCTTGAGCGCCCAGCACAGCCGCGAGTGTTGACCGTCTCCAATCAGAAGGGCGGCGTCGGCAAGACCACGACGACGGTGAACTTGGCGGCGGCATTGGCTGATCAGGGCTTCAACGTGCTGGTGGTGGATATCGACCCACAGGGCAATGCTTCGACCGCACTCGGGATACCTCATGGCGCGGATCGTGACTCGATCTACGAGGTGCTGATCGAGGACTTTCCCATCGCCGACGTCATCCAAGACTGTCCTGACATCGAACGGTTGCAGGTCGTTCCGGCGACGATCGATCTCGCTGGGGCTGAGATCGAGTTGGTCTCCCTGGTGGCACGGGAGCAACGCCTGCAGCGTGCCCTGACGGCATACCACAGCTACCGTGCAGAGCAGGGGCTGGACCGTCTGGACTATGTCTTCGTCGACTGCCCGCCATCCTTGGGGCTGCTCACCGTTAATGCATTGGTGGCCGCGCGTGAAGTGCTCATCCCGATCCAATGCGAATACTACGCACTCGAAGGTCTGAGCCAGCTGCTGCGCAACATCGAGATGATCCAGAAGCATCTCAACAACGAGCTGGAGATCTCGACCATTTTGCTCACGATGTATGACGGACGAACACGCCTGGCCTCTCAGGTGGCCGATGAAGTACGGGAGTACTTCCCCGAGAACGTGCTCAAGACATTGATTCCTCGCAATGTCCGCATCTCGGAGGCGCCGTCCTATCAGCAGAGTGTCATCAGCTACGATCCCACATCGACCGGTGCCTTGGCGTATTTGGAGGCAGCTGCGGAGATCTCCCAGCGTGGGGGTGAGCAGGGGCGCTGACTCCCACAGTGACCGGAGGACGAGGCCACCACCCTTTGAGGGTGGTGGCCTCGTGTCGTTTCACGTGGAACATCGTGCCGTGAACAGGGGGAAGTACCGTGGAACTTATGCGATGAGTCGGTCATCGGTGGATATGCAGTAGTCGTTGAACTGCTCGTCGAGATAACGACAGTGATCATTGGTCAGGCACCCTTACCGACGTCAGGTTTATGGCTGCTGCTGTCTTTGAGGACGGTGATCGGTGAGCAGCCGACGTTCGGAGCGCTCAAGACAGCACACATCCTGAGGTGTGGATCAGCGAGAACGTGGAGCAGCTAGTGCGAGTGCCTGACGCAGATATGGTTGCTGCTTCCTTGGCCAGCTCAGCGGAGCAACTCCGGGGCCGCGGGTATCCTGCGGGATCACTCGTCTGGGATGGCTACTTGTTCCACGTGAAACACTACGTCTCTCCCCTGGGGCTTTCACTATCTCTGATCTCTACGGTTCGATCGACGATCACGTCGCGCGTTGGAATATCCGCAGGTAGTGCCAGGAGATTCGAAGCATTCCAGACCAATGGTCCTTCTGCGTATGGATGCATCGTGGACAACTGCGTAGGACGGAGTCATCTGAGTAGTCGACACAGCTCGGATGTGCCTTAGCCACAAGTGCAGTCAGCTCTGAGCGCCGTTCCGCGGGGAATCTCCTCGACACTTGGATATCAAGAGTGTCGAGAGAACGAGTGGACCGTTGATGCACAAGGACAGCCGGGCAGTGGTTGGCCGGGAGTGTTTCACGTGGAACAGCACCTTGGGGGGCACTTGTCGTCTAGACGCGCAGCGGTCACGTCCGTATTCAGAAGTCGATCGTAGCCCGATGCAGTGGCAGTCAGGACATTGATGATCTCAGGTCGTATGTTTCCCGTGAAACCTCGCACCGGCTGGAGCGTTAGAAGTGTAGAGCCCCGATGCTCACAGAGAGCAGGAGTGGACCCCGCGACTCTCACCCACCGCTGACCGCTCCCACAGTGCTCAGATGTCCGGGTTGTCAGACTCCATCATTAGAATAGGAGGCTGACAGACAGGATCTCTTGCGGGAGATCTGCGATGAAGGGACGTGGATGAGCGAACGTAGGAGACGGGGTCTGGGACGAGGACTCGGAGCCCTCATCAACAGTGATTCCCGAGAACTGGAGGAGCAGGGTCACGTCGCTGAGGAGACATCGGCCGCTGCCCCTGCTGAACAGGCGGCGTCATCGGGTCAGCCGGATTCCCCCGAAGGCAGTGGAGAGCAGTCGGAGGTCGTTTCTGAGGCCGCATTCTCCGAAACCGCTAATCCCGGGTTGGCGAGTACGTCTGGACAGCCCGACGTGGACACCACGGCCCCCGCATCGGTCACTGGGGAAGATGCCCCTCCAGAATCCAGTGATCAGGACGAGTCTCTGGCGACTGCGGTTCCACGTGAAACATCACCGGCTCGATCGAGGAGGAGTTCCGAGGGCGGGGAAGCCGAGGATCCCGGTGGTGGCGAGGAGACGACCTCCACAGAGGACACTTCTCCGACAGCGTCTGATCCGCGCCCGATCGACGTGTTCTTCTCGGCGAAGTCACATCTGGGGACCCATCGGATCAGCCGACGTCCCGGACCGAGCAGCGGACGGACTACTGCCCGACGTCCTGCTAGCAACGGCCGCGTAGAGATGCCAGAGATCCGGGGGGCACGACGTTCACCCAGTGCGACGTCGGCGGTATCCCCGGTATCAGAGGCACCAGAGACAGTATCAAAAAGCTATGAAGACCATGACAGCTATGCGGTGAGCCGGGAGGCGGCGGTCTCCCGCAGCACCCCGAGGCACGACACGGCACCCTCTTCGGACGGTGAAGTCCCTTCAGACCCTTCAGCATGGACGGCGTCGATCGTTGCTTCTGGTGAGGTGGAGGGCGCAGAGTTCAGGGCTGTTCCTGTCAAAAGCATCTCCCCCAACCCACGGCAGCCACGTACTGAGTTCGATGAGGACCACATGGCCGAACTCGTGCATTCCGTGCGGGAGATCGGTGTGCTCCAGCCCGTGGTTGTCCGTCCTCTGGAGGAGGGCACCTATGAGCTGGTCATGGGTGAACGCAGATGGCGGGCCTCCTGTGAAGCAGGCCTGGAGACGATCCCCGCGATCATCCGGTCCACCAAGGACGATGAGCTGCTGCGCGACGCACTGCTGGAGAACATCCACCGGTCCCAGCTGAATCCTCTTGAGGAGGCCGCGGCCTACCGACAGCTGTTGGACGATTTCTCCTGCACCCAGGATGATCTCTCCCACCGTATCGGTCGCTCACGCCCGCAGATCAGCAACACCTTGCGTCTACTCCGGCTGCCGCCCAAGGTTCAGCGTCGGGTGGCAGCCGGCGTCCTCTCCTCTGGACACGCGCGCGCGCTGCTCAGCCTAGAGACCGAAGACTCCATGGATGAGTTGGCGCAGAGGATCGTAGCCGAAGGTCTTTCCGTCCGCGCCACGGAGGAGGCCGTGACCTTAGCTAAGCAGGGTGATGGGAAGGTTTCACGTGGAACGGCGGACCGGTTGCCTTCGACGGCGCGGTACCAACAGCTCGATGAGTACGCCGACGCGCTGACTGACCGTCTCGATACGCAGGTGAAGATCACCCTCGGCGCGAAGAAGGGGCGGATCGCCATCGACTTCGGTTCGATCGAGGACCTGCACCGTCTGATGGAGATGATGGGACCCCGCTCAGCGTAGTGTTCCTGTACCGCAGTCGTACCTTCATTGGTCGGGGTTGGTTGGTATTGGCAGTGGGGTCGGGATGGTCCGATCCGTGGTGTCACGACGAAGGGCCGGTCACACGTCATGGTGACGTGTGACCGGCCCTTCGTCGTGCAGGGACAGCTGGGAGATTCAGCTGCGGGGCTCAGCCGAGGAAGTCGGCGAACTCCTGCTCCATCGCGCCCTTGGGCTTGGCACCGATGGAGGTGTGGACGTGCTCGCCGTCCTTGAAGCCGTAGACGGCCGGAATAGAGGTGATGCCGAACTTCGCGGCGATCCCGGGATTGTCATCGACGTTGACCTTCACGACGTCGACCTTCTCGGGGTTCTCCTCGGCGATCTGCTCCAGCACCGGGGTCAGCTGGCGGCAGGGGCCGCACCATTCCGCCCAGAAATCCACGATGACGGGTTTCTCAGCCTGCAGCACGTCCTGCTCGAAGCTGTCGTCGGTCACATTCTTCAGGTCTGCCATGATCGGATCCTTTCAGCAGAGGGGGAGGGACTTGAAAGTCCTGGTCAGACGGTCTCGCCGACCCACGGGCGTTCCGCGATCTGCGAGGTGTGAGTATCAGCGAGGTAGTGTTCGACGTCGAGCGCGGCCACACAGCCGGAGCCGGCAGCAGTGATCGCCTGACGATAGGTGGGGTCCAAGACATCTCCGGCAGCGAAGACACCCGGCAATGAGGTCCGCGAGCTGCGGCCCTCGACCTTGACGACACCCTCACCGGTGAGCTCGAGCTGGTCCTTGAACAGCTCCACCCGAGGGTCATGACCGATCGCGACGAACAGTCCTGTCACATCGAGTGTGGACTCTGTGCCGTCGGCGGTGTTGCGCAGCGCCAGCTGGGAGACCTTGCCGTCGCCGGTGACCTCGGTGACCTCGGTATTCCACAGGAACTCGATCTTCTCTTCAGCCATCGCGCGGTCCACCATGATCTGCGAGGCGCGCAGCTGGTCACGACGGTGGATGACCGTGACCTTCGAGGCGAACTTCGTGAGGAACAGGGCCTCCTCCATCGCCGAGTCACCACCGCCGACCACAGCGATGTTCTGCTCGCGGAAGAAGAAGCCGTCGCAGGTGGCGCACCAGCTCACGCCGTGGCCGGAGAACTGCTTCTCACCCGGCACGCCCAGCTCGCGGTAGGCCGAGCCCGTCGCCAGAATCACCGCACGGGCATGCAGCACGGACCCATCACCGAGGGTGATCTCCTTGATCGGCTGATCCAGGCACAGCGCGGCAGCATCCTCATGCCTGACATCCGCACCGAAGCGCGTGGCCTGCTGCTCCATCTCCATCATCAGGTCCGGCCCCATGATCCCCTGCGGGAAACCGGGGTAGTTCTCCACGTCGGTGGTGTTCATCAGCTCACCTCCGGCTGTCACGGAGGAGGCCAGCACGACAGGCTTGAGATTGGCGCGCGCGGTGTAGACCGCGGCAGTATAGCCAGCCGGGCCGGAGCCGACGATGACGACGTCGTGGACCGTATCGGGAGTCTGTTCAGTCACTGATGATGTCCTTCGGTTCGTTCTGCAGGCCGGGCCGTCATCGACGCCGCAGCGGCGTCAGCCAGACCGGCCTTCCGCAGAGGGGAACCATCCTGGCCGCCGGAGTATTCCGGCAGGCTTCCCGTGCGCTCAGCTGACGTCGAGTTCGCGCAGATCCAGCCGATACGGCAGATCCGGGTTCTCCGGTTCCGAGTTCTCCGGCAGCTCGGTGACGTTGAGGATCACGTACTGCGCCTCAGCGGGCTCAGAGAGCTCGACGACGGCGGGCTCCTCACCGAAGCTTCCCTCGCCGACATTGGTGGCCCCCTCCAGAGTGGGCTCATCATTGACCAGCACCTCGAAGGCACCGCCCTGCTGAGCCGGATCCTGGTCCACGGTCACCTGCTGCACTTCACCGGGCTCCTCGAGCTCAGCGATCACGGCCATCTCCGAGGCGTAACCGCCGTAGGTGGCATTGCCGTAGTTGTACGTGCTCCAGGCGGTCGACTCGTCATCGTCGAGGAGGTTCTCCAGGTCCGCATCGAACTCCTCACCGAGCTCGGCGTTCTCCGGGACCTCGCGGGTCACCGAGGCGATGGAGAGCTCCGGCTGCTCCTCGCCGTCGTCGGAGCCCTCGGCCTGACCGTTCTCCTCTTCTTCACCGGAGCCCTCATCGGCGGTCTGATCCCCGCCGCCGAGCTGGGTGAAGATGATGATCGCAACGATCAGCAGGACCACACCCAGCAGGCTCAGCGCGATCCACCGGCCCGGCCCGGCACCGGTGCCTGTACTGCCCGTGCCTGTACTGCCGGCGCCGACGGGTTCCCGGCCGTCGCGGGGCTCATCCTCCTCGACGAAGGCCGCCGTACCGGGCTCCGGCTGCTCCGGGTGCAGTTCGCCGGAGACATCTGAACCGACGGCGGCAGAACCGGCGGCACCCAGCCCCGCCGCGGCGCCAGCGGAACCACCACGGTGCCTGTCGTACTCGGTGATCGGCTCGGCGGGTGGGTCGTCGATGACGTCCTCAGGGTCCGGATCATCGGCCCAGGGATCGACGACGGTGTCACCTGCGGGCTGAGCGCCCCGTGCCTCCTCGTGATCCCCCGTGGCGCCGGCGTCGTCGGGGGTCTCGCTCAGGGAAGGACGGGCGGCCTCGGCCTCTGACAGCGGCACATACTGACCGTCCTGTGCTGCGCGCACACCGAAGGCCTCCGGGGTATCAGCGGCGGCGCCGACCTCAGCGATGCTCAGATCAGCCAGAGCCGGGATGCCCGCCGCGATCCCCGAAGTCCGCTCCGGGCGACGGCGAGGCCGTGTAGGCCGTGGTGCGGGTACTGCCGAGACACCGGCCGCGGAGGCGGAGAACTCTTCGGGCTCCTCGGGTGCCGCAGGAGTGTGCTCCGGGCCCTCCTGGGGAGCCTCGGGAGCCTCGGTAGACGTTTCGGCAGGGATCTCCGCAGGGGAGTCAGTGTGGGAGTCAGTGTAAGACTCAGCGTGAGAGCCAGCGTAAGACTCAGCGGAGGACTCTTCCGGCAGCTCGACCTCCGAGGGCGCCGAACCTCCGGTGTCCTCGGGCAGATCGGTGAGCTCTTCGGGTTCCTCAGCGGCGTCGTCGTCGATGTGCTCGGGCAGCTCCGGCTGCGGAATCTCCGGCAGCTCGGCATCACGGTAGGCCGCCACCGGTGCAAGGGGCTCCTCAGCGATCCCGGCCCGCTGTTCCAGGGCCTCCTGGCCCTCATTCACAGCCGCTTCGGTCTCCGCGCGCTCCTGCTCAGCACTGGACGAGCGCGGCAGCTCCTGCCCGGGTTGCTGCCCGGGCTGTTGCGCCGTGCCAGCATGCTCAGCGGCCTCGTCATCTGTCCGCTCAACCCACTGCCCGGAGGAACCCGCGCTGGCGTGCCGCTCCGTCGACTCCTGGTCACCTCGCCAGGACGAGGCGACGTCGTCGTCACCAGTGGACCCCTCAGCCGCGGGGACCGCCTGCTCGGCCTCAGACTGCCCAGACTGCTCGGGTGGCCCAGGCTGCGCCGCCGCTTCCGCCTCATCCTCCCGGTTGCCGGCACCGCGAGACTCCGAGGTACCCAGCCGCCGGTTCAAGGTATCCGAGACCCGATCCAAGAACCCCGGACGGCGCTTCGCCGGACGACGACGCCCCGTCTCCGACTCAGACTCTGTCAGCGCGGCGTAATACTCCTCGTCGTCGTGATACGTCTCCGGTTCCATCACCCGGGACTGACCGAAGATCTCCGAACCCAGCGAATCGGTGAAGAACGGCTCCACATAGGGCGCGGCATCCGGAACCACAAGGTCCAGCAACCCGTTCGGATCCGTCAGCGAGGCGATCAGATACGTCCGATCCTCAGCCAACCCGAGGTCCAAGACCTGCACATCCGAGACCCGCTCCCCGGTGGCCAGCTCCTTGGCCGACGTGGCCACCTGCTTGGCATTCGAGCGCGAGGCCAGCAGAATGCTCACCTCACGGTTGAGCACCTGATCGGTCCCCTCGAAGACGATGTCCTGATCGGCCGAGGTGACCACATGGTGGGTGATGCGATAGCGACCTCCGACCACGTCGCCGACGGCGAAAGGCTGGGGCACGGCGGTCCTCCTGCGGGGCTGTCTCGGTACGGGTGCGGGCTGCGCCTCAGCTTACCGGCTCAGCCGGGCCAACGCCGGAATTCGCCGGGCCAACGGAGCGACGACGTCATCGAACTCCCGAACCCGCATCGCACGCAGCATCACCACGAACACCAGACCCATGACCACACCCACCACAGCGCAGGTCAGCAACGCCGTGGGGATGGACTGCCAGGCGAAGCCCCAGGTGTAGCCGCCGAACAGCCACAGCACCCCCGCACCGGCCACGCCAGAGACCAGCGCAGCCCACCCGGTGCGCGAATAGGCGCTGATCACCGAATCGAAGTCGAAACCGCCCCAGCGGCGGACCACCCACCGGTGGACGATGACGTACTGCACCACATGGGAGAAGGAGAACAAGCCGATCACCAGATACGGCAGCACGTGATTGGGCAGGAACGGACTGAGCCCGTAGGACACCGTCAGGCACATCGCAGCGATGATCCCGTGGACGACGAACGGCGTCTTCGCATCCTCCGCCGAATAGAACACCCGGATCAGATAGAAGTTCGCCGAGCGGAACGGCATGCCTAAGGCCAGCAGCACCAGCAGCTGACCGATCGCCGCACCCGAGAGGTGTGCGGTCTCCGCCCCACCACCGAAGAGTCGGCCCAGCGGCCCGGCCAGCACCAGCACTGCGACCATGCAGAACATCACCGGGATGGCGAACATCCGCAGACCCTCGTTGATGAGCTCCTTCGACCGCTCATACTTACCGGTGTCCATCGCCCGAGCCAGCTGATTGAACAGCACCGTGGCGATGGAGAGCACGAACACCGAATGCGGCAGCACCGTGATCAGCTGGGCCGCATTGGCCGCATACTCACCCGGCACTGAGGCCGCCGCCGGGCCCAGCTCATCACGGCTGGCCGTGGCGCCGGAGATCAGCCGCATATACGCCAGATTCGCCAGATTGCCGATGAGCATCGTCGCCAAGGTCCACCCGGCGATCTTGCCGGCCGAACGCAGACCCATACCCTTCCAGCCGAACTTCGGACGGACCGGGAACGGCAGCTGGCGCAGCGGCCAGAACAGCAGCAGCGCCTGGGAGATGATGCCGACAGTGTGCCCGGCACCGAGCCAGATGGTCTGCGTGGTGGTCCACTCCGCCAGCTGGTCACCCTCAGCGTGGTACGCGCCGAAGATCACGATGTAGGAGACGATCACGGTGATCGCGATGATGTTGTTCAGCACCGGCGCCCACATGTACCAGCCGAACTTCGCGTTCGCGTTGAGGATCTGCCCGACCACCGCATAGAGCCCGTAGAAGAACACCTGCGGCAGCGTCCACAGGGCGAAGGCGGTGCCCAGCGCCAGCATCTCCGGAGACCAGTCCAGCGTCAGCGCCGAGATCACCGGATAGGCGGCCAAGGTCAGCAGCGTGGTGGCGATACCGAGGATGATGACTGAGAGGGTCAGCAGCCGCGAGGTGTAGTCGGCCCCCTGATCAGGACGTTTGGCCGCCTTGATCAGCTGAGGCACCAACACCACGTTGAACATGCCCCCGGCCAGCAGCATGTAGATGATGTTCGGGACCGTGTTGGCCTTCTCGAAGATGTCCCCGACCATCGCCGTCGAGCCGATGGCGATCGCCAGCAGGGCCGTGCGTACGAAGCCCAGCAGGCGTGAGACCAGCGTGCCGGAGGCCATCAGGGCGCTGGCACGTGCCATGCCGCCTTCAGGTTCGTGGGAGGGGCGCGTGGACTCTGGCGCGGAGGCGGAGGCGGACTGACTCATCGGCGATGACTATAACGCGTGCGACCGGACAACAGCTCGACCACCTCTGCCCTACAGCGTGTCCGCGATGACCTGGCGCGCCATCGTGACGATGCGCCGCTCATTGGGGAAGGACAGCGTGCGGTCGAGATCCTCCAGAGCCACCCAGGCGACGTCGACGGCCTCATGATCCGGGTCCTTCTCCGTGGTCAGCTCCCCGCCGACGGCCTCGAGCAGGAAGTGATGCACCGTCTTGTGCACCCGGTGGGTGGGCACGGTGAACCAGTACTCGATGCTGCCCAGAGTGGTGAGGATGCTGCCGGAGATCCCCGTCTCCTCCTCCACCTCACGCACCGCGGCGCGGGCGAAGTCCTCCTCACCCTCCGGATGGCCCTTCGGTAAGCACCATTCCAGGCGTCCACCGCGGTTATAGCGGGCGATGATCGCCACCTCGAAACCGTGCGGGCCGGGGCGGATCACCACACCGCCGGCACTGACCTCCTCGACCGTGGGCAGGCCCCCTTCAGGGCGCGGCGGCTTCGGTACGGGCGCGCGGCGAGGACCCCTCTGCATGGTGGTCTGCATGGTCAGAGGGGTGAGCGGTTCACCTCCGGCACCCTGATCGTTCATGCACTCCACTCTAGCGGTGAGGTGCACAGGGAGCTGCGGTGGGAACCTGACCAGGGCGTTGCTGAGGGTCGGCGCAGGGTAGTGCAGGGGTGGCGCAGCGCCTGCGGAGGGCGGTGAGAAGCTGTGGGAGACTGAGAGGCGCTATGCCCTACCTCCCTGCTGGATTCCCCGACGGTGCCTGGCTGCCCGACGTCGTCGTCGAGCTCGGCGAACAGTTCGCCGCCCACGGCTTCGAGCTCTCTCTGGTCGGCGGGCCGGTGCGTGATCTGTTCTTAGGACGGACCTCTCCGGACCTGGACTTCACCACCGACGCCACACCCGATGAGATCATCGCCACGGTCCACGGCTGGGCGGATGCCCACTGGGACATCGGCCGGGACTTCGGCACCATCGGGATCCGCCGCGGCGACGACACCATTGAGGTCACCACCTACCGCGCAGAAGCCTATGATCTCACGTCCCGGAAGCCGCAGGTGCATTTCGGCAGGGACCTCGGTGATGACCTGGTGCGTCGGGATTTCACGGTCAACGCCATGGCGCTGCGGCTGCCCTCCCTGGAGCTGGTGGACCCGCACGGCGGAGTCCGGGATCTGGTGGCGAAGCGGCTGCGGACGCCGGCCACCGCTGAGGAGTCCTTCTCCGATGACCCGCTGCGTATGATGCGCGCCGCGCGTTTCGCCTCGCAGCTGGGCCTTGAGGTCACTGATGATGTGCGGGAGGCGATGACAGCGATGTCCGCACGGCTGGAGATCGTCTCCGCCGAGCGGGTGCGTGAGGAACTGGTCAAACTGATCTGTGGGCAGTACCCCCGCCGGGGGGTGGACCTGCTGGTGGAGACCGGGTTGGCCGATGTGGTGCTGCCGGAGATCCCGGCCCTGCGGCTCACTGATGACGAGCACCGACGGCACAAGGACGTCTACCAGCACTCGCTGCAGGTCCTGGAACAGGCCGCTGATCTGGAGACCGATGCCGAAGGGCCGGTTCCGGGGCCTGATTTCGTGCTGCGTTTCGCCGCGCTGATGCATGATGTGGGCAAGCCCAAGACCCGCCGGTTCGAATCCGGAGGCGGGGTGAGTTTCCGGCACCACGACGTCGTCGGGGCGAAGCTGACCCGCAAGCGGATGCAGGCGCTGCGTTTCGATAAGGAGTCCATCCGGGCGGTGAGTCGGCTGGTGGAGCTGCACATGCGGTTCTATGGCTACGGCGAGGCCGGGTGGACTGATTCGGCGGTGCGCCGCTACGTCACCGATGCCGGGGACCAGTTGGAGCGGCTGCACCGGCTGACCCGTTCCGATGTGACCACGCGGAACCGGCGCAAGGCTGCACGGTTGGATCACGCCTACGACGACCTCGAGGAGCGAATCGCGGTGTTGGCCGAGCAGGAGGAGCTGGCCAAGATCCGGCCCCACCTCGACGGCGAGCAGATCATGGCGGTGCTCGACGTTCCGCCCGGCCCCACGGTGGGGAAGGCGTACCGCTTCCTGCTGGACCATCGGATGGAGCACGGCCCGATCCCCGAGGATGACGCCGTCGAGCTGCTGCGGAGCTGGTGGTCCGAGCAGGCCACATGACCTCCCCCGGATATCGAGAATCCCTGGCTTTGTGAGTTCTCCCGCCGTATGTTCCACGGGATACCTCACAAACCCAGGGATCACCGGTCGGCGGTGTCACCCGGCGTCGGGCGAGAACAGATCCTCGATGCGGCAGTCGAAGGCGCGAGCGAGGTCGAAGGCCAAGGGCAACGAGGGGTCGTAGCGGCCCTTCTCCAGGGAGATGATCGTCTGGCGGGAGACGCCGAGCTCATCAGCCAGGCGCTGTTGTGACCACCCCAGTTCCCGGCGGTGTTCCGGCAGGGAGTTCTCCATCAGGACTCAGCCCGTTTGATCAGCTGGTAGTGGACTGCCCAGGCTCCCCAGATCAGCAGCAGCACGGCGGTCAGCACCAACGACGTCGGCGGTGCGGGCCACCACTGGCGCGCCTCGGCGATCAGGAACAGCGGGATGGCGGGTCCGAGGATGATCCCGACGGTGTAGAAGCATCGGACGGCGGCCTTGTCGAACCAGTCGTTCTCAATCGTCCGTTCCGGCCTGCTCACCGCGCCGCGCACCGTCGAGCGGTCGACCAGTGTCGCCCAGACGCCGGCACAGGCCACAGGAGCCATGACCGCGGTGCCGATGATGAGGAACAGGCCCAGGTGTTCCGCGGCTACCAGGGCTCCGAGCACCAGGCTGAACAGTGCCGCGAGCACGAGCCCTCCCAGCAGCGAGGCGGTGATCAGAGCAGTCTGCCCGCCGCCGAAACGGGAGCGTCCCCAGGCGGAGCGCGTCGACGTCGGGCTGGGTGTTTCCGTGCGCATGGCGGCCTCCTTGAAACGGATGACTCCACTATGCGCGTCAAGCAACCTTTACGTCAAGGGTGCTTGACGTTCACCTCTCCCACGATCGAGAATCCCTGGGTTTGTGAGGTATCCCGTGGAACATACGGCGGGAGAACTCACAAAGCCAGGGATTCTCGATACTGGGGGCGGAGGATGTCACGGACGACCACCCCCATCACATACAGCGTCACCGCCATATGCGCGACGACGGCGAGGACGAACACCGCCTCACCCATCACATGCTGTGACTCATACTCACCCACCCGAGCGGCCAAGTGCATCCAGATCGCCCAGAAATGCAGCACCTCCACCACCGACCAGATCAGCACATCTCGCCACCGCGGCGCCGCCAAAGCCAGCAGCGGCAGCAGCCAGATCACGAACTGCGGCGAATACACCTTATTGACCAGGATGAACGCCGCCACGATCAGCAGCAGAAGCTGCACCATCCGCGGTCGCCTCGGCGCCGCCAACCCCAGGGCCAGCACACCCACGCAGGCGAACAGGAACAGCAGGAAACTCCAGGTGGAGATGAACTGCGCATCCGGAACCGCCCACCCCCGGTCTCCGGCCAGAATCGACCACACATGCCACAGGGAGGAATTTCCCGCACCCCGTTCGTCGGAGAACTCGTAGAACTGCCCCCATGCCTGGAAACTGATCAGCATCGCCGGGACGTTGACCACCAGCCACGCGCCCACCGCGCCGAGCAGCGTGCGCAGAAACTCCGGCAGCCCGACCTCGGCGCGCGCGGTGTGACCCTGCCCCGGGCCATGAGCCCGCCCCGTGTCTCGGCCCAGCACAGTACGCACAGCCAACACGAACACCGCCCCGAGCATGAACAGCGGATAGATCTTGAACGCCGTGCCCACTCCGATCAGCACCCCCGCGGTCAGGTGCCTGCCGCGCAGATGAGCGAGAATCGCCAGCGCCAAGGCCGCAGCCGGCCACATATCCCAGTTGATGCCGGCAGTGAGCACGATCGGCGGGGCGATCGCCACGATGGCCGCATCCCAAGGACGCCGACCAGCCGCCTTCATCACCGCCAGCACCAGTACTACCCAGGCGGCCGCCGTCATCACGAAGCTGACATCCCAGTACAGCAGCGACTCGCGCTCACCCCAATAGTTCAGCAGCGGGGTCTGCTCCGGCGTCGGCCCGGTGGGGAACAGCCCCGCGATGGCTTGGGTCACCACTGCCGCGAGAGAGGCCAGCAGCCCGGTGAGCACCGGGTATTCGAACCACATATCCCCGCGGAACGGTGCCCACGGCGTGGAATCCAGCTCCCGGCCCGAGTACAGGGCCGCCACATCGGAGTAGCAGCCGTGGTGGTAGACGGCGACGCCGCCCCACCCCTCAGCGCGGCAGTGCCCCATGTGCAGCAGGGACAGCAGCACCCCGGCTAAGGTCAGCGCGATGAGTACCCACGTCACGGCTGAGCGTCGATGGGCCACGGCGTCCTGACTTCCAGGCTCCCGACCTCCGGAGGGCCGGATCCGCTGCCCGGCCGGGCCGCCGAACCGGTCGGAGAGCGCGCGCAGCAACGGATCGGACCGGGTCGGGGCATCGACGTCGGGCGCAGCGGTCTGGGCATCCGGATCGGGGGTGCGGGGCCGGGAAGATCTCATCGCGCACCAGCCTACGGCCGCTCATCGGTGATGCGGAGCCGCCCACGCACCGGCAGTGATGGAATAATGGCGCAGTCCCATCTGATCGCAATCGGCGCGCCGTGGCGCCGGACGAAGGAGTCATGACGTGGCAGGCAATCCGATCCGAGTCGCCGTCGTCGGGGTGGGCAACTGCGCCTCCTCCCTGATCCAGGGTGTGGAGTATTACCGCAGCGCCCCCGATGACCAGGATGTCCCGGGTCTGATGCACGTGCGCTTCGGGGACTATCACGTCGACGACGTGGAGTTCGTCGCCGCCTTCGACGTCGACGCCGCGAAGGTCGGCCAGGACCTCTCCAAGGCGATCCTCTCCTCCGAGAACAACACCATCCACCTCGCCGATGTCCCCGCCACTGAGGTCATCGTCCAGCGCGGGCCCACCGTCGACGGTCTGGGCCGGTACTACCGGGAGACGATCGTGGAGTCCGAGGAGGAACCCGTGGACGTGGCCGAGGCGCTGCGGGAGGCGGCCGTCGACGTCGTCGTCTGCTATCTGCCGGTGGGTTCGGAGCAGGCGGCGAAGCACTACGCCCAAGCGGCCATCGACGCCGGTGCGGCGTTCGTCAACGCGCTGCCGGTGTTCATCGCCGGGACTGAGGAATGGGCGCAGCGGTTCACCGACGCGGGGCTGCCGATCGTCGGCGATGACATCAAATCCCAGATCGGGGCGACGATCACCCACCGGGAGCTGGTGGCGCTGTTCGAATCCCGCGGCGTGCACCTGGATCGGACCTACCAGCTCAACGTCGGCGGGAACATGGACTTCAAGAACATGCTCGAACGTGAGCGGCTGGAGTCGAAGAAGACCTCCAAGACGCAGGCGGTGACCTCCAACACCTCCGCGGATCTGGCGGCCCGGGATGTGCACATCGGTCCCTCCGATTACGTCCAGTGGCTCGATGACCGCAAATGGGCCTACGTCCGATTGGAGGGCCGGACCTTCGGCGACGCACCGGTCTCTCTGGAGTACAAGCTGGAGGTCTGGGACTCGCCGAACTCGGCCGGGGTGATCATCGATGCGGTCCGTGCGGCGAAGATCGGCCTGGACCGGGGCATCGGTGGTCCGCTGGTCTCGGCGTCGAGCTACTTCATGAAGTCCCCGCCCGAGCAGCTCCATGACACCGAAGCCCGGGAGCGGGTGGAGGCGTTCATCCGCGGGGAGGTCGAGCGCTGACCCTCGCGGCGCATCCGCGCCTGGCGGTCGTCGATGCACTGCGCGGCTGTGCGCTGCTGGGCATCTTGGCCGTCAACATCTGGTTCTTCGCCTACCCTGCGCCGCTGGTCGACGGCGGCCGAGAGATCCCCATCGGCTCTGTCGCGGATGCGTCCACGGCGTTTCTGGTGACCCTGCTCTTCGAGGGCAAGGCCTATATGGTCTTCGCCTTCCTCTTCGGGCTCTCCTTCACATGGCAGTGGGCCTCGGCTGAGCGTGCCGGGGAGTCGGTGGTGGCGTGGTCGCTGCGGCGATTCCTTGTGTTGGCAGTGCTCGGGGTGATCCACGGGCTGCTGCTGTTCGTCGGGGACATTCTGCTCGCCTACGCGGTGCTGGGTGCTCTGCTGCTGGGGCTGCGCAGGCTCAGCACCCGGGCGGCGCTGCTGCTCGCCGCGCTGCTGTACCTGGTGACGGTGGTGCTCATGGCCGGTGCGGCGGGGGCGGAGATGCTGCATGAGCCGAGCGGGGGTGGTGCTGATGGTTCGGGGCGGGCAGGTGGTCTGGGCGGTATGGGCTCGGACAGCGAGGACGGCGGCTTGGCCGGTTATCTCGCAGCTCAGTGGCGCGACTATCCGGCAGTGGCGGCCTCGGTGCTGTTCGGGCAGGGTCCGCTGGTGCTCGCGGGGTTTCTCATCGGGCTGGTGGTGGGACGTTCGGGGATTCTGCCGCGGATCCTCGCTCGTGAAGTGCCGATGACCCGACTGCTCGGCCTGATGACGGTCGGCTTAGGACTGGGGTTGGGTCTGAGTGCGGCGGCCGCGATGCGCCAGCTGATGAGTGCAGACTCCGACGTCGGCGTCTCCGGCGGTGCTGATCCGTTGGTGACCACGTTGATCCTCGCCGCCGGTCCTCTGCAGGCCACCGGTTATGTCCTGGCGGGTCTGCTGCTGTTGCGCGCAGCTACGGCAGCCCCGGTGGTGCGCGCAGTGGCCCCGGCGGGGCGGATGTCACTGACGAACTACCTGACTCAGTCTCTGGTGCTTGCACTGGTCTTCTCGCGGGTGGGTCTGGATCTGGGCGGCGGATTCGGCAGTGCGCTCCCGGCTTGGGTGGTGGGGCTGCTGGCACTGATGCTCTGGAGTGGGCAGGTGGTGTTCTCCCTGCTGTGGATGCGGGTCTTTAGCACCGGCCCGGTGGAGGGTCTGGTCCGCGCGGTGACCTACCGTCGTCGTCCTGCCTGGCGCTGAGCCGGTGCCAGGGCTGTAGCTTTCCTCGGTGTTCCCGGGTCGTGAGAGGCTCTGGGTTCCACTCGTCATCGAGGGAGCAAAAGTTGCTGCGACACGCCGGTATGCGGCACCACCTTCTCTCCCTCGATGAGTTGCCCGCCGTCCCCCCTGATCGAGGGAGAGAAATTTACCTCGACACGCCGAAATCTGGGACAAGATTCTCTCCCTCGATGGGTCGCGGGGTGGGGCGGGGAGGATCGGCGCGGGGGAAGACCGCGTGGATGGACCGGACCGGGTGCACGGACCGGATCGGGGCAGGAAGAGTCAGTCGGAAGACTCGGATGAGGGAACCGGTCAGGCCGGGTGAGCGTACTCCTCAAGGATGACCTTCGTCCCACGCAGAGATCACCCTGTGGCCTGACGCCACAGGCCCGCGCCCTCCGTAGCGTGGGAGACGTACCGCAGAACCGCTCTGCAGCACGCCACAGGAGGGAGATCAGCCGTGATCACCGCCGAATCGCTGACCAAGACCTACGGCGCCAAGACAGCCGTGGATGACATCAGCTTCACCGCCGCCCCCGGCCGCGTGACCGGGTTCCTCGGCCCCAACGGCGCCGGAAAGTCCACCACGATGCGTATGGCCGTCGGCCTCGACACCCCCACCCGGGGCAGCATCACCGTCAACGGCAAACGCTTCGCCGACCATGCCGCCCCACTGCGTGAGGTCGGTGCCGTGCTCGACGCCGGGGCCACCCACCCCGGGCGCACCGCCCGCGGCCACCTGCGCATCCTCGCCGCCACCCACGGCATACCCCATTCCCGGGTGGACGAGGTCATCGGCATGACCGGCCTCGATCAGGTCGCCACCAAGCGCATCAAAGGCTTCTCCCTGGGCATGAACCAGCGCCTGGGCATCGCCGCCGCGCTGCTGGGTGACCCGGCCACCGTCATCTTCGACGAACCGGTCAACGGCCTCGACCCCGAAGGTGTGCGCTGGGTCCGCCGCCTCACCCGGCGCCTGGCCGATGAGGGCCGTACCGTGTTCCTCTCCTCCCACCTCATGGCTGAGATGGCTCAGACAGCTGATCACGTGATCGTGCTCGGCAAGGGCCGGATCATCGCCGATCTGCCCATCCACGAGCTCATCGACGGCACCGGAGAGGCCCGCACATTGGTCCGCTCCGAGCAGGCCGCCGAGCTGGCTCGGGCGCTCGCCGCCGACGGCGTCACGCTGACCAGCAGAGACGCCGAGAGCTTCGAGGTCACCGGGCTGGACGCCCGCAGCATCGGCCGCGCCGCCCTGCAGGCGGGGATTCCACTCCACGAGCTCACCCCGCTGCGCAGCTCCCTGGAGGACTCCTACATGCAGCTCACCGAAGACTCCGTGGAGTACCGCAGCGGCGGTCTCGACGAGCACACCGGTGCAGGCACCACAACCGTCACCGGCCCAGCGACCGGCGAGAGCGCCACCGCGCGTCCGGTTGCGGCCACTGACAGCGCAGACCACGAAGGAGCCCTGCGATGAATACCTCACCCCAGCACCTCGACACGCGCACTCCGCAGCAGACCTCGGATCGTCTGAGCACCGCAAGCTGCGACGACGGCCAGAGAGTCCGTCCCTTCACCTCGGATGCGTCCCTGCCGGGACTGTCCTTCGCGCGGATTCTGCGCTCGGAGCTCGGCAAGCTCACCGGTATGCGCTCCACTCTGTGGCTGAGCATCACCTCTGTGGTGATGACCGGTCTGATGGTCACCCTCATCCTCTACAGCTTCGGCTGGATGCTGCAGGAGGGTTCCGACTTCGTCGACTCCATGGGTGCGGAGCAGGCCGGTCAGGAGCTGCTGACCCAGGTCCTGATGGCAGGGCTGTTCTTCGCGCTGATCCTCATCGGATGCATCGGCGTCCTCTCCGTCACCTCTGAGTACGGTTCCGGTTCGATCCGCTCCACGATGGCCGCCGTCCCCCGCCGTCTGACCCTCGTGACGGCGAAGGCGACGGCGGCCGCGCTCACCGGCGCCGCCATCGGTGCGGCACTGATCCTCGGCGCCACACTCGCGGTGGTGCTGTTCCTCTCGGCACACGATCTCAGCCTCGCCTTCGGCTCAGCGGAGGTCTGGCAGATCATCGGGGCGAATCTCCTCGTCGTGGTCGTGGTGACGCTGCTCGGTTTCGGCCTGGGCCTGATCCTGCGCAGCTCGGCAGGCTCGATCGTCGTGCTGGCCGCGCTGCTGTTCATCGGTCCGATGGCGATGAGCATCATCGCCGGGCTGGTCACGGACAACCCGGTGGTCGATGCCATCAACACCTGGCAGTTCGGTGCCCTGATCGACTCGTTCCGTGACGTCGGCAGCAGCATGACTGTCCCCGAGATGGAGACGCTGGATCCGGCTCAGGCCGGCCTCGGCCTGCTGGTGTGGCTGCTCGTGGCCCTGGGGCTCGGCACGTGGCTGTTCCGCCGTCGTGACGTCTGAGTGCTGAGTCCTCATCTGTGCCGCCGGTCTGGGTAGTCTCGGCGGTATGAAGAATCCGACGACGCCGTCCGGTGCCGGCACCTTGCCTTCGGGGCAGGTGCCGGCACCGTTGCGTCGTCGTGGTCTGCGCGGCTGGGCCCGGGCACACCCGCGGGTGATGACGCTGCTCATTGTGGGGATCTACCTGCTCATCACGGGGTTCGCCGTGCGAGAGACCGTCGCAGACCTCGGAGCCACGGCGGTGTGGATCTTTGTGCTGGGGTGCCTGATCGCTGCCGCACTGCTGCTGCGGCTGCGCGCACCGCTGTGGGTCACCGCGGCAGTGACGCTGGGTGAGACGCTGCAGACTCTGATCTACCCCTGGTATTCCCCGCAGCTGTTGGGCCTGTGGTTCGCGCTCTATGCCGTGGGGCGCAGTCGTGGTCTGCTGCGGGGGCTGGTGATCGCAGTGGGCACCTCTCTGGTGGCTGTCTCACCGATGCTGCGCGCCCACAGCTGGTCCACAGTCCACGGCGGCCCCGCTCAGCAGGAGCGGTTCGCCATCGAGGCCGGGGCCGGTGGTGGGGATATGACCGTGGTGCTCATCCAGACCGTGCTGGTGCTGGTCGCGTTCTCCTGCGTCTCCGCGGCGTTGGGTGCGGCGGTGCGCCGCGGCCGGGAACATGAGCAGGAGGTCATGCAGTGGGCGGAGCATTCACGCGAGTTGGCGCAGATCGGTGAACGTAACCGGATCGCGCGGGAGATGCACGACGTCGTCGCCCATTCGCTCTCGGTGATGATCTCCTTGGCTGACGGAGCCCGGGTGGTGGCCCGCCGGGATCCTGAGCGCGCCAGCGAGGTGATGGGGGAGGTCTCCAGCACCGGACGCACCGCCCTGGGCGATATGCGCCGGGTGATCGGTGTGCTGCGGGCCGGTGACGACGTCGAAGAGGCTCGCCGCCCGGTGCAGGGTTCCCTGGAGGAGCTCTTCGCCGGATTCCGGCAGGCGGGGCTGCCCCTGGCGGTGACGACGAAGGGCCCGCCGCTGCCGCAGGATCAGGCGTTCGTCCTCACGGTGCATCGGATTCTGCAGGAGGCGCTGACCAATGTGCTGCGCTACGGCAAACAGGTCAGTGAGGTGCAGGTGACCATCGAGCATGTGCCCGGGCCCTCGGCGGCTGAGCGTGAGCGGCTGAGCAGCGACGGGCTCTCGGCCGCGGACCAGCGGGCGCTGGGCATGGCGCCCAGTGGTCAGCTGATGTTGACGATCGCCGACGACGGGCTGCTCGGTGAGACGCCGGCGCCCTCAGTGGGTTCGGGGCAGGGGATCCGGGGGATGGGTGAGCGTGCGGCGTTCTACAACGGGTCGGTGTATGCCGGTCCCGGTGCCCGGCGGGGTTGGATGGTCCACGCGGTGCTCGAACCCCCGGAAGGCGGGGGCGGGGTCGTCGGCTGAGGCCCCACGACGAGGTTCACGGGAGGGCTGAGGTTCATGGGAGAGCTGAGGTTCACTCGATGATGGAGATGACGGCAGAAGGAGAGACGGCGATGGCGGCAGACGAGCCTGATATGGCACGAGTGCCTGGTGCGGCGGAGCGGCCGGAACGCAGCCCCGGTCCCCTGCGGGTGATGCTGGTCGATGATCAGCACCTGCTGCGCATGGGGTTCCGGCTCATCATCGAAGGTGAGGAGGATGTGGAGGTCGTCGCGGAGGCCGGCGACGGCGCGGAGGCCCTAGAGGTGATTGGGGGTCTCGCCGCAGAACGCCGTCCTGATGTGGTGCTGATGGATGTGCGGATGCCCCGGATGGACGGTATCGAGGCCACCCGGCGGATTGTCGCGGAGTTCCCCTGTGCGCGGGTGATCATCCTGACCACGTTCGATCTCGACGAGTACGCCTTCGCGGGTCTGCAGGCAGGTGCCAGTGCGTTTCTGCTCAAGGACGTGACCCCGGAAGACCTGGTCAGCGCAGTGCGGGTGGTGGCTGAAGGCGACGCCGTCGTCGCCCCGCGCATCACGCAGCGACTGCTGGACACCTATGTCCGGGGCGGTGCTTCAGGTGGTGCTCCAGACCGTGCTTCAGGCGGTGCTTCGGGTACGGGAACCGGCAGCGCCGTGGGTTCCGGGGCTGTGGCGGGGCGCTCGCCGTCGAAGACTTCCCGGAAGGGTCCGCCCACCGGGGCCGAGATCGCCGCAGCCCGCGACGACGGCGTCCACCGGGAGGCGCTGACTCAGCGTGAGGCTGAGGTGCTGTTCTGCGTGGCCGAGGGGCTGTCCAATGCGGAGATCGCGGCGAAGCTGTTTCTCTCGGAGGCGACGGTGAAGACCCATGTGCGGCGGATTCTGACGAAGCTGCAGCTGCGTGACCGAGTGCAGGCGGTGGTCTATGCCTATGAGTCGGGGCTGGTCCGCCGGGAGGGCTGAGCGGCGTCGCTGACGGTTTTCTACACCCAGTAGAATACGCACAGTAGAGTTGACGTCGCGGACCGACCGTCGACGAGGACGTGCCGAGTGAGATGACGCAGAATCAGACTGCATGGGGGCGCTACGGGCGCGGGATGACCGCGTCCTGGCTCGCCGTGCTTACTGCCGCGTTCTCGCATACTGCCGCCGGGGCGGCGCTGCCTCATCCGGTGCTGATCCTCGCCGTCCTGCTGATCAGCGGGCCGATCGGGGTGCTGCTGGCGGGACGACGCCGCTCCCTGTTCTCGCTGGCCGCTGTGGTCACCGGTGCTCAGCTGCTCTTCCACGGCCTGTTCACGCTCTTCCCCCTGCATCTGGGGGAGTTGACGACTGTCGCCTCGAGTAGCGCCGCTAATACCGCCTCGAACGCCGGTGGTGTCAGTTCACTCGCTCCACACGGCCAGCACCGTCATTCCCCCGGGCACGCCGATGCGGCTATGCCTGGGGCGCCAGGAGCGCCGATGGAACACGCCGCCGGGTGGCATGAGGGGGCGTGGCATGAGGGGGTGCTGCATGAGGCCGGGCTGGTGATGATCCTCGCCCACCTGCTCGCTGCGGCAATGACGCTGTTCGGATTGCGGTACGGGGAGCTCGCCGTCGCGCGGGCGCTGGAGCTGCTCGATCTGCGCGCAGTGCTGCGGATCATCCGCGCCGAGCCGCGGCGGCTCCGGCCAGTGACCCGCCTGCCGGTGTGCACAGAGTACGCGCCGATCATCGGCCGCCTCCTCCGTGGTGTCCTGAAGCTCAGAGGTCCTCCGGCGGTCACTGCCTGAGCCACCGTGTGCCGTGCGCACACCCGTGTTCTCAGGCCTCGACCTATCTATACCCCTGATATCCCTCGCTGAGCGGCGCCCACGTGCGCCGCTGATCAGCGATGCCTGAGAGGACCCTTTCATGACCAAGACCATGAGCTCTGCCCTGCCATTTGCTCTGTTTTCTCCCCTGCCCTCTGCCGCCCGCCTCACCTCGCTGAGCTCCGCGGTGCTGCTGATCGGGGCCGGACTCACCGCCTGCACGGATTCCGATGAGGAGGCCGCCGAGGAGGTCGCGGAGTCGACAGCCCAGGCAGAGGAGGCGCCCCTGAGGGCCGAGGACACCTGGACCCGCGCCACAGATGCTGAGATGACCGGAGTCTTCGGTGAGATCACCAACTCCGGAGAGGAGGACGTCGAGATCGTCTCCGCCCGCTCCGCCGAGGCCGAGACGGTGGAACTGCATGAAGTCGTCGTCGACGATGACGGCGTGGAGCAGATGCGCCAGATCGAGGGCGGCTTCCCCGTGCCCGCCGGAGGTTCGCTGCAGCTGGAGCCCGGTGATGATCACCTCATGCTCATGGGCCTGGACCAGCAGCTGCACCCCGGTGACAGTGTGGAGATCATCCTCACGCTCTCCGATGACACGGAGCTCAGCTTCGAGGCGATGGTCAAGGACGAGGGCGGTGATGACGCCCCTTATGACGAGGAGGACAGCGCCGAGGACAGCGCCGAGGACAACAGCGCCGAGGACAGCAACACTGAAGACAACAGTGACAGCCATGGCAACGGGGATGACCACGATGACCAGGACCACTGACCAGGAGCCGGAGGGCGCATCGCCGGAGAGGGTCTCCCGCCGTCGGCTGCTGGCCACTGCCGGGGTCGGCGGAGCCGGAGCCCTGGCCAGTGCCGGGATCGGTGTCGGCACAGTGCTCGGAGTGCAGGCAGCCCGTGAGCCGCAGGAACGGTCGATTCAGTTCGGCGCCGACGTCGAACCCTTCCACGGTCCGCGTCAGGCCGGGATCACCACGGCCCCGCAAGCCCATCTGGTGTTCATCGCCCTGGACCTGCGTGAGGGCGCGGATGCGCGCTCCATCGTCAGGCTGCTGAGGCTGCTCAGCGATGATGCCGCCCGACTCACCGCCGGTGAACCGGCGCTCGCGGACACCGAACCTGAGCTGGCGCTGACTCCGGCCTCGATGACGGTGACCTTCGGATTCGGCCGGCGCCTGGTGGAGACCCTGTCTCCCGGGGCAGCCCCCGAGTGGCTGGAGGAGCTGCCCGAGTTCCGCATCGATGAACTGGATGAGGAGCTCTGCGGCGGTGATCTGGGGCTTCAGCTCTGCGGTGATGACCCCGTCTCCCTGGCACATGCCCGGCGGATGCTGCTCAAGGATGCCCGGCCGTACGCGCGGCCGCGGTGGATCCAGGAGGGTTTCCGGCCCGCGCGGGGCGTCCACCGTCCCGGGGTCACCCATCGCAACCTGTTCGGGCAGGTCGACGGTACGGTGCAGCCGACTGCCGGTGATGACGGCCAGGAGTTCGTGGTCTGGGGTCATCCGCCACAGCACCTCGACAGCCCGATCCGGCCCTGGATCGAGGGCGGCACGTCGATGGTGGTCCGGCTGATCCGCATGGACCTCGATGGCTGGGATGAGCTGGCCCGCAGCGGGAAGGAGGCCGCCATCGGCCGTGACCTCAGTGAGGGTGCCCCGCTGACCGGTGAGCACGAACATGATGCCGCCGACTTCGACGCCACGACCCCACTGGGGTTCCCGGTGATCGAGGAGAGCGCACATATGCGCCGGGCCCGAGCACAGAGTCCGGAAGAGCAGATGCTGAGGCGCAGCTACAGCTACGATCGCCCACCGGCAGGCGCAGGGATCAGCGACTCCGGTCAGCTGT
Source organism: Nesterenkonia aerolata (assembly GCF_031470965.1). Classification (NCBI taxonomy): domain Bacteria; kingdom Bacillati; phylum Actinomycetota; class Actinomycetes; order Micrococcales; family Micrococcaceae; genus Nesterenkonia; species Nesterenkonia aerolata. The sequence continues at coordinate 29,298 of NZ_JAVKGR010000010.1, read as the reverse complement.
TTATCGCCTTCCAGGCTGATGTGATCAGGCAGTTCCTGCCGGTGCAGCGGCGGCTCGCGGAGCTCGACCGGCTCAATGAGTGGACCACCCCGATCGGCAGTGCCGTTTTCGCCGTACCGCCGGGCTGTGCGCCCGGTGGGTACATCGGCGACGTACTGGGCTGAGCGGGGCACTCGCCAGCGGTGCCGCCACTGGGTGCATGTCGTTGCGGGTCTGTGCAGATTGGTGGAGGTCTGTACAGGTCTGTGTTCTGTGCAGGTCGGTGTGGTGCGCGGACGCCTACGATGGTGACTATGGCCGATTCGCGCACCGCACTGACCGCTTACCAGCTCATCGACGACCTCGGCGACTACGTGACCGCCTCGCCGTCGTCGTATCACGCCGCCGACGCCGCGGCCCGGCGGCTGGTCACCGCCGGATTCACCCAGCTCGGCGAGCACCAGGACTGGCCCAGTGCTCCCGGGCGCTATGTGGTGGTCCGCGACGGCGCGGTGCTCGCATGGATCATCCCGGAATCCGCGACGGCGACGACCCCGCTGCGGATCCTCGGTGCCCACACCGATTCCCCGGGATTCAAGCTCAAGCCCAAGCCCACCGTGCTCTCCCACGGGTGGGTCCAGGCTGGTACTGAGGTCTACGGTGGTCCGCTGCTGAACTCGTGGCTGGACCGGGAGCTGCGGTTGGCCGGTCGGCTGGTGACCCGCGACGGCGCCACCCACCTGGCTGCCACCGGTGCGGTGGCGCGCATCCCGCAGCTGGCCATCCACCTGGACCGGCAGGTCAATGACGGGCTGACCGTGGGCAAGCAGGCGCATACTGCACCGGTGCTGGGGCTGGCGGGGACTGCCGAGCAGGCGGCGCAGGCTGATGTGCTCGCCGTCGTCGCCCGGGCCGCCGGGCTCGAGGCGGGTGAGGTCGACGGGTACGACGTCGTCGTCGCCGATGCGCAGCCTCCGGCGCGGTTCGGCGCGGATCAGGAGTTCTTCGCCTCGGGGCGGCTGGACAACCTCTCCTCGGTGCACGCGGGGATCACCGCGCTGGAGCAGATCGCTGACACCGCCGATGCCGGTGCGGTGATCCCTGTGCTGGCGGCCTTCGATCACGAGGAGCTGGGCTCCGCCTCACGCTCCGGGGCCGCGGGGCCGTTCTTGGAAGAGGTGCTCGGGCGGATCTATGAGGGGTTGGGGGCCACGGTGGCGCAGCGGGCGCGGGCGTTCGGGGAGTCCTGGCACCTGTCCTGCGATGCCGGGCACGCAGTGCATCCGAACTACCCTGAGCGGCATGATCCGGCCAACCGGCCGCTGCTCAACCGGGGGCCGCTGCTGAAGATCAACGCCAATCAGCGCTACACCACTGATGCGCCGGGGGCTGCGATGTGGGCGCAGGTCTGCCGTGCCGCCGGGGTGCCGAGCCAGGAGTTCGTCTCACGCAATGACATCCCCTGCGGGTCCACGATCGGCCCGATCACCGCGACCCGGCTGGGGATCCGTACCGTCGACGTCGGGATCCCGCTGCTGTCGATGCATTCGGCGCGGGAGATGTGCGGCGTGGAGGATGTGGCGTCGCTGCGCGATGCCGTCGTCGGGTTCTTCACCACGGAACTCACCGTCTGACCCCACCCCTCCCTATCGAGAATCCCTGGGTTTGTGAGTTATCCCGCTGTATGTTCCACGGGAGAACTCACAAACCCAGGGATTCTCGATCCGGGTAGTGCGGGCACGGGATTGCCGGTACGATAGTGCAGGTTGTCTTCCTGGGGGTTCTGCGTGCCCGTACATCGGTGCATGCAGAAGTCCGCTCAGCGGAGACGCACGCATAGAACCTCCTGTTACGGAAAGCCCGTGACCGCCAGACCGAAGGAGGTGGGTTCAACACATGCGTCACTATGAACTGATGGTGCTCGTCGACCCCGAGGTGGATGAGCGCACTGTGGAGCCGACTCTCGGCAAGTACATGGAGATCGTCAAGAAGGACGGCGGCTCTGTGGACGAGATCGACGTCTGGGGCCGTCGCCGCCTGGCCTATGAGATCCGGAAGAAGCACGAGGCCATCTACGCCGTCGTGAACTTCCACTCGACCCCGGAGTCCTCGCACGAGCTTGAGCGTCTGCTCCGCCTCAACGAGACGATCATGCGCACCAAGATCATCCGTCCCGAGGACCAGCACATCGCCTGATCCTCGAGGTGGACGGACCGCAAGGTCCGACCCCTGTCAGGTACATCACCTAGGAGCTGAACATGGCCGGCGAGACCATCATCACCGTTGTCGGAAACCTCACCGCTGATCCTGAGCTGCGCTTCACCCCTTCGGGTGCGGCGGTCTCGAACTTCACCATCGCGTCGACCCCGCGGTTCTTCGACCGCCAGGCGAACGAGTGGAAGGACGGAGAGACGCTGTTCGTGCGCTGCTCGCTGTGGCGTGAGGCGGCTGAGAACGCGGCCGAGTCGCTCACCAAGGGCACCCGCGTGGTCGCTCAGGGTCGTCTGAAGGCCCGCTCCTTCCAGACGAAGGAGGGTGAGAACCGCACCAGCTGGGAGCTCGACGTCGACGAGATCGGCCCGTCCCTGCGCTTCGCCACTGCGAACGTGCAGCGGCAGGGCCGCGGCGGCGGAGGCGGTGGAGGATTCCAGTCCTCCGGCGGTGGCTTCGGCGGCGGCCAGCCCTCCGGCGGGTTCGGCGGAGGAAACTCCGGCGGACAGTCCGGCGGCTGGGACAGCTCCGGTCCCTCCAACGATCCGTGGGGCGGCCAGCCCTCCGGCGGCGGCTGGGACACCCCTGACAGCAACGAGCCTCCCTTCTGATCAGCTGATCAGGGGAATCCGACGTCAATGACGGCGGAGCGGCTCGAAAGACATCTGTACACCATCCCGCAGTGAAGGCTGCGGGCTCCGATCAAGTGAAGGAGCACCACGATGGCAAAGGCTGACATCAAGAAGCCCAAGCCCAAGGCGAACCCGCTGAAGGCTGCTGACATCAAGGTCATCGACTACAAGGACACCGCTCTGCTGCGGAAGTTCATCTCCGACCGAGGAAAGATCCGTGCGCGCCGCGTCACCGGCGTCTCCGTGCAGGAGCAGCGCAAGATCGCCCAGGCCATCAAGAACGCCCGTGAGATGGCCCTGCTGCCGTACTCCGGCGCGGGTCGCGGCTGATCCGGGACTGACTGGGAAGGAAAGGAACTACTGATATGGCAAAGCTCATCCTGACTCAGGAAGTCACCGACTTGGGTGCTGCGGGCGACGTCGTCGAGGTCAAGGACGGCTACGCACGCAACTACCTGCTGCCGCGCGGCTACGCGATGACCTGGACCAAGGGCGGAGAGAAGGACGTGGAGCGCCTGCGCGCCGCACGTGCCGCCCGCGAGATCGCCACCGTCGAGGAGGCTCAGCAGGTCGCCGAGAAGCTGCAGTCGGCACCGGTGCTGGTCGCTGTGAAGACCGGTGAGTCCGGGCGCCTGTTCGGCACCGTCGGCCCGGCGCAGGTCGCTGAGGCTGTCGAGGCCGCAGGCCTGGGCTCGATCGACAAGCGCACCGTTGAGATCCCGGAGCGGATCAAGGCAGTCGGCAGCTACTCCGCCAGCGTGAAGCTGCACGCCGACGTCTCGGCCACTCTCGACCTGCAGGTCGTCGCCGAGAAGTGAGTCTGCTGCGCTGAGAGGCCACTCTCGGTGCTTAAGCAATGAGGGCCCCGGATCTGAACTGGATCCGGGGCCCTTCTGTGTCAGGTCAGCTTGTGGCGAGCTCAGATCAGCTCGGGGCGAGCCCATGTGCGGGGGTTCCTGCCGGAATGCTATGAATGTGCGTCGGGCTGCACCATATGACGAGCCCGACGCACAGAGGTAGCGGAAGCATCTGCATTCCCGCTCTGAGACAGTCAGAGGGGTCTGGCGGGTGGCGCAGAGAGGTTCTTATTGAGCCAGCTGACCCAGCAGGCCCCAGAGCAGACCGAGCACGATGATCACAGCAGCAGTCGGGATCACCGTCCACAATCCGTGGAGTAGCCCCCGCCAGAAGCGGCGGGTGATCGCCCAGGCGGCGGCAGTGCCGGGGAGCATCAGGAGCAGAAATGCGGTGCCGAGGCCGAGGATCGCGGTGATGATGAAGAATGTCGAAGAGCCCTGATCCCCGTCGTAGCCCGCAAATGCACTGACGAGCCAGCTGAGCGTGCTGATGGAGATCAGCATGACACTGCCCACCGTCGCGGGGATGAACAGCGCACAGTAGAGGGCGATCGCGAGGCCCCACAACGGCCGCCCCCGGTTCGGTGGCTCCCAAGGATGGTACCCAGGAGCTGGATACGGTGCCGCAGGGTACCCCGGAACTCCGTTATCGGGCAGGCCACCACCAGGTGGGTACCCCGGGGCGCCATACCCCGGGGGACCTGCTGGTGGCTGCGGGGGGAGGGTCACTGACCCACCCACTCCAGGATCCCGGCCAGAGCCGCACGGGTACCGGTGGTCAGGGTCGGTTCGATCACCGGGCCGAAGAACGGCGAGTGGTTGACGGGGGTGTCCTCATCCACGGAGTCGAAGCCGCCGAAGAACCAGAACACGGAGGGCACACCGATGGCCGAGGCCAGACGCCCGAAATCCTCGGAGCCCATCCGCGGGGTGCCGAGAGTTGCGTTCTCGTCACCGAGAACGCCGCGTAGAGCGTCGAGGACCCGGTGAGAGGTCTCCTCGTCGTTGTGGTTCAGCGGGAACTCGTACATCGGTTCAATCGTAGGCTCTGGGGCTCCTGATGTCTGCGCCTCCGCGCGGATGATCCGCTCCACCGCGGCGAGCACCTGGGAGCGGACCTCCGCCTCCAGGGAGCGGATGTTGACTGTGAACTCCGCACGGTCGGGAATGATGTTCTCCTTCAGCCCGGCGTGGAAAGTCCCCACGGTGACCACCGCGGACTGCAGAGGACTGACTTCCCGGGAGACGATACCCTGCAGCCGCATCACGATCGCGGCTCCGAGGACGATGGGATCCACCCCGCTCTGCGGCTGCGAGCCGTGCGACTGCTTGCCGAAGACCGTCACCCGCAGTGAGTCGGCAGCGGCCATCGTAGGGCCGGGAGTCAGCTGGATACTGCCGGCGCGGTCCGGCCACACGTGCTGCCCCAGCACCGCCTCCGGATGCGGTGCCCGGTCCCAGAGCCCGTCGTTGATCATGGCCTGGGCGCCGGCACCGGTCTCTTCACCGGGCTGGAAGATCAGCACCACCGTCCCGGACCAGGCGTCTTTCTCGCGGACGAGCAGCCGAGCGGCGGTGACCAGTGAGGTGATGTGGGTGTCATGGCCGCATCCGTGCATCACCGGTACCTCCGTGCCGTCGGGGAGGGTGCCCTGCGCTTCGGAGGCGTAGGGCAGGCCGGTATCTTCGGCGATCGGCAGGCCGTCGGTATCGGCACGGAAGGCCACAGTCGGTCCGTCTCCGTTGCGCAGGACGCCGACGACGCCGGTGCCGCCGCAGCGGAAGTGTTCGATTCCGAGCTCCTCGAGCAGATTCTCGAGCAGCTCGGCGGTCTGGTGTTCCTGCATGGAGAGCTCCGGGTGGGCGTGGAGCTCCTTGTAGAGCTCCTCCATCCGGCGCTGCTCCTCAGCGGTCATCGCGAAGCGGTCGGTCACGGACACCGATGATGGTGTGGTCATATCTGCTCCTGTCTCGGAGCGGGCGCAGAATCGCCCGCAGGTCGGATTCCTTCGTTGGTGAGACCCCCGTGCTCAGCCATGAACTCGGCGGCGAGTTCGGGCCAGGCACGTAGCTGCTCAGGGGTCTCGGCGATGCCCAGAGTGGAATGTGGAAGCAGGCGGTGCAGCTCGTCGGCGGTGGAGAGGGGATGGGCGGCGTCGTCGGTCCAGGCCAGTATCTGGCAGGGCAGGTCCAACTGAGCCAGCCGCTGCGGATCCGGGAGATCGGTTTGGGCCGCACCACGGAACACGGAGGGCAGCAGCTCCCGGGAGACCGACGGCATCGTCTCCTTCGTCCGGTCTGCCTGGGCCGGGGGCGGTGGGGCCAGCCGTCCGAGCCGCGCGAAGGCCGCCACCCCCAGCGTCTCGACCATCCCCGCCGAACGTAGATAGTTCTTCGCCTGCCCAGCCCGGGTCTCCCATGCGGTGGGCGGCACCAGCAGGGTGAGGGAGCTGAACCTGCCGGGATCTTCCAGGGCGGCATACAGCAGAGTCGCCGCACCCATCGAGGGCCCGGCAGCAGTCACACGCTCTCCGGGGGCGACGACGTCGAGCACCTGCAGCAGGTCCTCCGCCAGCTGAGGCCACACATAGTCCTCAGGATTCGGCCGCCCCGTGGACTCCCCGTGTGCCCGAGCATCGATGTGCAGCGTACGCACGCCGGTCAGTGCCACGGTCATATCCAAGCCTGCCGCGCGCTCACGCGACGCCCTAGAGGTGAGGCCGTGCAGTTGGATCACGGGGGGTCCGTCACCAGTGCTGCGGACATGCAGCTGGGCTCCGGTGACCTGGAACATCCCCACAGGTTTCGCCTCTTTCGCCTTGGGCCGCGGCCCTGTGAGCGCCCCGCGACGACGCGCGGACAGGGATGCGTGACGTGGTTCTCTTCGCCTCTAGACTACGCGTATGCGGCTGACCTCTGTGGCCAGGATGCAGACCCAGACCGGCCGGGTCTCCAGCTTCTCCCTCACCGCCGACCCTCCGGCAGAACCGCTTGCGCCCGAGGATCAGCTGCCGATCTCCTTCGACCAGGCCCGCCACGTCGGATTCGGTTCCCGGCCTGGATCCTGGATGGCGGTGGCGATTCAGCTTCCCACCGCGGCGGATCAGGCGCAGATCGTTGCGGCGTGGATGGCAGTCATCGCGCGGCATCAGACCCTGCGCACCGTGTTCACGCACTCGGGTTCAGTGCAGCATCGGTCCGTCAACCAGGATCCCGGCACAGACCTCTCTGAGCCGGAGCTGCTGCTCACCGAGATGACAGTCCACCCGGGGTGCTGGGAGACACTCGCCGAGGAGGCCTCCGCCGCTGAGGTGCGCGAGACCTTACGCCGTCATTTCGACGACGTCTGTGAGCCCTTCGCCGCCCCCGCACACCGGCTCTGCGTGGTCGAGACACCGGAGCGCACCCCTCAGGTCATCATCGGCGCGGACCACTCGCACGTCGATGCCTGGTCGCTGCTGGTCCTGGCCCGGGACCTCACCGCATGTCTTGCTGATCTCCAGGCCGGGAGGCCTGTCGGCGCCGACCTGCCGGTGGCCCAACCCTTCGCGGCGCATACCGCCATGCTGGAGCAGCGCCCCGCCGCCTCCGCGGAGCTGACGGCCCGGTGGCGGGAGATCATCCGGGCAGGCGGTGAGGTGATGCCCACGTTCCCGCTGCCGTTGGGAGACCTGAGCGTTCCCTGCGAGGAGGTCGTCGAAATCCACGACGTCGTCGACGCTCAGGAGCTGGCGCAGTTGGAGGACTACGCGGCCTCTCATCAGGTCAGGCTCCTCGCGGTCGCCGTCTCGGTGCTGACACGGCTGGCTCTGCAGGACAGCGGACAGCCGTTGCGCACGGTGTTCCCGGTCCACAGCCGTGACACGGAGCAATGGTTCGACTCCGTCGGCTGGTTCATCACCAATGCCGTGTTGGAGAATGACGATCCCGACCTGCAGGCGTCCAAGGCCGCCGTCAGAGAGGCGATCCGCCTGGGGTCCACTCCGATGGAGCCCATCATGCGCCCCTACGGGGGGATGCCGGCCGCGCCGGGGATGTTCGCCATGTCGTGGTTGGATCACCGCCGGCTGCCCGTCGCCGTCGATGACGCTCTGGAACCGCAGCATGTCTCCGCGGTCATCCGTACTGATGGGGTGATGATCTGGTTCGTGGTCAATGAGCGGGGTCTGCATCTGCGATGTCGCTACCCGGACACCCTGGAGGCACGGATGACGATGCCGATCTGGCTGGAGGCCATCGTCGCGGGGATGCGCGAACCGCTGGAAGGCTGAGCCGTGCGCAATAGCTGGGGCCGTGCGCTATAGGCTGCGAGATCGACGGCGGAAGGCACAGCTGGAAAGCAGTAGAGGGGCGGACGCGGCGCAGAGCTCTCGGACGCGACCGGATCGCCGGGGTGTTCGGCAGAATCACGGACCGTTCCATATGGTCTCCCGTATGGTCCGGGCGTGATTCCCTTCCCTTCGCCGAACTCCCGGCGACCCGATGCAGGTGCCGCCCGGAGTGCATAGGCTCTCCGACCGGGCCCTACGGTCGGCAGATGACCGCATGGGACTCCTGCGCCGCTGTCCGCATGACGGCATATCAGCTGCCGTCACCGTCAGCCCCAGGGGCGGATGCACGCCAGATAGTCTCCGGCCAATACCCGCCCTGCGAACAGGGCCAGAACTCACGATATGACTCTGGGGCCGCTGGGGCAATCGTGACAATCCGCAGGGCTGTGGAAAATGTGTGAAGTGTGCGGCGTGTCCTGTGGGAAACGTGGGGACAAGCTGTGAGAAGGGCAGAAAACTCCCTTCGAATCCTGCGCTGACCTGGGGCGATGTAGCGACACGCCTGTGAGTTTAACTTTTTTCGCCCTCCCTGAGTCGGCCCGCGGCCCGCTTGCCGTCTACCTCATGTTAGGTGTATAGCAACCTCTCTCGCCCCATTCTCCACAAGTGATCCACAAGCTGTGGCCCGTTGTGCGTGGGGTGTGGGAATAGCTGGCGCACGGCGGGCGTTCTGGATCGCAGAAGTTCAAATTTGAAGGAATCTCCTCTGAGATCCTTCCCTCGGGTATCCAGCACTCACTCCAGGAGCAGACCATGCAGTTCGGCATCTTCAGCATCGGCGACGTCACCACCGACCCCACCACCGGACGCACGCCTACGGAGCATGAACGTATCCGCGCCACCGTCGCCATCGCGAAGAAGGCTGAGGAGGTGGGCCTCGACGTCTTCGCCACCGGCCAGCACCACAACCCGCCCTTCGTCGCCCCGGCCAACCCGCCGATCCTCATGGCGCACATCGCCGCCCAGACCGAACGCATCCGGCTCTCCACGGCGACCACGCTGATCACCACCACCGACCCGGTACGTATCGCCGAGGACTACGCCTACGCCCAGCACCTCACCGAAGGCCGCGTGGATCTGACCCTGGGCCGCGGCAACACTGGGCCGGTCTACCCGTGGTTCGGCAAGGACATCCGTGCCGGCATCCCGCTGGCGGTGGAGAACTACGCGCTGTTGCACCGGCTGTGGCGGGAGACCGACGTCGACTGGCAGGGCCGGTTCCGCACACCGCTGCAGAACTTCACCGCCACTCCGCGCCCGCTCGACGATGTCGCGCCCTTCGTCTGGCACGGCTCCATCCGGTCCCCGGAGATCGCTGAGCAGGCCGCCTACTACGGCGACGGGTTCTTCCACAACAACATCTTCTGGAACAAGGAGCACACCGGTCGCATGGTGGACATGTACCGCCAGCGGTTCGCCGACTACGGCCACGGGACTGCAGAGGAGGCGATCGTCGGACTCGGCGGACAGGTATTCATGCGCCCGAACTCACAGGACGCGATCCGGGAGTTCCGGCCCTACTTCGACAACGCCCCGGTCTACGGCGGAGGACCCTCGCTGGAGGACTTCACGAAGATGACTCCGCTGACGGTGGGGACCCCGGAGCAGGTGATCGAGAAGACGCTGAGCTTCCGCGAGTACGCCGGAGACTACCAGCGCCAGCTGTTCCTGATCGACCACGCCGGACTGCCCTTAGAGACCGTGCTGGAGCAGATCGAGATCCTCGGCGAGCAGGTGGTGCCGGTGCTGCGTCAGGAGGTCGCGGCACGAGCACCTCAGGGCACGCCCGAGGCGCCCACACATGAGTCGCTTCTGCGCCGGCGTCAGGCCGGTCTGGACCCGGTGCCCGGCGGCCGGACGGCAGAGGCAGCGGCCCACGGGTGAGGTGAGGCTGTCCGGCGGTGTGGTGGTCAGACAGTGAGGCTGTCAGACGGTGTGGCCGTCAGACGGTGAGCAGACGGTCCGGATCGACGACGGCGACGTGCCGACCGTCGCGCTCTAAGCGCCGGATCAGCTCGCGGATCATCCGCACCCCTGCTCCGGAGATCGAATCCACGCGGGTGAGATTCAGCTCCACCGTCTCCAGCAGCTCCCCGGAGTCCCAGCAGTCGACGACGGCGCGCAGCGTGCGCTCAGCCCCGGAGAACCGCAGGGTGCCCTGCAGGACCACTCTGGTCCGCAGCCCCAGCGGCGGGGTGCCGTCATCGGGAAGCAGCGCGTCTCCGGGATCGCCGCCGTCGCCGAGGGCGCCGTCGTCTGCGGGACTCATGGTGGCGTCATCGACGGTGCCGATCCACCGCACGGCGGTGTTCGAGGGCTGTTCGTTGCTCATCAGGTGCAGGCCCATATCCGCGGAGAGCCGCTCGAACATCTGCACGCCCTGGACCGAGTTGCCGACCGCGTCGAGACGCGGAGAGAAGCTGGCGATCCCGACCTGGCCCGGCAGCACTCCGATGATCCCCCCGGAGACCCCGGACTTCGCCGGAATGCCGATCTGCGCGAGCCACCGGCCTGAGCCGTCGTACATTCCGCAGGTCGCCATCACCGACAGCGTCTGACGCGCTGCGGTCGGTGAGACCACCCGCGCCCCGGTGACCGGGTTGACCCCGGAGTTCGCCAGGGTGGCGGCCATCAGAGCGATATCGGCCACGCTGACCAGCGCCGAGCACACGTCGATGTAGCCGCGGACGGCTTCGGCCGGCGGATTGGTGATGATCTCGTGATTGCGCAGCATATGGGCGATGGCCATATTGCGGTGGGCGGAGGCGAACTCGTCATCGGCGGTGGCGTAGTCGATGCTCAGGTCATGACCGGCGAAGGCGGAGAGCCCGCCGAGCACCCGGGCCACCCGCCGGCGCACGTCCTCAGTCCGGTGCTCGCCGCCAGGCGTGTGCGGGTCGGGATCCCAGACATCGGTGCGCACCAGCTGGTGGGAGGCGATGGCCCCGGCATTGATCATCGGGTTGTACGGCCGGCCCGTCCCGCCCTCCAGGGACAGCTCGTTGAAAGCCTCACCGGAGGGTTCGACGCCGACGGCCTGCAGCACACGGTCCAGGCCGATGTCATCGATGGCCAGGGCGTAGACGAAGGGTTTGCAGATCGACTGGATCGTGAACTGATGCTCCCGTGCACCGACGTCATAGACCGATCCATCGACGGTACTGATTGCCAGCGCGTGGACGTCAGGATCCGCGGAGGCGAGCGTGCCGATATAGTCTGCGACGTGCCCGGAACGGTCCGAGGAACAGGTGTCGAGCACCTCGTCGAGGTAGTCGGGGATCGGTGAACGCACAGTTCCTCCTCAGGCTGGTGCCAGTGTTATCCGTGCCAGCGCCATCGGTGTGAGCGCCACCGATACTCATACTGGTGCGCTCGGGCCGCCGGATGCTCTGCCGATGGGTGCTCTGCCGACGGTGAACACGTAGTGCTGACACCGCGTAGTCTAGAGCCCTGAGTCCAGCTGAACTGATCATCATGAGCTGAGGGGAGAGTCGGTGAGTCTGGAGGCCTACGACGCCGGGCCGGGCGGTGAATCCCGCATGCCGCCGCAGGACATCGTCGCCGAGCAGTCGGTGCTGGGCGGGATGATGCTCTCCAAGGACGCCATCGCCGACGTCGTCGAGGTGCTGCGCGGTGCGGACTTCTACCGACCCGCACATGAACTGATCTATGACGCGATCGTGGACCTCTACGGTCGGGGCGAACCTGCCGATGTGGTGACCATCTCCGATCACCTGACGAAGAAGCAGGAGCTGCAGCGGGTGGGCGGCCCGGCGTACCTGCATAATCTGGCGCAGTCGGTGCCGACGGCGGCGAACGCCTCGTTCTACGCTGACATCGTCCGTGAGCGGGCGATCCTGCGGCGGCTGGTCGAGGCCGGCACGAAGATCGTGCAGCTGGGCCACACCGCTGACGGTGAGGTCGATGCCATCGTCAACGAGGCGCAGGGTGAGATCTACAACGTGGCGGAGAACCGGCAGTCCGAGGACTACGTCTCCCTGGCCGATATCCTGCCGGCGACGATCGATGAGATCGAGACCAACGCCAGTCACGACGGCGGCCTGACCGGCATCCCCACCGGATTCCGGGAGCTCGACGAGCTGACCCACGGGTTCAGCGGGGGGCAGATGATCATCGTGGCCGCACGTCCGGCGATGGGTAAGTCCACGTTGGCGCTGGACTTCGCGCGCTCGGCGGCGGTGCACCACGGCATGACGGCGGCGTTCTTCTCCCTGGAGATGGGGCGGCATGAGATCGCGATGAGGCTGCTGTCGGCGGAGTCACGCATCCCCTTCCAGCACTTCCGCAACGGGAACTTCGAGGACGAGGAATGGCAGAAGGTCGCGGTGACCTGGGACAAGCTCAACGACGTCCCGCTGTATATCGACGATTCACCGAATATGTCGCTGATGGAGATCCGTGCGAAGTGCCGACGGCTCAAGCAGCGCCATAATCTGAAGCTGGTGGTGCTCGACTATCTGCAGCTGCTCAGTTCGGGTAAACGCGTGGAGTCTCGTCAGCAGGAGGTCTCTGAGTTCTCGAGGACGCTGAAGCTGCTGGCCAAGGAGCTCGACGTGCCGATCATCGCGCTCTCTCAGCTCAACCGCGGCTCCGAGCAGCGTACTGATAAGCGCCCGCAGGTCTCGGATCTGCGTGAGTCCGGGTCCATTGAGCAGGATGCGGATATGGTGCTGCTGCTGCACCGCGAGGAGGTCTACGACAAAGAGACCCCGCGTGCCGGTGAGGCGGACATCATCGTGGCGAAGAACCGTAACGGCCCCACCAAGGACATCACCGTCGCGTTCCAGGGGCACTACGCCCGCTTCCAGGACATGGCGCAGGACTACTGAGGGGCGGGCCACGGGACCAGGACCAGGGGTTGCCGGGTGCTCTGCTGTGATGCCCACGAACCGGCACCGCTCCCATGCGTGCAGAAAACTATGGAAAGACGTCGGATCGGTCCCAGGTCATAATTTTATGGACGAGTTAATTATGATGCTGGCATCCTAGAGGGTATGACCATAACTTTCGGAGAGGACCCCGTCAGAGCTCGAGTCCAGGCGCTGCTGGAGGAGCTCCAGTCCGGCGGCATCGTCGACCACCGACATGAAGGTGTCCACGTCGATCTGAAAGAGGACCTCTCTCGACGAGGCCCCCACGGAACGCTCATCCCCGGCGATCCCCGCAGCGAGGCCTCAGCGAAGTACCTGGCCTCAGAGGCCGCATGCATGGCGAACACCCCCGGCGGCGGAGCCCTCATCGTCGGGGTCGGAGACGCCGGGGAGCTTATAGGGACGAATCTTGATGTCCACTGGTTGCGACACCGCATATATGAGCTGACAGACCGAAGGCTGACGGTCGACACCTCAGAGGCTCTGATCCGGGGGACGCGTCTGCTCGTAGTCATCTCGCCTCAGGCCATGGAGCCGGTCAGATACAACAAGAAGATCCGCTGGCGAGTGCATGACAGATGCGAAGAGGTGGATCCGAATACTTGGTTCACACGTCAGATGCACCAACTCCGCTATGACTGGTCAGCAGCCCCCTCGACGGTGGCGATCTCAGAGGTGCGGCCTGCGGCGGTGGAGATCGCACGTTCGTTCCTCTACAACAGCGGAGAAGACCGGGCGCAGGAACTCGCCGCTGCTGAGACACCACAGCTGCTGCGGATGCTCAATGTGGTGGGAGAGGGCGAGGTCCTTACCAACGCAGGAGTGCTGGCTTTCGTAGGACGCGGCACCAATGCACTCGACTACACCCACCATGAGGTCGCCGGTGGTGACAGCACGGCACGGGTCAATCGGAGGGATAGGTCACTGCTGGAGGAGCTGGCAGAGGTTTTCCAGGTGTTCGAGGCGAACAATGCCACCCGGCACATCCATACCGGTCTGGTGGTCGGACAGCTTCGTGATATTCCGGTGCTGGCGGCACGAGAAGCGATCGTCAACGGTGTCGCACACCGGGAGTGGGGGAGCCACGGGGCTACGCGGGTAGAACACATCGGCAGGACCCTGCGAGTGACGAGCCCGGGCGGATTCTATGGGGGAGTCAACGAATCCAACATCATCACGCATCCCTCGGCCTCACGGAATGTGGCGCTGACGCAACTCCTTGCAGACCTGCGGGTGGCAGAGAGGCAGGGTGTGGGGGTGGATCGGATGGTGCGTGAGATGATCCGCCACGGTCATCAGAGGCCCACCATCCAGGAGATCGAGGGGCCGTACGTGCGGGTGTCCCTACTGGGTGATGCGCTCGATGAACCGTGGATGTCGTGGTTGAGCCGCCTGGATCCCCGACGAGAGGCGCAGGATGTCTCCTCGCTGCTCGTGATGAGTCACCTGGTACAGGCCTGGTGGATCGATGAGGCCTTCGCCGCTGACCTCATCCAACTCGCCGTGGAGGAAGCAGGTGCTGTCCTGCAGCGTTTGGCCGGCACGCAGATTGAAGGACAGGCGCTGGTCGAAGCCGTGGCCGGAGCTCCGGAGGACGCCGTGCCGGCATGGTCGCTCACAGCGCAGGCCAGGGACGTGCTGAGTCGGCTCGATGCGGAGGCCGGATTCGTACGGACCACACGTAGCAGGTCAGACGTGGCGGCGTCCTATGCTCGGCGTCGGGGTCGTATCAGCACCGCGGAGCTGGCCTCCATCGTCAACGGACAGGCTAGCAACATGGGGTCCCCCCTGAAGTCGCTGGAAGCTGACGGTCTCTTGGCGCCGTCTAATGAATCCCGTAGAGGCCGCGGCTTCTACTACCGCTGGGTGGGATGACTCGAAAGGGTGTCACCTCAGGGTGCCACCTCCGTGCCGACTCATGACCAGCGCGTGCCCTCCTTCCTGACACTGTCTCCTGTCTGACGTTGTCTCCTATCTGACGCTGTCTCCTGTCTGACACGGCATTACCCCGCCACCTTCTCCAACCGGGTCATCTCTTCGATGTCCCGCTGGGTCTCCTCGGAGGGCCGGAAGATCAGAGATCCGACCACGCAGATCAGGAAGTTCAGTGCCAGACCGATGGCTCCGCCGTGGATCCCGTAGACCGTGGAGTTGCCGGTCAGGGTGAGTGTGGCGGCCAGCGCGGCGCCGGCGAGCATCCCGACGAACACCGGCTTCGCGCTCAGACGCTTCCAGTACAGGCCCAGGATGAACGCCGGTGCCACCTGTACCAGGATCTCGAACTTCAGCACGAAGATCTGATACAGCGTGCCCGGCGGATTCCAGGCCACCCACAGCAGCAGTGCGATCATGACGATCCCCGCGAACTTGCCGACCAGCACTTTGGTGCGGTCGTCAGCGTCGGGTTTGATGTACTTGCCGAAGATGTCGTGGGAGACCATCGAGGAGAAGGACAGCAGGACTGAGTCCGCGGTGGAGACGATGGCACCGACGATCGCCCCGAAGAACAGGATCATGGTCCAGTAGAACACCGGGTGGAGTGAGGCGACGTCGTTGGCGAGCAGGCCCACCAGCTGTTCGGAGGCGCCGACGTCGAGCCCGGGGTAGAGGTCGATGCAGATGATGCCGACGATGAACACCAACCCGGAGGTGATGAACGGCATCCACGCCATCCGCCCCAGGGAACGCTTCAGCACCCGTTCCGACTGCGAAGAGTAGATGCGCTGAATCGCGTGCGGATACATGGCGGCACCGAAGGCGACGATGACGAGCATGGACAGCCAGTTGATGTTGGTGGCCATATCCGGCACACCGATCTTCTCGGGCTCGTTTGCCGCGATGTTCGCCGTCAGGTTCTCGATGCCTCCACCGGTGAGGATCAGGGCGCCGACGAGCATCACGGCGATGCCGATCATCAGCATGATGCCCTGCAGCGCATCGGTCACTGCGACTGCCTTCATCCCGCCCATCCATTCATAGGTGAGCATGACGATGATGAAGCCGATCACCGCCCATCCGTAGGGGATCGCACCGCCGGTCAGCCCGGAGACGGCGTGCCCGATGGCCACCAGCTGCTCCAACAGGTAATTAGCCAGTCCCCACAGCATCAGGATGATCGCGAGGACTGTCACGGCGGTCGAGCGGAACCTGTCGGAGATCCAGTCGGTAGGGGTGATGAACCCGCGACGGCGGCCCACCACATACAGCCGGGGTGCGAAGAGCAGGTAGACGGCGATGATGAGCGTGAAGAAGGGGATGGACTGCAACCAGGAGAAGCCCTCGCGGAAGGCCTGGGGTGCATAGCCGACCACTGTGTTGCCGCTGTACTGGGTCGCATACAGGGTGAAGAACAGGGTCACCATGCCCAAACCGCGGCCGGCGAGGTAGTAGTCGGTCACCGACTTGCCGATGTCGCGGCCGCGCCCGGCAAGCCACCCGACGAGAATCATCATCAGCGCATACATGGCGAGGATGATCAGGGAGTCGACGCCGCCGAAGACGAGCTGCGGCTGCTGCTGTGCCACGGTCATGCTGACTCACCCTCCTGAGTTGCTGGCCGTGCTGCCGCAGCGGTCTCCTCCTCTTCGACGATGTTCCACTGCGTCAGGCAGGCCCAGTGCAGGAATGCGCTGAGCGCGACGGAGAGCACCAGCACCAGGACCACCCACAGCGGCAGCCCGAAGATGAAGGGTTCGATCATCCCGGCGGGCAGGTACCAGGGGGCATTGACCGCGAACAGTCCGAGCAGGACCATCCATATCCAAGGCTTGCGGATGGGTTCTTTCATGTCACACCTCTTCGCCGACCGGGTCGGGGGAGTCGCATCGTGGGGGAGGGCCGGTGGCCGATGTCCTGCGGCGCTGCGGCGAGGGGTCGACGAGCTGATCGTCGGTGAAGTGGGTCACACCTCTGCGTGAAGTAAACACTAATTGTGCACAATCACGCAAGGTCGAGATCGAACTCCCTCATCAACGGCTGAATTCACAGGGCCAAGTCGATAGCCTATGGTGCAGATCACTCTCGATTGCATACACTGTGGCCAATCCGAGAACCCAGCATCCCTAAGGAGCCACCCGATGACGGACGCCCCACCTGTTCCCCAGACCTCGGCACCGCGCCCCGCCGGCCCACTCTCCGGCGTACGTGTCGTGGAGATGGGCCAACTCATCGCCGGCCCCTTCTGCGGCCAGCTCCTCGGAGACATGGGCGCCGAGGTGATCAAGATCGAAGAACCCCATCAGGGGGATCCGCTGCGCCAGTGGGGCCAGGCCGCCGACGATGGACACTCCCTGTGGTGGTCGGTGCTGGCACGCAATAAGAAGTCCGTCGCCCTGAACCTGCGCAGTGAGGAAGGTCAGGCGATCGCGCGGCGCCTCATCGATGATGCCGACATACTCATCGAGAACTTCCGTCCAGGGTCGCTGGAACGCTGGGGTCTGGGATATGAGCGCCTCGCGGAGACGAACCCCGGGCTCGTGCTGATCCGGGTCTCTGGGTTCGGGCAGACCGGCCCCTATGCCGAGCGTCCGGGGTACGGCTCCATCGGTGAGGCGATGGGTGGGCTGCGCTACGTCGTCGGTGACCCCTCCACCCCGCCGTCACGGGTCGGGATCTCGATCGGGGACACTCTGGCGGCGATGTTCGCGACGATCGGTGGTCTCAGCGCCCTGCATGAGCGCAGCGTCTCAGGGCGCGGCCAAGTCGTCGATGCGTCGATCTACGAGTCGGTGTTGGGTGTCATGGAGTCCCTGGTCCCTGACTGGGCGGTCGCCGGGGTGCAGCGAGAGCGCAGCGGGTCAATCCTGCCGAAGATCGCTCCGAGCAATGTGTACCCGACCAAGGATGGGCAGTGGATGATCATCGCCGCGAATCAGGACACCGTCTTTCGGCGGCTCTGCGCGGCGATGGGCGAGCCGGAACTCGCCGATGACGAACGGTTCGCCACCCACCTGGCCCGCGGTGAGCGTCAGGAGATGCTCGATGAGCGGATTGCGGAGTTCTCCCTGGGTCTCGATGCGCAGGAGTTGGAGGATACGCTGACGGCTCATGCGGTTCCCATCGGCAAGATCTTCAAGCCTGAGGATATGCTCCGGGACGCGCAGTTTGACCACCGTGGGTCGATCACCACCGTGGATGATTCCCGGCATGGGCCGGTGCGTATGCAGAACGCCTTTCCACGGCTCAGCCGCACCGACTCGGCCGTCCGGTGGTCCGGGCCGAGGCTTGGTGAGCACACGGCGCAGACCTTGCAGCAGCTGGGATTCGACGACGAGGCCATCGCCGCGTGGCGCACTGCCGGGGTGGTGCGCTGATGTGGAATCTTCCTGAGAAGACGCGGGTAGTGGAGGTCGGGCTGCGCGACGGCCTCCAGGCGGTGGAGGCCGGACTGACCACCGAACAGAAGATCGATGTGGTGCACCGGCTGATCGAGGCGGGGGTTCGTGAGATCGAGGTGGCCTCGTTCGCCCATCCGAAGGTGCTGCCGCAGCTGGCCGATGCGGAGCAGGTCCTTGCCCAGGTTCCCCGGACCTCGGGGGTCCGGTACCGGGCCCTGATTCCGAATCTGCGAGGTGCCCAGCGGGCTGCCGAGTGCGAGATCGACGAGGTCGCCGTGGTGATCCCGGCTGAGGACGGGATGGCGCTGAAGAACCAGGGCAGGACGACGGACCAGCTGCTGGGCGAGCTGTCAGCCATCGGCGAGCTGGCGCGTTCAGCAGGGCAGCGATTGGTGGTGGCAGTGGCCTGCGCCATGTTCTCTCCCTGTTACGGACCTGTGGAGCCTGAGCGTCGGAATCGGGTCCTTACGGCGGCACAGGACGCCGGCGCCGCCGGTGTATACCTGGCCACAACCACCGGGCAGGAGCACCCTCGTGAGCTGTACGACGCCGTGATCGAGACTCGCCAGCGGTTCCCCGAGGTGGAATGCGGAGTGCATCTGCACAATCGCAACGGTTTCGGTCCGGCCAATGCGTTGGCGGCTTTGTCCGCGGGGGCCCAGTGGGTGGAGAGTTCCTTCGCCGGCCTGGGTGGAGATATGTGGTTCCCGGGTGACCCGACGGTGCTGGGCAATATGGCCACTGAAGATCTTGTGCATCTGCTCGACGGGATGGGTGTGCACACCGGTGTTGATTTGGAGGCCTGCCGCAGCATCGCCGAATTCGTCATCGCGGAGACCGGCTTCCCGGTGAGCTCCTTCGTGATGCGCGGTGGCACTCGCGACGATCTGGCGACTGCCACCTGGCCTGAGTAATACCCTCGTAGTGTGATGACGCACGCAGTGGAGGAGCCCCGAGGTGGCTCGGTGACCGGGCAGCTGCTCGGCCTGCTCACCGACGGCACTATCGGGGCGGGTGAGCGGATCCGCGAAGCTGACATCGCCCAGCGGTTCGGGGTCAGCAGGACTCCGGTGCGGGACTCCATACGGGAACTGGCCGGTGCGGGAGTTCTGGTGCTCGAGCCCAATCGGGGTGCGCGTGTGCGGTCCTACTCGATCCGTGAGATCGAGCAGATCTACCGTTCCCGTGCGCTGGTGGAATCACATCTGGCAGCGTTGGCCGTGGCCGAGATGTCCGAGGAGGACATCTCCCACCTGAGGGCGTTGGCCGTGCAGATGCGGCAGATCAGTGAGCAGTCGGCTCGGCGCACTGAGCTGTCCCAGCTGAACAACGAGTTCCACAGGTATTACATCGGCCGTGTGGAGGGGCACCCTCTGATCGCCACGGCCGAGCAGCTGATGGTCCCCCTGCTGGTCTCGAAGGTGATGGTCACCTACGATCCGCGGCTCACCGCGATCAGCATGGACCACCATGATCAGCTGGTGACCGCTGCTGAGCAGGGCGATCCCGAGTGGGCGGCGTCGCTGATGCGTACGCACATCCTCAGCGGATGGAACCGGTACCGCAGCGTCGCGGAATGAGAGCCATCAGTAGGCGGGGCCTCAAGCGCCCGCCGAGCTGACTGGGGTCTGACGCTTCAGTTCGATCTCGACGAAGGCGCACTCCTCATCGGAGTCATTGACCACGTTGTGCCTCGTCCCGGCGCCGCGCGTGTAGCTGCGGCCCGGGACGAGGTGGTTCGACGTCGCCTCACCGGAGGAGTGAACCTGTAGTGTCCCGCCGGTCAACGGCACCACCACGTAGTCCCACTCATGGACGTGCTCGCCGGTCTGGGTGCCGGGTGCGAAGCGCCATTCGGTGACCCGCACGCGCTCGTCGTCGATCTGAACGGTGGCCTGGGCCGTGACATCGGTAATCATAGATGTAGTCCTATCAGACTCAGACCACTGGGGAACAGGGCAGTTCAGAAGGGCAGGGGGCTCGTCTCGGGCGGGAGGACGAGCAGTCCGACGATGCGCTGCTGCTCGTCGAAGGCGACCCTGCCCATCCGCTCACCGGCCTCGCAGGTCACCGTGGTGACGCCGACGACGGTGCCGAGGATCTGGTCGTCCTCCTCAATGCGTTCTCCGGCGGGGAAGGTGACGTGGGTGTCCTCGTAGGACTCCTTAGCGCCGAACTCCGTGAGCATCGAAGACCACACCATAGCGATCTTCGAGGCGGAGAGTTCTTCCCTGACCTCAGGGTGCATCATCTGCTCGAGGGCCTCGTAGTCGGCGGTGGCGATGAGGTCGAAGACCTGCTCGGTGCGCGTGCGGATCTGTGTCAGTGACATGGGAACTCCTGTGATCTTCCGGCCGTCGACCGGATCGATGACTTCTCCGAATCGTTTGAACGCTGCCTGACGGCTCATGCCGAGCATGTCGCCGATATCCGCCCAGGTGCGTCCTTCGCGACGGGCCTGGCGGACGCTCTGCCGGAGCTGTTCTTTGGCGTGGTCGAGGTTCTTTTGGGCTTCTCTGATCGCATCCATGCCACAAGTCAACCTTTGGTTGACGGATATGTCAACTAAAGGTTGACGTGAGTGCGGATCTCCCCTGTGCTCGCTAGACCATAGAGGCGTGCTCATCCGTCAGACGGTTTAGCGGCACCCGCGCCCGGCGCGTTACCTCATTCAGGACAACCCGCTCACCACGCCGTCGGCGGTGATGTTCATATCCAACGCCGCCGGATGCTTCGGCAGCCCTGGCATCGTCATGATGTCCCCGGTCAGCACGACGACGAACCCGGCTCCGGTGCGCACCTGCAGGTCCCGCACGGTCAGCGAGAAGCCTTCCGGGGCACCTCGCAGGGACGGGTCATCGGAGAATGAGTACTGGGTCTTGGCCACACACACCGGCAGCCGGTCCCATCCCTGGCGCGCATATTCGGCGAGCTTGCGACGGGCCGTGGTGGAGAATTCGACGCCGTCGCCGCGGTACACCTCGGTGACCAAAGTGCGGATCTTCTCCTCCACAGTCAGCTCAGCCGCATAGAAGGATCGCATCTGCGCCGGCTGCTCAAGGGCGCCGGAAACCTGCTGGGCGAGATCGGTCGCACCGGCACCGCCACGAGCCCAGGCCTCGACCACCGCACTGCGCAGCCCCCGCTCTTCGCACCAGGCCCGCAGCGCTGCCACTTCAGCGGCAGTGTCATGGACGAACGCATTGATCGCGATCACCGGTTCTGCCCCGGCCCGCTGCATAGTGCTCACATGGCGGTCGAGGTTCGCCAGCCCTCGCCGCAGCGCGTCGACGTCCTCGGCCTTCAGGTCCTCCTTGGCCACACCGCCGTGCATCTTCAGGGCCCGCACCGTGGCCACCATCACCACGGCATCCGGATAGCAGTCAGCCTGCGGGGCCTTGATGTCGAGGAACTTCTCCGCCCCGAGGTCTGCCCCGAAACCCGCCTCGGTCACGACGACGTCGGCCAGCTGACGGGCCGTCTGCGTGGCCCGCACTGAACTGCATCCGTGGGCGATGTTCGCAAACGGGCCGCCGTGGATCAGCGCCGGGTTCCCCTCCAGGGTCTGCACCAGGTTCGGCTGGATGGCGCGCTTGAGCAGCACCGTCATCGCTGCCGCGACACCGATGTCATCGACTGTCACCGGCTGCCGGTCATAGGTGCTTGCGACGGTGATCCGGCCCAGCCGGGACTTTAGATCCTCCAGATCAGTCGCCAGACACAGGATGGCCATGACTTCACTGGCCACAGTGATCGTGAACTGCTCCTCACGCGGCACTCCCTGCGCCGGGCCACCCAGACCAATGACCACCTGGCGCAGAGCTCGATCATTCATGTCCAGCACACGGCGGAAGTCGATGCGCCGCGGGTCGATGCCCAGTGCGTTGCCCTGCTGAATGTGATTGTCGATGCTGGCGGCGAGCAGGTTGTTTGCCGAGGTGATCGCGTGGAAGTCGCCGGTGAAGTGCAGGTTGATGTCCTCCATCGGCACCACCTGTGCGTAGCCGCCGCCAGTGGCTCCGCCCTTCATGCCGAACACCGGGCCCAGCGAGGGCTCACGCAGGGCGGCCGCCGTCTTCACTCCGATCCGGTTCAGCCCGTCGGTCAGCCCCACGGTCATCGTGGACTTGCCCTCGCCGGCAGGGGTGGGGGTCAGCGCGGTGACCAGGACGACCTTGCCCGCAGCGGGGCGGTCGTTGAGCTGCTCGGCATCGATCTTCGCCATGTGATGACCGATGGGATAGAGGGCATCATCACCGAGTCCCAGGTCATGGGCGACGTCGGTAATGGGCCGCAGGGTTGCTGCGGAGGCGATCTCGATATCTGAGGGGTGACTCATATCACGATCCTACGGTCCGTCACCGGGGTTCTCACAATGCATAGATCCCATCAGTGAATCCGCATGATCAATGTTTCTCTTGGGTAACTCTTCGTCCCCCGTTTACCGGAAGACCGCCTGTGGTCCACCTGGCTTCCCTACGGTGAGTCCGGTCTGGTGCGCCGTCGGGCGGCGGGCAGAACTATCACGGACTTTCAGCAGGGGGCTTCAACATGAGGCAGACGAGTGAGCGACCTCAGTCAGGTCGGAAAGCTCTGTCACTACTGACGATAATTATCATGGCGGCCCCGCACCGGCGCCTCGGCCGTTGAGTCCGCACCCGGCATCCAGACACCACTTCACGCTATATCACTCCGCATCACGCCACATCACACACCATGGGAGAACACCTATGCACATCCGCCGCCACGCCGTCGCAGGCTCCGCACTGACCCTGACGCTGCTCGGCCTGACCGCCTGCGGAGGCGGGGAGAACGGTTCCGACGTCGAGTCGGACACCGTCGTCAGCTACAACACTCCCACTGAGTGGGCCAACTGGGGCGGGGTGCTGCAGAGCTTCACCGATGAGACCGGCATCGATGCCCCCAATGACCCGAAGAACTCCGGCCAGACTCTGGCCGCCCTCTCCGCCGAGCAGGACGCACCGGCCGCCGACGTCGCCTACTACGGCATCGTCTTCGGACTCGAAGCCGTCGAGGAAGGGCTCGTCACCACCTACGAGCCGGAAGGCTTCGACGAGATCCCCGACGACCTCAAGGACCCCGAAGGCCACTGGTTCACCGTCCACCAGGGCGCCATCGCCATGCTCGTCAACACCGATGAGATCGGCGATGCCGAGGTCCCGCAGTGCTGGGAGGATCTCACCGACCCGCAGTACGAAGGCATGGTCGGCTACCTGGACCCCGCCCAGGCAGCCGTCGGCTACTCCGTCCTCACCGCCGCGAACCTCGCCCTCGGCGGCGACTTCGACGACCCCGAGCCCGGCCTGGAATGGGCCGAAGCGATGAGCGACAACGGCGTCTCCAATCCGGCCCAGACTGCTACCTCCTCGGTCCAGCAGGGTGAGATCCCCATCCTCATCGACGCCGACTTCAACGGATACCAGATGGCCGCCGAAGGCTCGCCCATCGAGGTCGTCTACCCCTGCGAAGGTTCGCTGAGCATTCCCTACACGATGAGCCTGGTGGAATCAGCCCCGCACGAGGACGCCGGGAAAGAACTGCTGGACTACGTGCTCTCAGACGAGGCGCAGAGCCAGTTCGCCGAGAGTTTCCTGCAGCCGGTGCGCGACGTCGAGCTGCCCGAGGAGGCCGAAGAGGCGTTCCCGCCGCAGGATGAGTACGACGAGATCGTCCAGGGCGCAGACTTCGAGCAGATGAATGAGGTCCAGGACGAGATCGTCGAAGAGTTCGAGCAGCGCGTCCGCTGATGCGCCGTTCCGATCTCCCCCGAGCCCTCTGGTTGGGACTGCCGCTGCTCGTCGTGCTGGGGGTGCTGCTGATCTGGCCGCTGCTCACCCTGGCCCTCGAGAGCCTCACCCTGCCCGAGGGAGGGTTCGGCGTCGAACGGTACTGGCAGGTGCTGACCAGCTCACGGTACATGTCCTCGCTCGGGCTCACCGCGGTGCTCGCGGTCTCCTCCACGCTGCTCGCGCTCATCGTCTGTGTGCCCGCGGGCCTGTATCTGAGCTCCGATGACACTCTCTTCGGACGGATCATGGCCGTGGCGCTCACCCTGCCGCTGAGCCTGCCCGGCATCGTCATCGGGTTCTTCATCATCCTGATGGTCGGCAACACCGGAGTGGTGCCGCTGGCGCTGGAGAGCGCAGTGGGCCAGCGGCACCTGCAGATCGCCTACACGTGGACGGGGCTGACCCTGGCCTACTTCTACTTCCAGATCCCGCGTGTGGTGATGGTGGTCCGCGGTGCCGCCGCCGGAGTCCGGCCCGAGGCGATCGACGCCGCACGCAGCCTGGGAGCCTCGACACTGACGATCTACGGGCGAGTCATCCTGCCGGCCCTGCGCCCAGCGCTGGCCAGTGCGGCCGCGCTGTCCCTGGCCACCGGATTCGGGGCCTTCGGCACGGCGGCCACGCTCACATTGGGTCAGCGGGTCATGCCCCTGGAGATCGCCGCAGCCTTCACCGACAACTTCCAACCCCAATTGGCGGCGACATTGAGCCTGATCCTGGCGACCATCACCACTGTCGTCCTCGTCGGTGTCAACGCCTGGGGCGACCGCAAGGTGGTGAGCGCCAGAATATGAGCGTCATCGACGACGCCACCGCCGGGCCCCGTACGGACCCGGCCAGTCAGCCGACCCCCCAGCGTGCTCCCCGCGGTGAGCGCAAGCAGCTGGACTCGGTGGGGCACGTGGGGCGGTTCGCCGCCGTGCTGGCCAGCGTGATCACGTTGATCCCCCTGCCGGTGGTCATCCTCGTCGCCCTCAGTGAGTCCTGGGTGCAGGGCCCTCTCGCCGGGCTGACGATGGAGTGGCTGACGGCCGCCTGGACCCGCATGGGCGATGCGGTGCTGGTCAGCCTGCGGATCGCCGTCATCGTGCTGATCATTGATATGGCGGTGGCCCTGCCCGCCTCCTGGCTGGTGGCCCGCTACCGCTTCCCGGGGCGCAGCCTCATCCGGTCACTGTCCACCCTGCCCATCGCCGTGCCGGGCATCGCCATCGGGCTCGGGCTGATCCTCACCTTCCCGGAACTGCGCCCGACCGGCTGGCTGTTGGTCGGTGGCCACATCCTCTACACCATGCCGTTCCTCTTCGGCACGCTGCTGCCGGCGATGTCCGATCCGCGCCTGCAGGAGAAGGAGACGGTCGCCTCCTCCCTCGGAGTGGGGCCGCTGCGGCGCTTCTTCACCGTCACCGCACCCGGAGTGCGCACTGCTCTGCTGGCGGGCACCCTGATGGTGCTGACCCTGTCCCTGGGAGAGTTCAACGTCTCCTTCTTCCTCTTCACACCTACGGAGCAGCCGATGCCGGTGTCCCTGTTCGACTCCTATCTGACCGGGAGGATCGAGTCCGCAGCAGCTCAGACCGTGCTGTTCCTGGCGCTGGTGATACCCCCGGCGATCGCGATGGAGAAGCTCGGCGGAGCGAAAGCGGGGCAGGCATGACGGCATCGGCAGAACAGGCCACCGTACTGCAAACCACCGCACTGCAGGCCACGGCACTGCAGTGCCGGGGTATCAGCTACCGGTATCCGGGCACCACCCGCGCGGCCTTGGAGGACATCGACGTCGACACCCCGGCCGGGTCGATCACCGCGCTGGTCGGGCCCTCGGGCTGCGGGAAGACCACGTTGCTGAAGCTCGTCGGTGGGGTCCTGCGCCCGAACCAGGGGAGCATCCGAATCGGGGAGCGGGATATGACCCGTGTGCCGGTCCAGCGACGGCAGATCGGCTGGGTGCCGCAGCAGTATGCGCTCTTCGATCACCTCGATGTGAAAGCCAACATCGCCTTCGGACTGCGCGCCCAGAAGCGGCCCTCCGCGGAGCGCCGACGTCGGGTGGCTGAGCTGCTGGAGCTGTGTCAGATCCAGGATCTCGCAGATCGGTCTGTGGATGACCTCTCCGGTGGGCAGCGCCAACGCGTCGCGATCGCCCGCGCCTTGGCCCCGTACCCGCAGGTGCTGCTGCTCGATGAGCCGCTGGCGGCCCTGGACCCGCAGCTTCGAGGACGGTTGCGTGCTGATCTGAGCGCCATGATCCGCGCGGCCGGGGTCACCACCATCATGGTCACCCATGATCAGGACGAGGCGCTGGCGATGTCCGATCATCTGGTGCTGATGAATGCGGGGAGGATCGAACAGTCCGGCACCCCGGAACAGGTGTGGCACCGTCCCGGGACCTCCTGGGCGGCGGAGTTCCTCGGCGGGGCCACTGTGGTCGCCGTCGAGGACCGGCCCCGGGCTGGCCGGGTGCGGATCTCTGCCGGTGTGGAGATTCCGGTCCGCGATGACGGCGGCGATGGTGTGGCCGTACGTGCCCTGGATTTCGCCGCAGCACCTGCCTCGCAGGGTGAGGTTCCCGACGTCGGCGGAGAGCTTGCGCTCGGTACGGTGCTGGCGATGGAGTTCGGCGGGGACCGCTACCGCGGCCGGGTGCGCTTGGAGACGGGGCTGGAGCTTCCGTGCACTGCGAGTGAGTATATGGAGGTCGGCACGCAGGTGAGTGTGCGTGCGACACATCATCGAGAGATTCCTGAGGTGACACTATGACCGCGACCCTGACCGTCCTCGGAGCATCTGCCTGCGCCCCGACCCCATTGGGCCCGGCCTCCGGGTATCTGCTGGAACACTCCGGTGGGGGATTGCTCATCGACTGCGGGCCCGGTGTGGTGGCCCGGCTGGCCGCGGAGGGGCTGCTGGATCGGGTGACTGCGGTGCTCGCCTCACATTCGCACGCTGACCACTGCGCGGACCTGACGGTGCTGGCCTATCGGCGGTCTTTCCCTACGGTGCAGCGCGCGCTGCCGCTCTATGCTCCGACGGATTTTCCGGGCAAGCTCGACGGCCTGGATGAGGTCTTCGGCATTCCCAGCCTGAGCACGATGCGCACACCACTGCGTTCGCAGTTCGACCTCATCCAGGTGGAACCGGGGCAGAGCCTGCAGATCGACGGGCTGAGCGTGGAGACCATCCGAGCTGACCACCCGGTGCCGACCTTGTCCATGCGGTTCCCTGACCTCGGGTTCGTCTACACGGCCGATACCGGATACACCGAAGAACTGGTGGAGCTGTCCCGGGAGGCCAGGCTGCTGCTGGCCGAGGCCACCTATCGGGCGGCCGACGGCATTGACGTCACCGGGCATGGGCACCTGGACGGGCACACCGTCGGTGATCTGGGGGCCGCCGCTGAGGTGCGGCATCTGGCAGTCACCCACCTGGCGGACCCCGCCCAGACGGCAGACATCGAAGCTGAGGCCCGAACCCGGTTCGGCGGTGAGCTGACGATGGTCAAGCCGGGGATGACCTTCGAACTCTGAGGTACTGGGGGTCCTACGGCGGTTCAGCGCGGCGGATCCTGACGCAGCCATTCCTCCAGTGTGGTGGGATCGACGGTGGCCTCCTCAGGGATCAGGCCGCCGTTAGCCGTTGCTCGCCCCAAATAGGGCAGCTCCCGCAGCACCTTCGGGCGTCGGCCGGACATCTCTCCGCGGGCATCAAGAATTCTCCGGACGACCTCGAGCGTGGTCATCTCTTCCGGCCCCTTGACGGCTATGCAACGATCACCTGCCCGGCTGTCTTCGATCTCATCGACGACGAACTCCGCCGCCCCGGCAGCGGTGAGCGGAGCCATGCGCATCGTAGGCAGCACGGTCACCGGTCCCAAGCTGGCTCGCCGCACGACGTCGTCCATGAGCTCGAACCACTGGGTGGAGAGCACGATCGTGGTGTCGACGTCGGCATCGGCATACGCGCGTTCCTGCGCGGCCTTGCCACGGTAGTAGCCGAAGAGCCGATGCACTTGCGGGTTCGCCGCACCGGCGATCGACACGCACACGATCCGTGACACCCCGACCTTCTGCGCCGCCGCTGTCAGCTGCCGGGCGCAAGTGGTGAAGAACTTCGCTGCCCGCCGCCCGGAGAGAGTCTCGATGTTCAGTGCATCGACCACGGCATCAGCGCCAGCCATCGCCGTGTCCAGACCGGCGCCGGTGGAGACATCCACGCCGAGGCCCCGGCTGAGCGGCACCACCTCGTGACCCCGCCTCCGCAGCTCTTCTCCGATACGACGGCCGATGGTCCCTGTTGCTCCGGCGACGACGATCCTCATAGGGCGAGCGTATACGTTCGGCGTTCCCCCGACGACGGCGTTCCTCTCTCGATATGGGTCTCGATATGGCCGCACTGAGCTCGGAAGAGCCGAGATTTCTGTCGCCTAGTCATTGAGTCATCTTGGTGGGGCCGGCGAGTAACCAGCAACAGGACATCAGATGTGCTACGGATAGTGCTACGCTCGGATCATGGCTACGATCACGCACCGCGAACTCCGCAACAACTCAGCGGATGTGCTGCGTCGTGTCGCTGCTGGAGAAGCGATGGAGGTGACGAATCACGGCGTCGTCGTCGCGTATCTCTCCCCTACCGCGACGCCAGTGCTGCCCTTCCCGGTTTCGCGCCCTGCTCGGAGAAGCGGTGGTTGGTCAGCCCTCCCGAAAGTTGCGCTCAAACGTTCCGTGAGCGAGATCATTGATGACGAGCGCGAGGATCGCTGATGACGACTGCCGCTGCTGCATCGACGATGACCCGGGTGATCTATCTCGACACCTCAGCGGCGGTGAAGCTCATCAGCGATGAGCAGGAGTCGGACGGGCTGCGCAGCTATCTTGACGAAGGACCGACCCTCGTTTCCAATGATCTCCTGGAAACCGAGCTGCGCCGGATCGGAATACGACACAACATTGATCAGGTGTTGATCACCACCGTCCTCGATGGTGTGACGCTGACTCCATTGACCAGGGACCAGTTCCGGGAAGCGGGGCTGTATCCGCAGGTCGGTCTCCGCAGTCTCGATGCGCTGCACCTCGCCGGTGCGCTTCGTGTCGAGGCTTCAGCAATCTTGACCTACGACATCAGGCTTGCCGAGGCTGCCCGTGCGCACGGGCTGGAGGTCCTCGCACCGGAGTGAGTCACGCTTCCGCTCGATACGCCTAGGGCGTGTCTCCTATGTGCGTAGGCAGGCGATGATGGCGCAGAGGACTACTC